>JAGPGT010000166.1 GCA_018055905.1 Phycisphaerae bacterium
GCGGGGGTAAGTTTAGTGATCTATCAGGCCGACTGGACGTTTGATGACGCTGATCCAAGAAGCATTGCCCAGTTCCTTATGAAGTTCGGTGTAGAGGTCTTTGTTGGCAAGGATGGGATCTTTTTTCCAGATGACCGCCCACGGGAGTTTGCCGCGATGGACGAAGCGGCAAAGAACAACAGTATCGGTCAATTCCTCCAACAAATGCGTATGCGTACCCGCCAGCCTGTAGTATTGACGCTTAAGTCCACAGACGAAGCGGCTCAGAACATCGAGGCTTTCAACACGGCAGTTGTGCAATTGGCGAACGGAGGTCAAACGTGATACAGTCGAACCGAATCACACGACGAAGATTCTTAACCGGTGCCGCGATGGCCTCTGGCACGGTCGCTGCCCCATGGATCGTTCCCTCACAAGTATGGGCGGCGCAAGGAAATTCTGCTCCAAGCGGGCGGATCAACGTTGGATTGATCGGCCATGGATGCATGGGTAGGGGTCACTTGAGCCGGCTCGCAGGAGACCGTGAGATTCAGGTGTTGGCCGTGTGCGACGTGGATCGAACGCGACGCGACGAAGGCAAACGTCGGGTTGAGGAGACGTATGCGGCCCGCAGCGACGCCGGCTCCTATCGGGGCTGCACCGCCTACAACGATTATCGCGAGGTGCTGGCCCGACCGGACATCGACGCGGTCGTGATCGTCACGCCGGACCACTGGCACGCGATGCAGTCGATCCATGCGGTCGAAGCCGGCAAGGACGTCTACTGCGAGAAGCCGATTTCGCTGACCATACGTGAGGGACGCCGACTCGTAGAAGCGGTCCGGCGGTACGGGCGGATCTTCCAGACCGGTACCCAGTACCGCTCCATCTCGACCATCCGCCAGGTCGTCGAGTTCGTTCGGTCCGGTGGGCTCGGGAAGGTCAAGTCGGTCTTCACGCTCTGGGGCAAGATCGGGACCCATCTCGGGGTCGATTCGTACATACCGGAGGATTTCGCCCTGCCGGCCGAGCCGGTGCCGGAAGGACTGGACTGGGACCTCTGGGTGGGACCGGCCCCCTGGCAGCCATACAACAGCGTGTATCACAGAAACCCGATCCCCGGCGTGGTGCCCTGGGCCTTTCACGAGGATTTCGGGGCCGCCGCGATCACCTGGTACCATTCCCATGCGGCTGACGTCATCCAGTACGCTTTGGGCATGGAGAATAGCGGCCCGGTCGAAATCATCCCTCCAAGCACAGGGCAGTTTCCGACGCTGACATGTCGCTACGCCAATGGCACGCTCCTGCACCTAGTGGACCATTGGGGCATGGTGAAGGACGTATACAGGGCGGTCCCATCCAACGCCCGGCTGGAGGGCAACTTCGGCGGTATCTTCGTCGGCGAAGAGGGTTGGGTCACGTCTTTGTCCACTGGCGGCCCGATCGAAGGCGGACCCGACGGGCTCTTCGAACGGATGAAACTAACCACCCGTGAGGTCAACATCGGCGACAACAACCACCACGCGAACTGGTTCGACTGCATCCGCACCCGCCGCCAGCCCAGTTGCAGCGAGGAGATCGGCCATCGGGGTGCGTCCCTCGGACACCTGAGCATCATCGGCTACAAGCTCCAGCGGTCCCTGTGGTGGGACCCGGTCAAAGAGGAATTCCCGGGCGATGACGCGGCCAACCGGCTCCTGAGCAGGTCCACTCGCAGCCCATGGCACATTTGAAACGACACACAGGAGGAAACATGAGTAGTCGCACGGTATTCGTTGTAACTCTGGTGCTGCTCGCATTGACGAGCGTTGGCTGCATCGCGGCACAGTCAAGTTCACAGAGCGTTGAGGCCAAGGTCGAGGACAACAAGGTCGTCGTCACGATCGACGGGAAGCTCTTCACCTGCTACAAATTCGACCACTCCCAGAAGTACCCCTACTTCTGGCCGGTCAACGGACCGACATCGGGCCAGTCCATCACAACCGAGACCTCCGAGCCCTACCCGCACCATCACTCGCTGTTTTTCGGCTGCGACCGCGTCAACGGCGGCAACTATTGGCAGGAGAGCAACGAACGCGGCCAGATCCTCTCGCAGGGTCCCAAGATCGTCGAGTCCTCGGGCGGCAAAGTCGTCATCGAGGACGAATGCCTGTGGAAACAGCCCGACAAGGACCCCATCATTCGCGATCGACGCAGAATCGTAATCACCGCGCCGAGCGAGACCCACCGATTCATCGATTTTGCGATCACGCTGGAACCGCTGACGGACATCCGCATCCTCAAGACGAATCACTCGCTCTTTGCGGCCCGGGTCGTCCCCGAACTGAGTGTCCTTTCCGGCGGGACTCTGATCAACGCCGAGGGCAAGACAGGCGAGAAGGGCACGTTCGACGTCGCCTCGCCCTGGTGCGACTACTCTGGTTCCCGCAACAACGTGACCGAAGGAATCGCCATCCTGCAACACCCCACGAATCAGTGGTACCCTTCGAAATGGTTCACTCGCGACTATGGCTTCTTCTCCCCCACGCCGATGAACTGGCTCGAAGGCGACAAGTTGGATCTTCCCAAAGGCCAGAAGCTGACTCTGAACTACCGCGTCGTCGTCCACGCAGGCGACTCGAAACAGGCGGATATTCCGGCTCTCTTTGACGCGTATAAGCAGACCAAGCCCCTGGAGAGCGCATCGGTTTCGCCTGTTCTGGAAAACATTCGCGTCTCCGACGATAGCCGGGGCTTTGTCACGGAAACCGGCAGCTGTTTCACACCGTGGGGCTTCAACTACGACCACGACGAAACCGGCCGGCTGCTGGAGGACTACTGGGGGAGAGAATGGCTCAAGGTGGAGGCGGACTTCGAGGAGATGAAACAACTCGGAGCCAACGTTGTTCGCGTCCACCTTCAGTTGGGCAGATTCATGCAAAGCCCCACCGAGCCGAACGAGGCCGCGTTGGAGACGCTCGGCCGGCTCGTCGGACTGGCGGAACGGCTGCATTTGTACCTCGATCTGACCGGCCTGGCCTGCTACCACAAGGCGGATGTCCCCTCATGGTACGATTCGTTGTCCGAGCAGGATCGGTGGGAGGTACAGGCTCGATTCTGGGAGGCGGTGGCAGAACGCTGCGCCGCAAGCCCCTCGGTCTTCTGCTATGATCTGATGAATGAGCCCGTCGCACCGGGCGACAAGAAGGAGAGCGAGTGGCTGCTTGGCGAACTAGCGGGCAAGTACTTCGTCCAGCGTATTTCGCTCGACCTGGCCGGACGCACGCAGCAGCAGGTGGCCAAGTCCTGGGTCGATCGGCTGGTCAAAGCCATTCGAAGCCGCGACGACCGCCATCTGATCACGGTGGGCGTCATTCCCTGGGTACAGTTCTTCCCCCAAGCCAAGCCGCTGTTCTATTCCAGGGACGTGGCGGAGAACCTCGATTTCGCCAGCGTCCACTTCTATCCCGAGACGGACAAGGTCGACCCGGCAATCACCGCCCTGGCCGCCTACAACATCGGCAAGCCCGTCGTAATCGAGGAAACCTTCCCGCTGAAGTGCTCCCCTGCGGAACTCGGCGAGTTCATCGATAAGTCCAGGGCCACCGCCTGTGGCTGGATCAGTTTCTACTGGGGCAAGACGCCCAGCGAGTATCGCGAATCGAACTCGATCAGCGACGCCTTGACCCTGGCGTGGCTGGAGCTATTCGAGAAGCGAGGCCCTTTCTCACTTGAAGGCGGCCGTTGACAGTTTCAGCGGCTCGAAGGCGGTGAGTTCCTTCAGCGGAACCACGCCCCACGTCGTGTTCAGGTGGCCTAGCATTCGCGGATGGTTCTGTGCCCGGGAGTAGTCGATCAGGGCCTTGGCGGCGTCGGGCTTTCGCCAACTGGCCGGCCAGACGCGGAAACCCTTCTCCAGGAACATCGGGACCGACTCGTAGGCGGGCCGCAGCTCGTAATGCCAGTCGCAGATGACGATGTCCTTCGAGATCCGGTCGATGGCGCCTGCGGTGCCGTTCTTACTGGCCTCCCACTGGCCGTAGTTGATCTTGTCGGCGTCGATCAAGCGATCGCCCCACATGAGCATCTCGACTTTCTTCTCCTGAACCAGATGCTTGTAATAGTCGTTGACCGCCAGGGCGAACAGCTCGCCCTTGTCCTTGCCTTTGCACCGGGGACAGGCCTCCTCACCGATCAGGAACACCTCGTCCATCCCCACGTGGAACGCGTCGGCCTCGAACGCAGCCAGCAGCTCGTCCATCAGACTGAAGATGATCGGGTTGACCTCCGGATGTTGCGGACACCAGCTTCTGCAGTAAATTCCCTTGTTGCCGGGGTACTGGCCGGGACTTTCGTCGAACTGGGGGTACTTCCTCAAGAGGACAAACGTGTTCTCACCCCAGGATTGATGCCCCAAGCACTGGAACTGCGGGATCAGGCGGATGTTGTGCTTCCTGCACTCGGCGACCAGCTTACCGATCTGCTCTTTGCTGCTGGGATTGTCCCCGCGCAGCTCGGGATGCGACTGGTATTCGAATCCGTAGTTGATCTCCCCGACGAGGGTGTTGATGCCCGCCTCCGCGAGGGTCGCGACGACCTCGGTCAACGCCTCGGTCTGTCCCCGACTGGTCAGCATGACGTGCACACCGATCCAGGGTTTGGCGGGTTTCGACACCTCGGCGGCCGAGGCCCCGCCGACAAAGGAAACCGTGATCAACAGGCCCAGCAACGCGCACAACGCACTCTTTCTCATCGGTCAACCTCCAGGATGAACGCGACCAACCACCGAACAGATCTGCTCCAAGGCTATTCTATCGATTTCATCGAACGCTGCAAGTCGATCTGAGTCGATATCCAGAACACCCAGGAGCCTTCCTGAGGGTGTGACCACCGGCACAACGATCTCCGACCGACACGTGGACGAGCAGGCGATGTACCCCGGGAACTCGCGGACATCGGGGACGACCTGGGTCTTTCGCAGGCGGGCGGCCGCTCCACAGACGCCCCTTTCGAAGGGGATCGTCAGGCATCCATGCGTCCCCTGGTACGGCCCGATCTTGAGCAGTCCCGGCTGAACCACGCGGTAGAAACCGGTCCAGTCGAAGGTATCGAACGCGTGGTGCAGTTCGCAGGCGACCGTCGCCATCACCGCAATCAGATCGGTCTCGCCTTCGATCAGGTGTTCCACGCGGTCCAGTACGACATTGTATAACTGTCGCTTGTCCTGTGGGGTCATTGCGGAGTCCCTTTGGCCTCGTGCTGCAGGGCCGCGTATTGCTTCGCCAGGTCGGTCACCGCGTCGTCGCTCTCGTCGACGTAGAGCTCCAGCCAATAACCCTCAACGCCCTTCTTGGCGACGCGAATCCCGGCGGCAAGACGACCGCGGTGGTCCCCGCCGGTTTTGTCGCCTGCGACCAAGGCCGCCATAAGTCGGTCCGCGAGACAGCCTGCGGTCCGTTCATAGGCGCGGGCCATGGCGTAAATCACCTCGCAGTCGGTCAGAGTATTACCCTGGCAGGCGTAGTACCGCCCTGCCGCAGAGCCCCACCACAGGCCGGAGGGATCTGAGCCGGAGCAATTGCGGTTGGCCGCCCGCCCGGACATGTCGATAATGGCCAGTTGCCGTTTATCCTTCCGCGGATCGTTCCGCAGAAGCTCCGCAAGGACCTCCTCCGGTAAACGTCCCTCGCCTAGCAGATCGAGAGCCTTCTCGCCCCAGGACGGATTGTGCCAATGCTGCGTGCAAAACGCGCCGACGCCCGCCCGCACATAGGGCACGACCTTCCCGACCGCGGGATACTTGCTGGCGACCGCGGCCCCGCAGACGCCGGTGTTCGGGTCCACCGCCACGATGGAAAACGTCCCGGACACCTCGCGATAGGTCACCCGGCCGGGTTCTTCGACCCGGTTCTTGCACCCATACAGCAACGCCGCCAGACATACCCCCGCGATAAGACTTCTCATCCGCATCCGCGACACTCCTGATCAAAGAAGGCCTCGAATCCGCATGTGCCTTTCGCTGACCGCCTCCACCGCAAAGTCCAGTCCCGCCTGGCGAAGCTGGTCCCGGACTTCGTCGGGTGTGAAGGCCGCCAGGAGGGAGTTGTAGAAGTCCTTCTTGAGGATCTCGTGCTCATCGGCGGAGACCGCCTCGACGATTCGGGCCGCAGCTTCCTCCGACTGGGGACGGAACAGGTCCATCACGTAGACCGCAGCACCGGGTCGGCCCAGACGCTTGACCTCTTCCCAGAACACCATCGGATCCGGCAGATGGTGGAGAAGATCTTTGGAGATGATCGCGTCGAACCCGCCGGCTCGAAGTCGAAGCCCTGGGATGCGTCCCCGGACGACGCGAACCCGCCGGAGCAGATCGGCGGTCTCCGCAGCTTCATGGGCCAGGCAGACCATGACCTCCGACGCATCGACCGCCACGATGTAGACAGACGGCATCGCCCGAGCCAGACGGATGGGGATGTCGCCGGGGCCGCAGCCCAGATCCAAGACGGTTCCCAGCCTAGATTCAAAGGCCTCGATCAGACCCTCCACGAACATCTGATTGGACGAGGAAAAATCGGCCCTCGCGTAGGCGATCGCCTGTTGCTCGTCGTCCATCACCTCGGGTTCCAAGATTCGATCCATACGCCTATTCTCCACGGACCGGCCACTTGAACGAGTGGACACAGGGTTGTTGCTCATACCCCAGTTCTAACCATCCTTCCGCGTGCGATCAAGCCTGACTTGAATTACCGCTCAATCCTGGTACGATACCGATGCCCTCGAAAGGAACTGCCAGCTCAGGAGTGTAATATATGACAAGATCGCAGACCGTCCTCCAGATCGCCATCCTCTTCTTCACTTGCAGCTTGGCTTGTCGTGCGGCGACGGCTGCACAAACCGTCACCATCCATCCGGACGAGACCGACGAACTACTGGCCAATCCCGGCGTCGGCTGGCAAACGTTCCACAGGACACGGACCGAAGACAAGAGCCTGCCCGACTGGATTCCATCGACTGTTCATTATGCCCGTTGGGGTTGGGGCGTTCTGGAGCCTCGTCCGGGAGAAGTCGACTACGCCTTCCTCGACAAGACCCTCCAGCAAACGCGTGTCGCCGGACAACGGCTGGCATTTCGCGTAATGTGTTGCTCGACGACGCCGGGCCGGCCCTACCAGCCTACGTGGCTCGCAGAAGTCGGCTGCAAGGTACTCACGGTCGATTACAGTGGCCAAGAGGGGTTGACGATCCCCGATCTCGACGATCCCAACACACTAGCGAGGCATCTGCACCTCATCCACCGGCTCGGCCAGCGCTACGATGGTCATCCCGACCTCGATCACGTGGATCTAGGCACCGTCGGCTGGTGGGGCGAGTGGCACATGAGCAGCTCCAAGACCGCCCGAATGCCGACTCTCGAAAACCGCAAGCTGATCATCGACACCTACGTCGGAGCCTTCCGCAAGACTCCCCTGCTGATGCTCGTCGGCGACC
This sequence comes from Phycisphaerae bacterium, assembly GCA_018055905.1. Classification (GTDB taxonomy): domain Bacteria; phylum Planctomycetota; class Phycisphaerae; order Sedimentisphaerales; family Anaerobacaceae; genus PLanc-01. Next base: position 7,447 of record JAGPGT010000166.1, read on the forward strand.
CTGAATGCTTGGCTTATGCAGCTCAGCGAGGCACAGGGTGGCGTGCCGATTGCCTGGGCGACCTGGGCGGGTTCTCGAAGAACTGGTACCACATGCGGGACGCCTATCCCAACCTCATTCAAGAGGCGGGAGTCCAAGACGCATGGAAGAGAGCCCCTGTCGCCTGGGAGAGCTGCTGGGAGATGCGAAAGTGGGTCCAGGAGGGCTGGTCGCTGCGGTACATCTTCAACTATGCTCTTGCTCTGCACGGCTCGTACCTCAATAACAAGTCCGCTCCTCTACCCATCGCCGACGAGGTCCGGCCGGAAATCGAGCGGTTTCTCCGCAGGCTCGGATATCGGTTCGTGCTCAGAGAACTGAGCCACCCAAAACAGGTCGGCGTCGGAGCCAACCTGGTAATCGACGCGAAGTGGCAGAACATCGGGTCGGCCCCCTGCTACAGACCCTACCGCGTCGCGTATAGGTTCACGAGGGACGATGGCCAGACCAGCGTCTTGGTCGGAGCAGTCACCGTTGAGAAGTGGATGCCCGGCTCGGTCGAGCTTTTCACTGAGGAGTTCATGAAGCAGCCGCCGGACCTGCCGCCCGGCGAAATCATACCGGTCACCGATTCCGTAACGCTCCCCTCGGACCTGTTGGCTGGCGAGTACACTCTGGCCATCGGGATTGTCGGCGAAGAGTCCATAGAACCGGTTGTGCGGCTCGCCATCCAGGGACGATCCGCCGACGGTTGGTACCCCTTGAGCAAGATAACCGTTGTCCGCGAGAAGGAATGACACGCCGCTTCCACAGGCGATGATTCGAACCCCGGCACACAGGCCGGCCATCATTGAATATTGCCGTATATTTC
>JAGPGT010000167.1 GCA_018055905.1 Phycisphaerae bacterium
CTGGGCCGCAAGCTCCAGTGGGACCCCGCGGCAGAGCGGTTCATCAACGACCCGGAAGCCGACCGAATGCTTGCCCGCGCAACGCGAAGTCCCTGGAGGCTGTAAGAAAATCCGAAATTCGAAACTCGAAATCCGAACCAAGCACGAAGGTTCAAAAGGCGAATGGCCAAAACGGAATGCCCGAGGGTGGCCAGTGTTTCGGTTCGGTGTGTGGTTGCATTGGGCCTACAGACTGGCGTGTTCGGAGAGGCCGTCGCCGTTCGTGTCGAAGGAATCGTCGGCCTGGAAGGCCCCGGTGACCGGATCGAACCGCCAGCCGTGGGTGCCCGCACCGGCGATGGCTCCGCCGATTCGGACCGTGTCCAAGCGGTTGTAGGGGTTGATGGGCATCCGCTCCAGTCGCGGCCAGGAGCTCTCGCCCATAAGATTCTCGCCGACCCCGGTGATCCGCCGGATGAAGTCCTCGCCGCTCTCGCCGACGGAGGCCGGGAGCCGGTCCTCGTGCTGACGGCGATAGACCTCGATATGGCGGCGGACGTTCTGCAGGTTCTCGCACAGACCTGCGATTCGCGCGTCGGCGCCGGCCGAACTGAACCGCGGGGCCAGGGTCGAGCCGATCAATAGGAGAACGACCATCGCGAGAACGACCTGAATCAGCGAGAATCCGCCTCGTGTTTTCATTCCATCTCTCCGAGTTGCGTGCCAGAACGCGTGGACGGAACCCCCAAATGTCGCCGTCTTAGAAAAGTATATGGAAAGAAGGCTTCGATGCAAAACCCTTGTGACGCAATCGCTGGGGCGGGGTCGCGATCACAGCGCGACGTGATCGAGAACACCGTCGCCGTTGGTGTCGATGTTGTCGTCCGCCTGGAATTGTCCGTTGGTGGGATCGAAGCGCCAGCCGTGGGTGTTTACCCCGGCGGCGGCCCCGCCGACCCGTACGGTGTCAAGGTTGTTGAACGGATTGGCGGGCATTCGCAGGAAGTAGGGGCCGAACTGGGCGCCCGCGTTGCCTGCAATGTCCGTCTTGGTGGTCATGCGACGGACGAAATCGGCGCCGGTCTCACCAATCGCGGCCGGCAGTTGTTCTTGATGGTGGTAGCGATACAGTTCGATCTGTTTGCGGACGGCCGCCAAATTGGAGCTTAACGCCGAGGCTTTGGCCTCGGACGTGTTGGAACCGAACTGGGGAATGACGATGGCCGCCATGATCCCCAGCAGAGCGACGACGATCATCAACTCCACCAGGGTGAAAGCTCGTTTGGCAATCATGACAAACCCCTTACGACAGACCGTGTTGGAGTAGGCTCCGCCCGGGCGGGCCTCCATGACAAGCATAACAAACAAATCCGAAGGCGGCAAAAACGGGTCGTGTCCGCACTTTGGCGGCAGGGCCCCCTCGGGCGTCCGAAAGCGAGAAAATGTTGCATCCCGACCCAGTACAGGGATATGATAAATCTGTGCGGCGGCGGGGACCGGACGGGCTGTCATAGCCGAATCAGGCGATAATATTGGTTCATGTGAATTTCCGGAATTGGGAAGGAGATGTACCATGAAACGCCGACTGCCAGCCTTTACGCTGATCGAACTGCTTGTGGTCATCGCCATCATCGCGATTCTGATGGCCATCATGATGCCGGCCCTTCAGCGGGTCAAATCGCAAGCCCAGGAAATGAACTGTCGAGGCAACCTGCGCCAGTACGGAATCGCCCAGGCGATGTACCTGGACGACTCCGAGGACCGGTATCCCTCCGCGTGGAACTCCCTGGTCAAGACGGAGGCCCCTGTGAGCGGATATGAGCGGTACTGCCGGTGGCATGACCCGCGATACCCGGCCGACGGTCCCTTCTGGCCCTATCTCAAGGACGAGAAGGTGCATCTGTGCCCGACGTTCAACGTGCTGGCCAAATCGGAGGGACCTCGACACCCCAGCCACGTCGCCACGAACCCGATCGATCCGTACTACAGCTACAGCATGAACGCGTTCCTGGGTAGCACCAACGGGACCAGTCCGGGCGGCGTCATCAAGCGGTCGCGGGTCAGTCGGAGCCATGCGGAGGTGTTCTTCTTCGGCGAGGAGAACATGTGGACCCGCCCGGGCAACTCGAACGTGCTCAACGACAACGCGCTGTGCCCCGACGGGCGGGACTGGTTCGGCACGTTCCACGGCGCCAAACAGAACGACTGGAACGGAGGCACCTGCAACCTTGTTTTCGTGGATTCGCACGTCGAGTCGGTCAAGTCCGGTCTTCAAGTGGCGCCGGACAATACGGCCGACTATTCCACTTCCGAGTTCTTCCCCACACGGAAATTTGAAAAACACGGCTGGCCGCTCAAGACGGCGCCGTGATTGGCGAGAAAGGGCTTCGCCCAGTAACGTTTTGACCCGCTGACTGCGAAATGCTATAATGATCGGTGCCGATTGACGGGAGTTGTCCCCGCGTACGGCCGAGAGCAGAATGTGTGTCACGGAGCAATGAGTCAGTCAGCTGGAGTTGCCGCCTGCGCGGATCCACAAGGGGTGGGGCGGGAGGGGTGTCGGCATCAACGGATCGGAGGAACTTGCCTCATGAGGTTTATGTCACAGGTTATTTTGTTTTGCCTTCTGGGGTCTGTCCTGAGGGGGGCCGAGGCTTCCGGACCGATGATCAACGAGTTCATGGCCAGTAACGGCAGCAAACCTCCGTTGGGCGAAGGGGAGCTGCTTGATACCGATGGAGACTCTTCCGACTGGATCGAACTGCACAACCCGACGTCGCGGGCGGTCGATCTGGGGGGGTGGTATCTTACGGACGATCCGAAGGAGCTCACACGGTGGCGGTTTCCCGCCGGGACAAGGCTCGCGCCCAACGCTTATCTTGTGGTTTTCGCATCGGGCAAGAACCGGACCAGTGGTCAACTGCACACCAATTTCAAGCTCAACAGCGATGGCGGCTATCTGGCTTTGGTGCAATCCGACGGCCGGACCATCGCCCACGAGTGTGCCCCGGCCTATCCGGTTCAAATGTCGAACATCTCGTATGGGCTCACCGCGTGCGCCTCTCAGTTCGTGGCTGCGACGTCCACCCTATCCTACCATGTGCCGACGTCCGAGGACGCGGGGCTGGCCTGGACTGCGCCCGACTTCGACGCCACCGGCTGGCCCACGACCCAGGCTAGTCTGGGTTTCTCCCCGACCTCTCAACTGGTCGGGCGGGATATCGGCAACCCTCGGGTTCCCGGTTTCTATACACCGCAAGGGCCCAGTGTACTCACCGTCCTCGGGGGTGGCGCCGATATTGGCGGGACCTTCGACTCTTTCTACTTCCTTTTCGTGCCTCTCCAGGGCGACGGCGAACTGACGGTCCAGGTCATCGGTATGGTCAATACGAACCCGTGGGCCAAGGCTGGCGTCATGATCCGTGAAACCCTGACCGCAGGCTCGCGCCACGCGATGCAGGTAATTTCACCGACCAGCGGGACTGCGTTCCAGCGACGAATTACCACCAACGGAACCACCACCTCGAACCAGGGCAATAGCCTGACCTCTCCCTACTGGCTGCGGATCACTCGACGCCGAAACGTGTTCACCGGGTATCATTCCCCGGATGGCGTCACGTGGACCCAGCAGGGTTCAGAGACGATCGCCATGGCCCAGGACACCTACATCGGCATCTGCGTGACGGCGCGCAGCGCGACCGATTCTTGTGCCGCGGTGTTCGACAACGTGAGTTTCGGCAGCGCTGCGGACAACCGCCTTCGAGCCGAAATGCTGGGTAAGAACGCCTCGCTCTGGACGCGCGTCGAGTTCGAAGCATACGACACGCATTTCTTTGACTCGATGCTCCTGCACGTCCGCAGCGAGGACGGGTTTGTCGCCTGGCTCAACGGCGTGGAGGTCGCCCGGAGCAACTTTGCCGGCGTTCCTCAGTGGAATTCCGCGGCCGCTGCGAATCGCTCCGATGCCCTTGTGGGCACGCCCGTCGAACTGGATATTTCCGCCCGCGTGGACTTGCTCCGCGAGGGACGCAACGTCTTGGCGATTCAGGGACTCAATGACGACAAGAACAACGAAGTGTTTTTTTTGTCGCCGGAACTGTCGGGTTCCGGTCAGGCCTTGGTCTGGCAGTATTTTTCAACCCCGACGCCGGGCAAGGCCAACTCCGCTGGTGCCCTGAATGTCGTGTCCCGTCCACGGTTCAGCAGCGAACGCGGTTTCTACACGGCGCCGATCACTTTGGCGCTGTCCTGCGACACGCTGGGAGCCGTGATCCGCTATACCCTCGACGGAACCGTACCGACCGAGACCAGCGGATCGTTGTACAGTTCGCCAATCGTAATCGCGTCGACGACATGTGTCCGCGCTGCGGCCTTCAAGCCCGGCTGGATGAGCAGTCCGGTCGAGACGCACACCTTCATTCGGATCGACCAGGTCCCCAATCAGCCGGCTAAACCTGCGGGTTTCCCGACCCTTTGGGGGAGTGTCGCTGCGGATTATGAGATGGACCCGGACGTGGTCAATCACGCTGCGTATCGTACACAGATGAGAGCGGCTCTGCTCTCAATCCCGACGATGTCCGTGGTGACCTCGATAGACAACCTGTTCGGGGCGCAGGGAATCTACTCGAATCCCTGGGGGGAAGGAGAAGCGTGGGAACGGCCGGTGTCCGTCGAATGGATCAACACCGACGGTACGACCGCCTTCCAGATCGACGCGGGTTTAAAGATCTACGGCAATGCCTTTCGCGGATTTAACCTGACCCGCAAGAAATCGTTTCGCCTGTTGTTCCGACGCGACTTCGGTCCGGCAAAGCTGGACTATCCTCTGTTCGAGGAGCCCGACGCGACGACGCGATTCGACACGCTCATCCTACGGGGCGGTGCCAACGACGCCTGGAACGATTGGGGGCGGGACAGCACGCAGTATATCATGGACGAGTTCATGCGGCGCACGCAACTGGCACTGGGACGGCCCTCATCGCACGGGACTTTCGTTCACTTGTATCTCAACGGCCTGTACTGGGGCCTGTACAACGTCGTGGAACGGCCCACAGAACCCTTCTGCGCCGCCTACTTCGGCGGCGATGAGGAGGAGTGGGACGCCACCAACAGCGGCGAATCCCGGCCCAGCAGCAGTCTGGCGACCTGGAATGCGATGATCAGCCGGGCGAGGGCCGGGCTTTCCGACGTCGCATCGTACCAGCGAATTCAGGGCAACAATCCCGACGGCACGCGCAATCCCGCGTACGACAACCTGCTCGACGTAGACAACTACATCGACTACATGTATTCCAACTTCTGGGGCGGCACCGGCGACTGGCCGCACCATAATTTTTATGCCGCCTGTCGACGGCCCCCGAATTCGACGGGATTCAAGTTCTTCAACTGGGACGCGGAGGGGGCGTTGGTCATCTGGTCGAGCCTGAACGCCAACGTCACCGGCGTCAGCGACGGCGTGGCAATTCCCTACGCCGCCCTGCGCCAGAACAACGAGTTCTGCCTTCGTTTCGCCGATGCGGTTCAGAAGCATCACTTCAACGGCGGCCCCATGACGTCCGAGGCTGCCTACGCTCGATACAAGAAACTGGCCGACCAGGTGGAGCTGGCGATCATCGCGGAGTCGGCTCGTTGGGGAGACCAGGCCAGCGCAACTCCGTATACTCTGGCCCATTGGCGGACGACGCGGGACTACATTCTCAACACCTATATGCCCCAACGTCCCGCGATTGTATTGGGGCAGTTGAAGAGTGCAGGTCTGTACCCTGCGACCCCAGCGCCGACCTTCCAGATCAACGGTATCACCAAGCAGGGCGGGACAGTCCCCGTCAATAGTCCGTTGGGGTTTGTCGCCGGTGCAGGGGCGACCATCTACTACACCACCGACGGCAGCGACCCTCGCCTGCCCCCGGTTGCAACAGCCGGCGACAAGATCGTGACGCTCCTGAGTGAGAATGCCGCCAAGCGGGTTCTAGTTCCCAGCCTCGCCAACGGCGGCAACCTGCTGAGTAACGTGCCCGCCGGATTCGAGGTTACCTTTTACAAAGCCCGTGGGACCGTGGACAGTATTGCGGCGGCCGAGGCCGTGATCGCCAATCCCTCGCTACGGAGCACGACCGCCAAAGAGCAAGCCCAAACCATCAACTACTTCAATACAGGCAGTCCCGGCAATTTCGACGGGGACCGCCCCTTCCCTGGAACCACGCTCAACGTGGACGTCGAGAATTTTGTGATCCTCGTCACCGGCAAGGTCATGGTTCCACAGACCGGTAATTGGACGTTCGGCGTCAGCAGCGATGACGGGTACGCCATGACCCTGACCCGCGGGAACAGGACCTACAGCAGTTCCTATCCCAATCCGCGCAGCCCCTCGGACACACTCACCGTCTTCAACATCGCGGAGGCCGGCGCGCACGATCTTCGGTTGGTCTTCTACGAGTGCGGCGGTGGTTCCGAGCTGGAGCTCTTCGCGGCCCGGGGCAGCTTCACGGCCTTCTCGGCGACGAACTTCCGCCTCGTCGGCGACGTCACGAGAGGCGGCCTCCAAGTCGGGGAAGGCAGCGTTTGGTTTGCGAACGCCTTCAACGATTCCAACTGGCGGCTCGGTACCGGCGGCGTCGGCTACGAGACCAGCACAGGCTACGCACCGTACTTCAACATCGATGTCCGCGAGGAGATGTACAACGTCAACGGGAGCTGCTACATCCGAATCCCGTTCGTCGTAGCGAATCCGAACTTCTCCAACGTGATCCTGAGAGTTCGATACGACGACGGGTTCATCGCCTATCTTAACGGTGCCGAGATTGCCCGCAGGAACTTCACAGGCACGCCGCAGTGGAACTCCGTCGCCAGTGCGGGGAACCCCGATGAGTCCGCCATTACCTGGATGACGATTGATGTCTCCGAGGCCGCGGGCTTGCTCTGGGAGGGCACAAACCTGCTGGCGATCCACGCGATGAACACCCCTATCGACAGCAGCGATTTCCTCTTCTCGGTCGAGCTGGCGGCCGGCGAGATCAGCCAAGGTGGTGTCTCGCCCAAGGCGATCGCGTACACCGGACCGATCCCGCTGACGCGAAGCACGCTTGTCAAGGCCAGGGCCTTCGACGGCAAGTGGAGCGCGTTGAACGAAGCGGTTTTCTCAGTGGGACCAATCGCCCAGAATCTGCGGGTCAGCGAAATTATGTACCACCCGCCCGAAACGGGTCGGCCTGACGACCCGAATGCAGAGTACATCGAACTGACCAACGTCGGGACGCAGGCGATCGACCTGAATTTCGTACGGTTCACCAAGGGAATCGACTACACGTTCCCGAGTTTCGTTTTGCCGGCGGGCGGCTACTGCCTGCTGGTCAAAGACCTCGCTGCGTTCAAGGCCAGGTACGGTGCGAATCTGCCTGTCGTCGGCCAATACTCCGGCGTACTGAGCAACGCCGGCGAGCGAATCGAGCTGCTTGATGCCATCGGCAACGTGATCCAGAGCTTCGAATACTCGGACGATTGGTTCGATCTGACCGATGGTGGCGGTTTCTCCCTGACGGTTCGCGATCCTCGCAGCGAGGATCTCAGCAGTCGAGACGCCTGGCGACCGAGCGCGTACTGGGGCGGTTCCCCGGGAGAGGGTGATGAAGGACTGGTTCCCGAGCCTGGATCGGTGGTTATCAACGAGGTGTTGGCCAACTCCATCGGGAGCGGTCCCGACTGGATCGAGTTGTTCAACACGACTGCCCAGGCGATCGACATCGGCGGCTGGTTCCTCAGCGACGACTCGAACGATCTGACCAAGTATAGGATTTCTGTTGGAACGATCGTACCGGCGGGGGGATACATCGTGTTCGGCCAGACCGAGCACTTCGGCAATTCTGCAGACCCAGGCTGCAAAACTCCCTTCGGTTTGAGCAAGGACGGGGAAACCGTGTATTTGCACTCCGGTTTCGACGGCGGCCTGACCGGCTACAGTGAAAAGCAGAAGTTCGGCGCCGCCGAACCGGGCGTCACTTGGGGCCGGGCACCGAACGGCACGGGCGGTTATGTGTTCGTGCCGCTGGAGAAGCCCACGCCGGGAGGCGAAAACGCTGCTCCACGGACAAGTTCGGTCCTGAGCGATTGAGGACTATTTCAGCGGATACGCCAAAGGGAATGTTTCCTCGCGGGCGTGTGCGTCCACGTGGCCGTCGACAAAGGCGCAGTTGCCCCGGCCTTTGAGCAGATCGCCTGTGGGGGCGTTGTGGTAACCTGCAAGGACGTCGTAGAACGTGGGGGATGT
>JAGPGT010000168.1 GCA_018055905.1 Phycisphaerae bacterium
GGTTAAATCCGTCTCGATTGCAGAGCCCCCCTTCTCCTTCGTCTACGGGGGAAGACCATCGAGTGATCTGCTCAAAACGTGGCAAAACAGCCGCAACACGAGGAAGCTCGACACTCAGCGAACAGAGCACACGCTTGTCTACACCGACCCAACGACCGGCCTGCAGGTTCGCTGCGTCTTCGTCGTGTACGACGATTTCCCAACCGCCGAATGGACCCTGTACTTCAAGAACACCGGTTCGACTGACACGCCCATCCTCTCCAAGATCCAGACTCTCGACGTCCGCGTCGATCGCAGCAGCGAGCGGGAGTTCCTCCTCCACCACAACGTGGGCTCCCCTGCGAACGGCAACGACTACGGCCCGCTGGAGACGACGCTGGGACCGAACGTCCGCAAGCATCTGGGCGGCGCCGGAGGCCGACCGACCAACACCGACTGGTCCTATTTCAACCTGGAATGGGGCGGCGAAGGGCTGATTGTCGCCGTCGGCTGGCCCGGCCAGTGGGCTGCCGAGTTCCTCCGCGACAACGAGCGAGGCCTGAGCCTGTCGGCCGGGCAGGAGTTGACTCACTTCAAGCTGTTGCCCGGCGAGGAGGTCCGCAGCCCGCTGATCGTCGTGCAATTCTGGAAGGGCCGTTGGATCAATGCGCAGAACGTATGGCGACGCTGGATGATGACGCATTCGATGCCCAAGCCCGACGGCGTCCTGCCTGCCCCCAAGCTCTTCGCCTCCAGTTCGCGTCAGTACAACGAGATGATCGACGCCAATGAAGCCAAGCAGATCCTGTTCATCGACCGGTACGCCCAGGAAGGCATCAAGCTGGACTACTGGTGGATGGACGCCGGCTGGTACGTGCACCACGGCGGAGGCTGGCCGCGCGTGGGCACGTGGGAAGTGGACAAGGCGAGGTTCCCCCGCGGATTGCGGGCGGTCTCAGATTATGCCCACAGCAAGGGCCTCAAGGTCCTCGTCTGGTTCGAGCCCGAGCGGGTGACCGCCGGCACGTGGCTGGCGGAAAACCATCCTGAATGGATTCTCGGTGGAACCCAAGGCGGCCTGCTGAACCTCGGCAACGACGAAGCCAGACAGTGGCTCACTGACCACGTCGACCACCTGCTGACCGAGCAAGGGATCGACCTCTATCGCCAGGATTTCAACATGGACCCGCTCAACTACTGGCGATCTGCCGACACACCCGACCGACAAGGAATCACCGAAATCCGGCACGTCACGGGCTATCTCGCCTATTGGGACGAGCTGATCCGCCGACATCCCGGTCTGCTGATCGACTCCTGCGCCAGTGGTGGGCGACGCAACGACGTCGAAACGATGCGCCGGGCGGTCCCGCTGTGGCGAAGTGATTACGCCTACGAAGCCATCGGCCATCAGTGCATGACGTACGGCCTGTCGATGTGGCTGCCCTACCATGGCACCGGCACGGTCGCCACCCGCAACGCCTCGTATTACGGCAGCGGCCGAACCCCGGTCGAACCCTATGCCTTCTGGAGCAATGCCGTCCCAGGCTTTGGCCTGGGGATCGACATCCGTCTGAAGGACTTGGACTACCCGACGCTGCGTCGTCTGATCGGCCAGTGGCGCGAGATCTCGCCGAACTACTACGGTGACTTCTATCCGTTGACGTCCTGGACCCGCGACAGCACCGTCTGGATCGCGTGGCAATTCGACCGCCCCGAGACGGGCGAAGGAATGGTCCAGGCGTTCCGCAGGCATGAGAGCGACTACGAGTCCGCCCGTCTGCGATTGCAGGGGCTGGATCCCGGCACAAGTTACCTCGTGACCGATCTCAACGCGGGTACGAAACAATCTTGCCTGGGCCGGGATTTGACGCAAAAGGGCCTTCTGATCACGTTGACCGACAGGCCGGCCAGTGCTCTGCTGATCTATCGCAAACAGTGATATGAACCCTTGCAAAAAATGGAAAACCTGCGACCGCCCACCCTTACTGGATGCCAAGATCCGTCCCCACAGACTCATCCGAGATGGTTGGCAGTCGGCGGCTATTATGGTACAACGGTTGCATGACGCCGACCCATCAAGGTTCGATCCGACTCCTTCGCGCCGCAGGTATTGATCTGTACCTGCACTGGTCTTGGTTCCTCGTGGCCTACTACCAGATCAGCCTGCGAGCGGGACGCTACACGTCCCTGACGTGGAATGTGCTGGAGTATGTGGCCTTATTCTCCATCGTGCTCCTGCACGAGTTTGGGCATTCCCTGGCCTGCCGACAAGTGGGCGGTCGGGCTGAACGCATCGTGCTGTGGCCCCTTGGAGGTGTCGCCTACGTCGATCCGCCGCAAAGGCCTGGCGCCACGCTCTGGAGTATCGCGGCCGGACCGCTGGTCAATGTGATTCTGATTCCCGTGCTGTTGTTGGCCGTAAGACTCGCGCAGATGAGCGGTCTGGCGCGAACGATACCCGACGCCCTCCGCCTGCTGCGTACCATCGAATTCATCAACGTGGGCATCCTGATCTTCAACCTCCTGCCCATCTACCCGCTGGACGGCGGGCAGATCCTTCGCTCTGTGCTGTGGTTCTTCTGTGGACGGGCCTGGAGCCTGGTGGTCGCGACCCTCGTCGGCTTCGTCGGAGTCGCAGGCCTGTTCCTGCTGGCTTTGGTTGAGCGATCGGCCTGGATCGGCCTTCTGGCGGTGTTCATCCTGCTGAACTGCTGGCGCGGGCTGCAGAACGCGATCAAACTCGTGCGCGCTGCGCGACAACCCCGGCGAGAGGGTTTCGCCTGTCCGACCTGTCGGAGCGAGCCGCCCGCAGGTCCGCTTTGGGTGTGTCCCCACTGCCGCGCAGGGTTCGACATCTTTGAAACCCAAGCGGTCTGCCCTGTGTGCGGAGGCGTCTACGCACTCACCTCGTGTGGCCGGTGCGGAACCTGGAGCCCCATCGACGCTTGGAGGCTCCCGGCGCCGGCCCAGGAGCTTACCTCGGTGAATAGAGAAATCCATGACACTCATGGATCAGGATAGAGCCAGAATCCTTCAATTCCTTGCCAACGTGGAATTGCAACCCCCCGGTTTAATAGATCGAGAGAGCGTCCGCCTTTGCGATCCCACCGCCGGAAATCATCAAAAAAGGATGAAGCGGTAACACGACGGTAACAAGCGTAGACGAAAGTACGGGTGTCCGAATGAGATTATCCGGCAAAACCGCTTTGAGAAGGAGTACGGCCATGAAAGCAATCACAAAGTCTTTGATTGGAACGTTGCTGCTGGCAGCCATCACAGCGCCGACGGCATACGCCAAAACCGCGGCGGAGTTGCTCAGTGAGGGGCTCTTTGCCGACGAAGTCGAGGGCAACCTCGACAAGGCCATCGGGATCTACCAACAAGTGATCGACGACGCCTCGGCGCCCAGGAATCTCGTGGCCCAGGCCCTCTATCGCCAAGGCGGCGTCTACCTCAAGAAAAAGCAGGAACAAGAGGCCCGCGCGGTCTTCACGAAACTGGTCGACAGCTACAGCGACCAAAAGGAAATCGTCGAGAAGGTCAAGCCCATTCTGGAAGAGTTGGGCAACGCAGACCCCGCTTCCCTGATGCCGCCGGAGACCCTCGCTTACGTTGAAATCGGCAGTCCCGGCCGGCAGGTCGAGACGATCCTCAACATGCTCAAGGGCACGCCGTTCGAAAACCCGCTGGCCGTGATGAACACCCACAGCAGCCAAGGCGGAGACAACCCAGCCCAGATGGTCGGCGCGCTGCTGAACCCCAGCATACTTGCAGAATTCAAAAAGATTCGTGGCCTGGGGATCGGGTTGACAGACCTCGTCCAGAACAACCCGCCGGCGGTCATCGTCCTGTTCCCCGGAAAGAGCGACGCCCTTCGCGGCCTCCTGATGGCGGGCATCAATATGTTGGGCCGACCCGCCAATTCGATCGAAGGCATGAATGCCGTGAGTTTCCTGCAGGGAGGCGGAGCCGTGTATGACGACACCGTCGTCATCGTGGCGACGCCTTCCGCCAAAGCCAATGACGTTCTCCAATGGTCCGCTAAACAGTACAAAGGCAAAATCGGCCAGCCCTCCCTGGCCTCGCACAATAAATCGTTCACGAGCATCAGCAAACAGGCCCGCCAGCAGAATGCCTTGACGGTCTGGCTGAATGTCGATGAAACCTACGGTCGGCTCATGAAAATGATCCCGGTTGACCAGATGCCGCCGCAGATCCAGACGGCCAATGGCCTCGTGGACTTTCAGAATGTGGACGATCTGATCGCCTCGTTCTCCCTGCGAGAGACCGGCATCGCCCTCGATGCGAACGTCAACTTCAAGGACGGAAATCGGTCGATGTTCTACAACCTGATCCGAACCCCGAACCTGAACAAAGAGGCCCTCAAGACCATCCCGGCCAATGCGGTGGCGATCCTGAGCCTCACCCTGGGCGGCGCCGACTCGGCGCAGGCCAAGGCCGCCAGCACCAAGATCCAACAAGCCTGTGGCCTGGACATCGGCTCCCAAATCTTCGGCAACATTGAGCAGATCACGCTCTTTGCGGCTCCGCCGAGGGAGATGATGGCATCACAGGGTTCCCCGATCCCGGCAGTGGTCCAGGCGTTTGGGCTGGCCATCACCAGCAAGAACCCCGGACAGGTCCATCAACTTCTGACGAGCCTGTTGACGACGGCCAACCTGCTGCCTTCGAACGCCCAGGAGACTTTCAGCATTCCGGAATCCGGGCGATTTGATATCACGCTGGGTAACCACTTGAAATTTTTCGGGCACACCAATTCGGCCAACAAAACCATGGTCCTGTCGCTTAATTCGCAGGTGGTGGATGCCTCAATCACCACCGCCCGACAGGATAGTTCCGTCGTTACCGCCGGCGCCCTCCAAGAGGCCCTGGCTACCCTGCCGCCGGCGACGAGCAAGCTGGTCCTGATCAACGTTGCCGGGGCGATCCAGCTCGCATCGCAAGTCGCCCAGTTCCCGTCGGAAGAGGTGGCCGCGGAGGTTCGCAAAGCGTTGGACGATCTCATCGCAGCAACTCCCAAAACCACGCTTCGCCTCCAAACGACCGAGCAGGACAACAGCGTAAGCCTCCGCTTGAGTGTCAGCGACATGCCTCCGGTCAAAGACATCATCGGACCGATCTCCAAGCTTAGCCAGGTGATGAGCCATACGACGCACTCGGCCTGGAGCCACGTCGGACCGGCGCCGGTCGCGATCATCCCCACAGATCGTGCGATCGACATCGACGGCAAAGTGGACGAGGCTTGGAGCAGCGTCAAGTCGCACACGATCAGCAACGTGGCCTACTCACCCGCCTCCGGCGAGGCCGATGTCTCCGCGAATTTCAAGATGATGTACGACAAGCAAGCTCTCTATGTCCTCGTGGACGTGAAAGACGACGAGCTGATCAACGACTCGGTCGAGTTCTGGCTCGACGACAGCGTCGAAGTCTTCATCGACGCCGACAACAGCAAATCCCAGACCTATGGTCCGGGCGATTACCAGTACTACTTCGCCTGGGACAGTTCCGCCCCTTCCATGGGCGAGACCAAGCACAACAAGACCGACGGCGTCAAGTATGCTTTCGACCGGACCGAAGGAGGTTATCGCCTGGAGATCAAGCTGCCTTGGTCCACGCTCGGAACCGAACCGAAACCTGGGGCGAAGATCGGCTTCGACGTCCACATCAACGATGATGACGACGGCGGCGACCGTGACACCAAGCTCATGTGGACCACCCAAAACGACATCGCCTGGCAACATCCGGTGATGCTCGGAACGGGCGAATTGGCGGGCCTGATCGCCTGGTGGAAGTTCGACGAGAAAGAAGGTCGCACCGCAACCGACAGTTCCGGAAACGGCCGCCATACCACTGTCCAGGGCGATCCCTCCTGGCAACCCACCGGCGGCAAACTCGGCGGCGCGATCGCGCTGGGCGGCGACGGCGACTTCCTCACGGTCGAAGACGAATCCGCCTTCGACTTCACCGGCGGCGTCACCATCACAACCTGGATCAAGGTCACCTCGTTCGACCGACCCTGGCAGGCTCTTGTCACCAAAGGCGACGGCGCCTGGCGGCTCCAGAGGAACAACGAAGCCGAAACGCTCGAATTCGCCTGTACCGGCCTACAAATCCCCAACGGCAACCAGTACGGCAGCCTCTTCGGGAGCCGCCCGATCAGTCGAAATGAGTGGCGACATGTCGCGGCTGCCTTCGACGGAAAACGGATGTCGCTGTACGTAGACGGAACGCTCGACGCCTCGCAGGAGGCCTGGGGCACGATCAACGTCAACGACGCGCCGGTTCAAATCGGCGCCAACGCTGAGAGGCCAGATCGCTTCTGGAACGGCCTGATCGACGATCTTCGGATCTACAATTACGGATTGCCCGAGGCACAGATCAAGGAGCTGGCCACAGGAAGATAACCGAACTTGTCCTCCCTATCCGGTGTCAACGCGGAGGCCGGAGCTGGACCGGCCTCCTGCGTTTTCACCCGTCGAGAATCGGAAACTCTATCGTCGCCAACGACGCTTGCGCGGTATACTCATCTCTTAGGAACGTCGGCGATGGATGCCGATGACCGGCCTTTCCCGGCCACGGCGCCCCCACGATAGACCAGAGTTTTCGAGAGGACAAATGCGATCTCTGACGAAAGCTATGCGTAGCATCAATCCTGGATATGGTCAGTTCCGCTGGGTCGTTCTTCTGCTGACGGTGGCGGTGATTTTGCCGACTTTGTGTCTGCTGTGGTTCATGAACGAGGTGGTCAAGAGCGAGCGGCTGGCCGTTCGCCAGCGACTGACCTCGGTCTACAAGGCCAAACTGGCGGACGCAACCGAGCGAATCGAGCAGAGGTGGGCCGAACGATGCCGTGTCCTGGAAGGACGCCCCGCGCTCTCCCCCTACCGACAGTTTGTCGCGGCCGTCGGGCAGTTCGATTGTACCGCCCTGATCCTCTATGACGGCGACGGACGACGCCTGTATCCGTTGCTCTCTTCCGACGGCGGTCCCGCCGGGAGCCCATTTGCGGGTTTTGCCGATGCGATGGAGATGGAGTTGGCCCACCAGTACGAGCAGGCGGTCGAACGGTATGAGCAATACGCACGGATTAGTGACAACCACGAGCGTCTGGCCGCCTGGATCGGCAAGGCCCGTTCCTTGGTCCGGCTGGGCCGGCTCGATCCGGCCCTCACCGAATGTCGACGGGTCGCCTCCAGTCCTCTGGCCCAGACAGGCGACGATCGTTGCCTGTCCCTCATCGCCAATACCCGACTGCTCATGTTGAGCTGGCTGAAGGACAACCCGGCCTACGCCGAGCTCTATGACGAGACCTTTACCCAACTGCTTTCTGTCCTGTATCACGAAAACACAGCGGGGTTTGGCCTGAGGGCCGACGAGAACCTATTCCTGGCCCGCAAGGCAGTCGAATTCGAACGTCAGCGCGGCCTGCTGGAGCGTCATATCGGCCTTTTCGAAGGGGTCCCCTTGTCTTACTTGATGGATGCGGAAGAACGTTCGATTGCGCTGGCCCAGAAGTTTCCCACGATCGACGCTTTCGCCAAATGGGAGGTCGGCAAACTCCAACCGTTGATCCTCGATGGAAATGACTTCTACGGCATGATCCGTCCGTCCAGCCGCGGCCTGTGCGTTGCCCTCATCACACGAAACAGCCTCACGGATACACTCGCCGATCTCCCGCGGGATTTTCAGGACGACAACGTCGAATACACGATCCTGGATGAAACTAACCAGGTCGTCGCCGGTCAGAAAGAGATCACGCGGGAACCTTTTGCCGTCGGAGTCGTGGGGCGTCATCTACCCGCCTGGAGAGTGCTTTTGTTCTTCAAAGGCGGCGACGTATTCGAACGGGCCGCCAGCGAACGCGTGGCGGTGTATACCTGGACCGGACTGTTGGTTATCGGCCTGATCCTGGGCTGCGGCGGAGTGGCCGCCAAGAGCATCGGCACACAAGTCCGCCTCAATAAACTCAAAAACGACTTCATTGCGACGGTGACTCATGAACTCAAAACGCCGCTGGCGTCGATGCGAGTTCTGGTCGATACCCTGCTCGAAGGCAGCTACCGCAATCCCAACCAAGTCATGGAGTATCTGCAACTGGTGTCGAAGGAGAACGAACGTCTGAGCCGGCTCATCGACAACTTCCTGACCTTTTCGCGAATGGAGAGGAACAAACAAGTATTCCAGA
>JAGPGT010000169.1 GCA_018055905.1 Phycisphaerae bacterium
AGCCAACCTCACGGCCAACGATTCGTCGATCTCCAAGGGACCGGCTCCCTCCTTGCTCGGCGCCACCAGCTTCACCGGCGTATCGGCAGACGGCGCCGTCTCTTGCGCCGCGGCGGTGGCGGCGGCCTTGAGGCTCTCGGTGATCTCGTCGGCCTGCTTACGCAGTTGCTCAAGGTCGCTTTGGTCCAATTCGATCCACGCGTCGACCGGCAGACCGATCGTCACTTTGAACGAATCCAGCGAACTCTTGAGCTGTTCCTGGGCGGTGATCCACCCGTTTCTGGCACTGAGTTCACGCTGCACCGCCTGGTCCACATCGATCTCGGAAATTCGCCCTGCGTCGCCTCGACGACGGGACCACCGAGCGGATTGCACCGCGCTCTCATAGTTGGCCCTTGCATTGGCCACCGAATCCACCTGACGCAGAACCGAATAATACTGCCGAGCGATATTGACCGCGAACGTCTGCTTGTATCGCTCGAACTCCCAAATGCGATAGACGACATTGCGTTCCGCCTGGGTCAGATTCTCGGTGATGATGTGCCGTCCTGCCCCGCGCAACAGAGGCATGGAAATGGACGTATCGACACTCACCCCCATCGTTGACGATCGCCCCTGCGTAAGCAGGTTGGCCAGATCGATCGCGATGGCCGAACTGAGGGCCAACCCGCTGGTCAGAAGACGACTGACGTCGGCCGAGGCGTTGTTGTTGGTCGTTACGACCGTGTCGCCGGTGGTGTTCATGGTCGCGGAACTGTTCGTGCCGGCCCCGAAGATGTTTCGAAAGTCGTTTCGACGCAGATCCAGGTCCAGCGCCGCCTGGAAGACCGTCTCCTTCTGCGACTGGTACGCAGGGCTGTTTCGGGCTCCAATCTGAAGGGCGTCGATCAAGGAGATCTTCAGCGGCCGATTCGGCTCGATCGCAACGCCCAGGTCATCCGACCTCGCATCGTACGAACGCTCGGGTTCGGGCCAATGTGGAATCGTCGGCAACTTGTCCGTCCCCAAAGAAGCCGCACCGGCGTGGGCCAACCCCTGCACTTCCATCAGACGCCGACGTAAGATGTCGCTGGGCCGTTCGACCTGAAAAGGTTCCGTCTTGCCCAAAGCCTCCTGCTGTTTCTTTTCGATGATGTCATAGGCGACTTCGTCCGCTTTCTCCCGGTGTTGGGCCGGGCTGCGGCACCCGGTGAACACCAGGCTGCAAGAGGACAGCGAGACAGCACAAACCAACCAACCGAGAGAGCTTCGTTTCATGAATGCATCCAACCCTGAAGATTCCTGCCCATGCACACACCATCACGGCGGCCGTCGGAGATGGGACGCTCCCGGCATCGCGCAAACCTGTCCGCACGAATCTGCGGACCTCCCCGATCCACACACATCGGGGAATCCGCTTCGATACCCTAAGCCTCTGTCGCGTCGAACCGCCTTGTTATTACAGACGCCTCTCAAACCCGGCTCATTGCATTAAACGCTTTTTCTGCGTGTCCGCGCCGGACGCACACAGAGCCGCCCACTTGATAAGTGGCCCCAAAGTATACCTCCGTTACAAGAATTTGGAAGAGCAAATCGCGAATGTGCATCGTTCCTCCCGCTTGAGTCAAAGGAAAGCGTTGCTTGGCGAGAACTCCCCTGGTATCGTGGTTCGCGTTGCGGCGGTTGCAGTTGCGTAAATGGTACAACCGCCGGGAGATTCGTCAGCGGCGATTGGGGCTAGGAGAACTTGGAGGCAAATCGATGGAGACATCCATGGAACAACCGACAATCTCAAGCGGAGGCAGACTGATTTCGCTCGACGCCCTGCGGGGATTCGACATGTTTTGGATCGTTGGCGGCCACGCCATCGTTTCGGGTCTGGGCAAAGGTCTGAATTGCGAATGGTTCAACCGGCACGTTCTGCCGCAGATCCAGCACATGCCGTGGGAGGGCTTCACCGCGTGGGACCTGATTATGCCCTTGTTTTTATTCATGGTGGGCACCGCCATGCCCTTCTCTTTCGCCAAGAGGCTCTCCCAAGGCCAGAGCAAGGGCCGGCTCTTTGCCCATGTTCTCTATCGGGTGGTTGTCCTGTGGATTCTGGGCATGATCGCCCAGGGCCGCCTGCTCGAATACGACCTGGCCCAACTGCGGCTCTACAGCAACACGCTCCAGGCGATTGCCGCAGGGTATCTGATCGCTTCGATTCTCCTGCTGACCCTGCGGACCCGCTGGCAATTTGTCATAACTGCTGGATTGCTCTTGGGTTACTGGGCTCTGCTGGCTTTGGTGCCGGTCCCAGGACACGGCGCAGGCAAGCTGACGCCCGACGGAAATTTGGCCATCTACATCGACAAGCTGATCCTGGGCCGATTTCAGGACGGAACCACCTACACCTGGATCCTCAGTAGCATGACCTTTGCAACCACCGTGATGCTGGGCGCGTTCGCCGGTCAGTTGCTGCAATCCGATGGAACCAAATGGCAGAAGGTCGTGATCCTCTTCTGCTCGGGGCTGGCCTGCGTACTGATCGGTTGGGCTTGGAGCTTCGTATTTCCGATCATCAAGCACATCTGGACCAGCTCGATGGTCCTTTTCACAGGCGGCTGGAGCCTCCTTCTGTTGTGCCTTTTCTATCTTGTCATCGACGTGCTGCGACTGCGATTCTGGGCATTCTTCTTTGTCGTCATCGGCAGCAACGCGATCGCGGCCTACATGGTGACGCGGGTTTTCGATTTCCGGCACATCAGCGACATCTTCATCCACGGTCTGGCCAAGTGGACCGGTCCCTGGCATGGTTTCGTCCAAGCGGTCGGCGCATTCGCGGTCCTGTGGCTGATTCTGTGGCTGCTTTATCGCAAGAAGATCTTCATCAAAATCTGATTCCTTCACCGCCAGGACCGCGGCCGGGCGGTGCCGGGGGAAGGCGTCAGGGCTTGCCAGTTCGACGGATCGTCGCCGAAGGACCCTGGAGCGATCCGCGACAGAGAGAGCCCCTGGCCGTTCGCTTGGTTCGGCCAGAGATCGACACCGCCGGGGAAGTCCTGGTGCCGCGAACCGTCGCTGTAGCGGATTCGATCCACGACGATCCAGCTTCGCGCGCCCTTGTCGTCGAGGTCGCCTGGACGGAGGAGTTGGATTGTTTGGCCGGAATTGCTCAGCCGTCCCGCACCCCAAGACAGAATCGCCGTCGAGGCCGGGACGGTAAAGCGACTGAGGAACACCGAGGCATCCTTGACAAGCAACATGTACCCATGAGGTCCGAGCGTGATCGGCGGATCGGACGGAAACAGCAGGTCGATCTGAGGGTCTTGTGGATCGTCGGTGAACCGCCACGGCGTCCCCCGATGGAAATCGTACAGAACGACGTTGACGTCGCTGATGTTGTACAATTCGACGTATTCCACCTCCGTCGTGCCGTCGGAACGGTACAAGATCTCGTTGATTACGACCGGTCCCACCTGAGGCCCCGCGTTCGGGCGACCAGGCGTGGCTTGGGCCGCCGGGACGAGGCTCGGATAGACCGCCAGGCTCTCGTACCGTTCAAACGCGACGGCGGGTTCGGAAGGACCGAACACCCCCTGCTCGCTGTACCCTGTGAGGTTGCCCTGGAAGCCGGAATGAAGATACACCGCCTCGCCTGCGGCACTGAGACCGAACGGCTTGCGACAGCCGGGATCGTAGATGTTGCCAAAATGCAGGACTTCGTCGAATACCAGCAGCCCCGCGGGCGGAAGAATCGTGCCCTGGGCGATCTGATATTTCGTCCGATCGTTGTTGTCGTCGCTGAGAAACCACCCCCCGATGTCGATGGGGCGGCTCGTCGTGTTGCGAAGCTCGATCCAGTCCGGCCCCACGCCGGAGGAGTTGGCCAGCAATTCACTGATGACGACCGCGCCGGGATCGGGGACTTCGCCGGCGTCGCTCCGACCGGGCGAGCCTCCCCAGCCAGCGCTCGGACGCCAGGCGCTGCGGTTGTTCCAGAGCGAAACAGGCGTGCCCGCCGGATCGATCACCGTGAGCGAGAAGCCGCCGCCATCGGTGATGTCGTACCAGTCGTCGCGATACGAAAAGCTCTGGATGACGTCGCCCCGCGCGTCCACCAGTTCGATGCGCTCCCCGCTGTTGCTGAGACGACCGGCGTACTGCCCTGCGATGGGAAACCCGTGCCCATACAGGGCCTCGAAGGCCTGGCGGTTCTGAACCACCAAACAGAAGGCCCCCGGCGCCAATTCCACGTCTGAGAACGTGAAATCGATGCCTCGGGTGAACCGCACAAGGTTCAGATTGATGGTCTCAGTGCCGATGTTGGTCAACTCGAGGTACTCGGTATCGGGAACGTCGTCGCTCGCATGATATTGGATCTCGCTGATGCGAAGACTTTCCTTTACCGACCCGACCGCGAAGACCGCGTCGGCCAGCGCGCTCCACAGGTTGCCGCTCTGGGTTCGAGCCTTGACCCGAACGCTGCGGGTCAGCGGGATCGGACCGCGGTAGAGCTGCTCGCCGGAGGGGTTTTGATTTGCAGGGGTCTTGCCGGCCACAAGCTGGACGTTGATCAGGAAGTCGGAACTCGACACCCCTGCGTTCAATCCCTGGATCGCCAGCATGTTGGCACCCTGCCGAAGGTTGGGCAAAGAGGCGGACACATCGATGGACTCGAACAGGACCGCTTGATCGTCACTGTGGCTGGCGCCGGCCACGGAGTTCCACGCCGGAAGGCCGTCGAAATTCCGTCGGGCGATTTCGACCCCGTTCAAGTATGCGATAAATCCGTCGTCGTACTGCATCTTGAGAGTCATCGTATCAAGAACGCCGGCCTGCCCGTCGAACTGAAAGGGGATGCGGATATAGCAGGAGCCATTGAGGTTGTACATCCGGCTGCCCACGTCGAGGCTGATGTGGTTTTCGTATCCGCTGCTCCGCTCGTAACCGACGCCGCCGGGTTCGCCCGAAGACGACAGCCAGGCGGAATCGTCGAAGGAACGGACGGACCGCCAGTCTCCCACGTCCGGACCGGTCGGAACCAGGACTCGCTTGGCCGCGCCGGGGGCGATCAGCATGACTTCCGTAGAGGTCTGGGACGCATCGAAAAGCACCGGATCGCTGCCGTCGAGGGTATAGTAAACAGGCGCCCCCTGCGGCGACGGCACGATCCGGAGCCAATCCCCGCGGTTGACGTTGCCGCCAGGGAGGGTTGTCCCTCCCACCGTGAAAGTCGGCCCGGCGAAGGTGTACATGCCTTCCCGTACACAAGCCTCCAGGAAGATGCTCTGCCGGCTGGGGGTCCAGGTGTCGACGATGTAAGTGTTCATATTCGGGATCACGCTGACCAGCTCGCTTCGCAACTCGTTGAAGCGTCGGTTGACGTTCTGCTGAGTCAGGGCCCCGCCGTTGAAAAAATGCTTATAGAGGCGGTCCGCGAAGAGCAAGCGGAAATCCTTGTTCGCCTTGAGAGCCCGGTACAGGATGCCGTTGCCGCTGCTATCACTGTTGAGCTGAGGGAATCGGTCCGTGTTCAGTTGGCCTGATTCGAACGTGCCCTCGGCATCCCAGACGAAAAACTTCCAGCGGCCGGTTTCCGACCGCTCGCACGCGGCCGACCAGTTGTTCTGCGGCCAGTCCCAATCGTTGGGCCACAGACGAATGATCAGATAGTCGATGAAGCAAACGACGTCGAGTTTCTTGCACAGCTCGGCGTAGTACGCCGGGTTGCTCATGTTGTAGTTGCGGGCATAGGCGATCATGGCGTCCCAGGAGGCGGAGTCGCCGTCACGAATGCCGTTCATCGTCATCACGTCCCAAGGCTTGTCGCTGTTGAACCACCGCCGGCACGACTCCTCCTTCACGTGCTCGGTGATGTTGTAATACCCCTTGTACTCGCCGTTGATCGTCAGGTTGGCGAAGGTACCCATGCAGGCGACCTGGCCCATGTCACGATGGAGCCGCCGGAGCAGTTCGTCCTTGATGAACGGGTTCGTCCGGTCGTTGTGGCCGGCACGAAGGACGATCGTCTCGAACTCTTCGGCCGTCGAGAGCGGGAACAACGGATACTCCAGCTCGCTCGGGCCGTAGCGGCCGCGAAAGTACAGGCGGAAGCTGATTTTGCCGTCGCCCGACCATTGCCCGTTCTGACGGACGTAGCGGGGCCGCATCCAGGGGCTGCCGTGCACCCGAAGACCACAATCGACTTGGAACTCCTCGTCGTCACCCGGCGTGATCCATTCGACGGAGACCGGTCGCTCCAGGTCACGATTGAGGATGTTGTTGTAGCTGCCGACGCCGGTGGAAGTCCACACGCCGCCGCTGTAGGTACCGCCGACGATGGCCATCACACCGTTGGGCTCATAGAATGTGTTGCCGGGGTCGCCCACCAGCGAAAGGATCGGCAAAGTCTTGAGCTCCGGACGGTTTTCGAAAAAGTAAGTCCGGGTATGGATCCTCGTTGGTTTGTAACCGTCCTTGAAGGCCATCGCCCGCACGCAGGTGGTTTTGGTGATGCGGATCGGACCGGTGTAGGTCTTGCCGGGCGGGATGCGATAACCCTGTGTGGCGTCGGGCGCAACACCGTCCAATGTGTAGACGATCCTGGCGCCCGGTGTGTCGGTCGTGATCGTCAGGTCGATGCCGGGAGCCCCCCCCAGACGCGTCACCTCGGGGCTGTAAAGACCCCGTTCGTGACTGAACCGAAGCGGCGCGACCTCGCCCAGATAGCCTTCATTGTTCTTCTTGCCGGGCGTCGGCTCGCCGAAAAAACGCAGGGTGTCCCCTCCGTCGGGATACCGGCCGTAGGAGATGTCGCTTGTCTGTTGGGGGTAGAGAAGGCTGTCGATCAGAGTGACCCCGTCGGCGCCGAACAGATAGACCCCGCCCCCCTTGGCGTTCAGGCGAAACCCCGCATGGAAACCCGAGGCGGGCGGACCGGTCGTTCGCGTGCCCGCCGGAGGCGGAACAACCTGATAGTCGCCCGTCTGACCGTCCATCCAGATCCACAGGTAACCGCCGGGACCGAGCGTGGTCGCCCCGGCGTTGCCCAAGGGGATCTGCCACCTCTTGGGGACTTTGGGGTCGTCGCTCAAGTACATCCCGCCCACGTTGACCAGAGCGTCGCCGGCGTTGTATAACTCGACCCAGTCGTCGAAATCGCCCTGGGGGTCCGAGAAAGATCGGGAATTCGAGGCCATCAGCTCATTGATGACGACTTTCGCGTGCGACAGCCCGCTTACCGACGACACCACTGCAAGCGTCAGCACCAAACAGGAACCCCTCACGGGACCTCTCCGGGCGCTCCACGTCGTGGGCGTTCGAAACGTGCCTTTCGATGCGTGCATGCTCACCCAATTCTCCTGACTGATCTTGTCTTTGCGAGTATACCAGATCCCGGCCTGGAAATCGAGGCAATTGCGTATGCCACCCCAGGCGAACGGGCCCACTTGAACCCCACGGTCACCCATGTTATGCTCCTCGATTGAGTTACGATGGTTGATGCGCAAATGTTGGCTTGAAAAAAGCCGGGTTGTCGTTCTCCGAAGCCCCAAAAGCAACTATCGAGGATTTCCACCAAGGCAGGAACCATCCGTGCGTGATTTGATCGAAGAAATCAGGGAGTTCAACCGCCGGCGCGACTGGGAGCAGTTCCATTCGCCCAAGAACTTGGCGATGTGCCTGGCCGCGGAGGTGGGCGAATTGCTCGAACAGTTCCAATGGCTCACCGAGCAGCAGAGCCGCGACCTGCCCCCGGCGCGACGAGCCGCCGTCGAGGAGGAAATCGGCGACATCACCCTGTGCCTGTTGAACCTCGCGGACAAGCTGGGCATCGACCCCCTCGACGCCGCCTCCCGCAAGCTCCGGACAAACGAAGCCAAATACCCCGTCCACAAGGCCAAAGGCCGGGCCGACAAATACTCCGAATTGGGATAATAGACCGCAAGTCCGAAACTCGAATATCGAAATCCGAAACAAACACAAATAACCGAAACCCAAGCGCTCGAAATGCTGACGCAGCATCGGATGTGCCGTTTAGAGCCTTTGAGTTTTGGATTTTGAATTTGTTTCGAGTTTCGTGCTTCGGATTTCGGGTTTATCCCTTCTGCGCCAGATACCGCCGGATCGCCTGGATGCGGATCTCCGCAGTTGGGTGGGTGGAGAAGTACTCGCCCAGGGTCAGTGGGGCCGGGGCTTGGTGCAGGC
>JAGPGT010000170.1 GCA_018055905.1 Phycisphaerae bacterium
TGCCGGTCCCCACGAGCAGCCTTGAATCGAATGTCCTGCCGGCGATGGTCAATTTGTCCATGGGCTCATCCCCCTCCCATCAATCGGATCAATTCGATCTGCTGCCCCTCGAGGACCTCGGTCCGAGGAAACTCCTCCCGGCGTACGATCCGCCCGTCCACCTCCGCGACGACCGCGTCGGTCCCCACGCCCAGCGCCTCCAGCAACGCCGAGAGCGTGCCGGGCATTCGGTCGGGGGCGAACTGCCGCTCGACGCCGTTCACCTTCAACGATTTCATTCGACTCACCCAAAAAAAAGAAGCACCCCTGAGAGAGGGGTGCTTGCATTCTTGCCCAAGCCTCCCTTCGCAGGTTCTAACCTGATCAGGTTCTTAGGGTCATCGCCCGAAGCGATCTCTCAGCCGCCGCGACAGGCCATGCGCTGCAGCTCCCCTGGCTTCATGTGTTTACCGGCGTTATGATACCTGCGTTCACCGGTTTTGACAAGAATTCCGTTGGATCTGTCCATGATTCAAAAATTTGTCATTCAGGAACACACGACGCCCGAGGGAGTCCATTGGGACCTCATGCTCGAACAGGACGGGGTCCTTGCGACCTTTCGCCTGGAACGCGAGCCGGCGCACTGCCTGACGCACGAAGTCCGGGCCGAGAGGATCTTCGACCACCCGCTTCGCTTCCTCACCTACGAAGGCCCCGTCCAGAAAGAGACAGGCAGGGTGAGAATCGCCGATTCGGGCGTCTATCTTCGCCGCGACGACCGGGATGATCTTCTGACTCTTGAGCTCAATGGCGCCGTTCTCAGGGGAGATTTCGTGCTCACCCGCCTGAAAGACGCCGAATGGCGATTCGGACCTCGACATCCCCCCGTCTAGGATGCCTTCGAACGAAACTCGACGATGCAGCGGCCCACCTGTTCGATGGCGTAGTCGATTTCCTGTTCGGTCGTGAAACGCCCCAGGCTGAATCGCACCATCCCGGCAGCCAGGCTTTCGCCCACTCCCATCGCTCGCAGCACGTAATTGGCGCCGGTCGTGCCGGACTCGCAGGCCGAACCTGCCGACGCCGCAATGTCGGATGCGCAGACAAGCAACGATGCTGCATCGATGCCGGGGAAGGAGATGCTCAACGTATTGGGCAAACGCTGCGTGGGGTGGCCGTGAACCTGCGCATCCGGGATCGTCGCGAGCAAGCCCTTTTCCAGCCTGTCTCGAAGCTCCGACGGCAATGAGAGCCGACCGCCCAATTCCTCCTCGCACAATTTGCAGGCCATCCCCAACCCGACGATCCCTGGGACGTTGAGCGTCCCGCTGCGACGAAAGTGCTCCTGGCCCCCCCCGTCGATCTGGGCGGCCAGTTTCACCCGCGGACTCTTGCCCCGCACGTACAACGCACCCGATCCTTTGGGACCATAGATCTTGTGCGAAGAAAGCGCCAGCAGGTCCGCGTGGATCTGCGCGACGGACACCGCGAGCTTGCCCACCGCCTGCGTGGCGTCGCAAAAGAACAGAACGCCGCGTTTTCGACAAAGCTGCCCGATCTCCTCGACGGGATTGATCGTGCCCACGACGTTGTTGGCCATCATCACGCAGACCAGGATCGTCTGCGTTGTGATGGCGTCGCTCACCTGCTGGACGGAAACGCTGCCGAAGCGATCCGGCCAAAGCGTCGTCACCGCAAAACCCTCCTGTTCGAGGCGTTTGCACGGTTCGAGCACCGCCTTGTGCTCGACCGCGGACACGACGATGTGGTTGCCCCGCTCACGATACATCTTCGCGACGCCTTTGATCGCCAGGTTGCAGCTCTCGGTGGCGCCGGAGGTGAAGACGATCTCCCGGGCCGAAGCGCCGATCAGCGAGGCCACTTGCCCCCGCGAGGTCTCGACCATTTCTTTCGCCTGACGACCGAGAGCGTGCGTCTCGCTCGACGGATTGCCGAAAGCATGCGTCAGCGCGGGCATCATCGCCTCCAGCACGCGAGGATCGACCGGCGTCGTGGCGTTGTAGTCCAGGTACACAGGCTTGGCGGTCATCGCTATGGCTCGAGGAATTCAAAGTCTCTGTGAACACAGCAGGGACAGTCGGCTCGCGGCGTGGAGACGTCGATCTGCTTGATCGAGTTGGTCCACACGTCGAACACCAGCAGATAGGGATTGATCCGCTCGATGTGGCCCGAGAGGATTTTGATGGCTTCGGTCGCTTCGAAGGACGCTGCGATGGCGACCGCCACGCCCAGAACGCCGCCGGGACCGCAGCGGCAGTTCCCGCCGTCGCACGAGGGCGGCGCATCCATCAAGCACCGCAGGCACGGCGTCCTGCCCGGCACGACCGTCATCATCTGGGCCTTCGTGCCCAGGACGCCCGCGAACACCCACGGCTTGGACAGCTTCATCGCACAATCGTTGAGGATGAACCGCGTCTCGAAGTTGTCCGTCCCGTCGACAACGACGTCCACGTCCTGCACCAACCGCTCGGCGTTGAGCCGGTCGAATCGCGTGCAGATGGTTTCGATCTGGACGCTGCTGTTGATCTCCCGCAGCCGCTGCGCCGCGGCGTCGATCTTCAACTTGCGGCCGGCCGCGTCGCTCTCGGTATAAAACGCCTGCCGGTGGATGTTGGTGATCTCGACGGAATCGTCATCGACCAATCGAATGCGCCCGACCCCCGCTCGCACGAGCAACTCCGACACCCACGAGCCAAGTCCGCCGACGCCGACGACCAGCACGCTGCCCTTCAGAAGCGACCACTGGCCTTCGACGCCGAAGTCCTTCAGGCTCGTCTGCCTTGCGTAACGAGATAAATCAGGACTATCGATCACTGGATCTCCAAATCATGAATCGCACTTGAGACTTCTCTCAATCCACCCACCGCCGAGAAGACATCCGTCTGCGTACGCGACGGCCGCCTGGCCCGGCGTCACCGCTTCGATCAGGTCGCGGAAGCGAACTTCGAACGTATCGTCGCCCGTTCGCGTGACCGTCGCGGGAGCCCCGCGATGATTGTAGCGAATCTTGACCATCGCCTCGAAAGACGCAGGGACCTCCACCTGCCAGTTCGCCCCATGGGCGACCAGACCGTGGGACAGGAGTTCCTCGCGCGGCCCGAGCGTCACGACCGCGTTTACCGGATCGATGCCGACGACGTACGCCGGATGGCCCATCGCCACGCCGGTACCACGACGCTGGCCGATCGTGAATCGGCCATAACCGTCGTGTTTGCCGACCACCCGACCGCTGGAATCGACGATGTCCCCCGGCCGCAACGCCCGACTGCCTCGCGCCTCCAGTAGACTCGTGTAGTTGCCGTCGGGCACAAAGCAGACGTCCTGGCTGTCGGGCTTGTCGTGGACCTCCAACCCAAGGCCGCCCGCGATTTCTCGCACCGCCTGCTTGCTCTCCAGATCCCCCACGGGAAACAAGATCCGCCCAAGCCACTCCCGCGGAAGTCGAAAGAGCACGTAGGATTGATCCTTGCCCCCCGCCTGGGCCGGAGCGATCACGGGCACGCCATTCCGCTCTGCGATCCGGGCGTAATGCCCGGTCGCCACGCGGTGCGCCCCGAGCGAATCGGCCAACTTAAACAGCCTCCCGAACTTCACGCGTTCGTTGCATCGGATGCAGGGATTGGGGGTCCGGCCGTTCTCGTAGTCCTCGACAAAGCTGTCGATGATGGCCGCGAAATCCTCTGCGACCGAGAGGGCTTTGAACGGAATTCCCAGCCTGGAGGCGATAGCCCTGGCGTCCGCGGCGTCCTGCGGACTGCAACAGGACCGGTTGTTGCCGCCGGAGACGCGGTCTGTCTGGAGACAGAGAAAGACCCCGGTCACATCGTACCCGGCCTCCACCAGCAGAGCGGCCGCCACGGCGGAATCCACCCCGCCGCTCATCGCCACCAGCACCTTTTCCCGCACGAGGTCACGACCCCTTCACGATTCTCTAATTCGACCTTCCGGCCCGCGAGCCGGGACCGTACCCGACACGCCGGCCGATCGATTCGATCCGACCCCCAAGGCAATGCCGGCACTGCGAGGCCGTTTCGTTGATGCAGGCCTTGCCAACGCCATCACCTTGTAGACCATCAACTCCGGGTTCGGAATCTGATCCGTATCCGACACGACGGAAGATTTCGACGAACCGAACATCGTCTGCGGATGCGGGATGAATGGCCCGACGCCGATCATATCGAGATCCGGAGCCCTGAACAACAGGATATCGTCCGCCAGGCTGTCCAGGCTCTGGCCGGGAATGCCGATCATCACGCCGCTGCCGCTCATCGAATCAACTGCTCTGCAATGCCTGGTCGAGATCATGGATCAGGTCCTCGATGTCCTCAATACCTACCGATAGGCGGATCGTGCCGTCGGTGATGCCGAACTTCTGCCGCTCTTCGGGAGTGAGGGTCGCGTGGCTCATCGTCGCCGGATGACAGACCAACGACTCGACGCCGCCAAGACTCTCGGCGAACAGGAAGATCTTCAGGGCCTTCACGAATCGCCGCACCCGCTCGATTCCGCCGTCGAGTCGAAACGTGACAATCGCGCCGAAACCGTCCATCTGGGCCTTGGCCAAGTCGTGCGGCGAATGGCCTTGGTCGAAAACTTCATGAACGCCGTCTCCTTCCGTCACAATTGGGCATGCCCGACCTCGTCGTCGGACAGTTGCGCCGCCTTGAGCGCCTGATCCAGGTCTTCGATGATGTCCTGAACGTCTTCGATTCCGACGGACAGCCGCACGAAGTCCGGCGTGACACCCGTTCGGGCCAATTCGGTCTCGGTCAATTGCGAGTGCGTCGTCGAAGCCGGGTGGATCACCAGGGTCTTGGCGTCGCCGATGTTGGCCAGATGGCTGGCGAGCTTGACGCTGTTGATGAACTTCACCGCAGCAGGCGAGCCGCCCTTGATGCCGAAGCCGATGATCGCGCCTTGCCCGTGGGGAAGATACTTGCTGGCGTTGGCATAATGCTTGTGGTCGGGCAACCCTGGGTAGTTCACCCACGCCACCGCCGGGTGCTTCTGGAGCCACTTGGCCACCGCCAGAGCGTTCTCCGAATGCCTGGGCAAGCGAAGGTGCAGCGTCTCGATCCCCAGCAAGAACAGAAACGCCGCGAAGGGACTCATGCAGGCGCCGGTGTCGCGAAGCCAGTGCGTGCGGATGTGGATGATGTAGGCGATGTTGCCGATGGGCTTGAGGGCCTCGGTGAAGACCACACCGTGATAGGCGTCGTCGGGCGCCGTGAACTCGGGCCATTTCTTCGGATTGTCCGCCCAGGGGAAATTGCCGCTATCGACGATGGCCCCGCCGACGTGGACGCCGTGACCGCCGAGGAACTTGGTGGTCGAGTAAACGACGATGTCCGCGCCGTGCTCGATGGGACGCAGCAGAGGCGGAGGCGTCACCGTGTTGTCCACAATCACCGGCAAACCGATCTTGTGCGCCGCATCCGTCAGTCTGCGAAAGTCCGGTACATCGTTCTTCGGATTGCCCAGGCTTTCGAGGTAAACCAGGCGGGTGTTCTCGTCGGCCAGCTTGGCGATCTGCTCGGGATGATCGGGATCGAAGAACCGCACCTCGATGCCCAGCTTCTTCAAAGTCTGGGTGAAGAGCGTCCAGGTGCCGCCGTAGAGACTGGTGGACGAAATGAAGTTCTGGCCGCTGTGCGTAATGGTCAGGACGGCCGCGGTGATGGCCGCTTGACCGCTGGCGAAGGCCAAGCCCGCCGCCCCACCGTCCAGGGCCGCCAGACGCTTCTCCAGCACGTCGTTCGTCGGGTTCATCAGCCGGGAGTAGATGTTGCCGAATTCCTTGAGCGCAAAGAGATTCGCTGCATGGTCGGTGCTCACGAAATTGTACGACGAGGTCGCGTAGATCGGGACCGCCCGCGCGTGCGTCGTTGGATCGTCCACCTGTCCTGCGTGGAGAGCCTGCGTGCCGATACGATACTGTTCTGTCATGTTGGTTGCACTCCTTTTGAGAGGGTCTTCTGGGTCAGTCTAAGCCGCCAAATCGGCAAACAGCACCGAAGAAAGGTACCGCTCGCCGAAACTCGGAATGATCGCCACGATCACCTTGTCCTTGTTTTCCGGTCGTGAGGCTACGATGTCCGCCGCGCGAAGCGCTGCGCCGGAGGAGATGCCGACGAACAACCCTTCCTTGTCGGCCGCCCGCCGGGCCCACTCGATCGCCTCGGCCTGATCGACCGTCACGACCTCGTCCAGAATCTTGAGATTGAGCACCTTGGGCACGAAGCCCGCGCCGATGCCCTGGATCTTGTGCGGGCCGGGTTTGACCTCCTGACCCGCCAGCGTCTGCGTCAGGACCGGACTCTGCGCCGGCTCGACCGCGATGGCCTTGAAACCGGGCTTGCGGGACTTGATGACCTCCGCGGTTCCGGTGATGGTGCCGCCGGTGCCCACGCCGGCGATCAGGATGTCCACCTTGCCGTCGGTGTCGCGCCAGATCTCTTCCGCGGTCGTTCTGCGATGCACGTCTGGATTGGCCGGGTTCTCGAACTGCTGCGGAATGAAGGCTCCATTCTCCGCCTCGGCGATCTCGGTGGCCTTCTTGATGGCCCCCTTCATCCCCTCCGCGGCGGGAGTCAGAACCAGCTCGGCGCCCAGGGCTCTGAGCACTTTGCGCCGCTCCAGGCTCATCGAGTCCGGCATGGTCAAAATCAGCCGATATCCGCGAACCGCAGAGACGAAGGCCAGCGCGATGCCGGTGTTACCGCTCGTCGGCTCGACGATGGTCGCCCCCGGCTTGATCTTGCCTTCCCGCTCGGCCGCATCGATCATCGCTACGCCGATCCGGTCCTTGACCGAGGCCAAAGGATTCCGACTTTCGAGCTTGGCCAGCACGGTCGCCCCGTGAATCAACTTGTTGACCTGGACGAGCGGCGTGTTGCCGACCACCGCAACGATGTCTCTGTAGATGTTCGCCATATCGAATCTCCTTTGCGACCTCTGATGGTTTCTTTCTCAGAACTCCGAATCTGTATTGAATCATACATCACTATGTTCATAAATTTAGTGAAGATTTCAAGGAATGTCAAGCGAATTGATTGACTTAATCGAAATTATCTTTTAAAATGCACGAAGAAATGGACTTATGGAATATGGGATACAAGAAATTTTAGAGATCGGCAGGAGCAGCACGTGAACCTATCTCAAAAATGCCAATATGCGGTTCGCGCGGTCTTGGAATTGGCGAAGTTGCATGGGAAAGGACCTATTTCCATTAGCCAAATTGCGACGAACCAGGCCATACCTCAGAGGTTCCTCGAAAACATCCTCAACGATCTGAAGCCGACGGGGCTCATCGAATCGAAACGAGGCGTCCAGGGCGGCTATCAGTTGACCAAAGACCCCGCTGCGATCACAGTCGGCGAAGTGATCCGGTTTGTCGAAGGTCCTTTGGACCCGGTCAAGTGCATCACAGACCAGAGCGGGCCCTGCTGTCCTTTAAGAGAGAGCTGCGCCCTCATTCACCTCTGGAACCGCGCCAAAACCGCTGTCGAAGCGGTATACGATGGAGTGACCTTTTGTGATCTGGTCGAGGAAGAGAAGAGACTTTGCCAATCGGGGGTTATCGACTACAGTATCTGAACCCAGACAGAGACGTGTCGGACGCTTATGATCCCGCGATGGACCGACCGCAAGCCCACGTTGCGAACCGTTGAAATGCTCTGTTGGTACTTCACCGGCATGGCCAGCGAAGAGGAACTGCTGACCCACATGGAACGTCTACCAAAAGCGAATTGAGTCGCCTCAGGCTTCTTACCTGTCGGGAGAGTGGCCGGCTTTTATGCTGCGCGCTCCGCGCCCTGATCTCCGATCCGCTGGACCACTTCAGGAGACAACGACACCCCCTTCACAGGCCAAGCGGCTCATGGCAACTCTCGTTCCGAACAGGATTACGCGATCTTGTTTTCGCCCACCCCACAAAAAAGGCTGGCAACCGTAAACGATTGTCAGCCTTCAACTTACAGCAATGGGCAGGGCCGGAGTTGAACCGGCGACACACGGATTTTCAGTCCGTTGCTCTACCAGCTGAGCTACCTACCCATGTTTCCAGAACGACAACTCCAGTGTAGCACAGTCGCATTCGATTGCAAGCGTTTTTTACAAACCATTTCGGGCTCATCCGGTTTTTGCATACTTTTGACTTGAGAAGAG
>JAGPGT010000171.1:0-4676 GCA_018055905.1 Phycisphaerae bacterium
GACCCTTCGAAGAACCAAGACAGCGATTCAGGCCTGCTCGGGACTCCGGATGCGCCGGGCGCGTCCGGAGTCCCAGGCCCATGTCCATTATCGATCGCCCGCGAGGTAACGCACCTCGGCAGCGGAAAGGACTCGGTTGTAAATCCGGAATTCATCCAGAAGGCCGGAGAAATAAGCGTCTGCTGTGTACTGGGAGCGACCCAGCCAGTTCTGGGTGGTGTTGCCCAGATCTTTGGGCAGCAGGGTCGTCGGGGCTTCGCCCACCTGATCGCCGTCAAGGTAAAGCGTCATTCTCATCGTCGCGCTGTCGATCGAAATCGCGACATGATGCCACCCTAACGGCAGGGCAGCCGGGGCGTTGACGATTTGTTCGCCCACCGTCGCAGTGCGGATGGCAAAACGCATCGCGCCGGTGGTGCCTTGACGCGGCGTCAAGAACATGTAGTTGGTGGTCCCGGTGCCGAAGTCGAAGATCCGCTGCCAGGAACCGCTGCCGCCCCTGAAGTTCACGTGCGTGGCAACGGTCATGCTGCTGAGCGTGGGCATCAAGGGGCCGATGGG
Source organism: Phycisphaerae bacterium (assembly GCA_018055905.1). Taxonomy (GTDB): domain Bacteria; phylum Planctomycetota; class Phycisphaerae; order Sedimentisphaerales; family Anaerobacaceae; genus PLanc-01. The sequence continues at coordinate 562 of JAGPGT010000171.1, forward strand.
CAGATCCACGTACGTGCTGCTGCCGTTGAAACCGAGGGCCTTGCCCAAATATCCCGTCTCATAGCCTGCAGGTGCGTTGAGCGTGCCGTGGTAGTTTCGGCCCGAGCTGTCCTGCACGTTGTCGTCCATCGTGTACAGGGCGACCAATCCGGTCGTGCCGGGGTCGGTCGCGCCGACGATCTCGGGGGCCGTCGCATACAGGCGAATGTCGTCGACAAAAATGGTGCCGGTGCCTGTTCCTTCCACGCCGATCGTCAGGCTCTTGACGCTCTTGAAGTTAACCCCGGCGGTGGTCAGCGGGAGGTTCCACTGCTTCCAGAGAGGCAGGGCAGTCGCGGCCGCGCCGTTGTTGTAGGAGATCTTGGTGTCGTTGATCTTCAGATAGACCGAGGCGGCGCTGTTGGTTGCCTGGCCACGGAAGAAGACAACCAGAGTCTTAACCCCGTGCTTGGTCCAATCCTGCGCCGTCGCGAAGGTCAGTTTGGCCTCGGAGTACGCCGTGCCGCCTTTGTTCTCATAGAACAAGGGCATCGACTGCTTGCCGCCGTGAATGAGAACTTGTTCGGCGAACGGCGCTTGATTGTAGCCGACGAGCGAACCGTTGGCGGGATTGTCGTAGCCGTCGATCCAAAACTCGTAAATCCGACCGCCCTCGTTGTCGGTGTACGCTTCGAAGTCGTCGACCGTGATGAAACCGGCCGTGGAGAAAGTCCACACCGGACCTTCCCATTCGCTGACGGCCTCGGCGTTGTTGACCTCGACGACCTTCCAGAAGTAGGTCTTGTCGAGGGTCAGGGCGGCATCGTACTGCGAGGCGGAAACCATCACCGGAGGCACGGTCCCATCGACCACCGCCTGCTGGTCCTCACTGACGAAGACCTTGTGCGACGCGGCTTCGCGACCGGCCCGCCAACTGAACGCCACCTGCGGATGAACGTCGGTCGCACCCGAGGCGGGCTTGGGCTCGCGCGCGACAACCGGGATCGAGTAGAATCGGACCTCGCTCAATCCATATTGCGGCATCAGGCCGCCCCAGTTGCTGTTGATCGTCATTTTGACGAATTGGGCTGCGACACCAGCGAAATCGACGGTTGTGTTGGCCGTGTAATCCGGAGACGCGGTCCCCTGGGCGAACTCAAAATCACCCAGGAGGTTCCAGGTGGTGCCGTCGCTGGAGTACTCAACCGTCACGTCTTTGGCGCCGAAGCCGAGGATGTTCTCGAGAGCCTGGTTGGAGTTCCACACCAGGGCTTTGTCGAGTTTGCGGATGCTGTCGAACTCGAACTGAATCCAGGCGGGACCGGACGCGCCCTTGGCGGTAAGCCAGCTATCGGACGAAACGGTTGAGTGTTGATCGTTCACAAGCCCTGAACCGTTGACGGCCTTCTCGGCACCCATGTCCTTGCTGGCGCTGGAAGCGGTGGCGACGACCCCTGTGATGGGATAGGAGAAGGGTTCAACGCTGAAAGACCAGACGATGCCCTTGCTGACCTTGAAAGAGGCGTCCACTTCGTCGACGCGCCAGTAATAGGTTTGTCCGTACTGGAGTCGGCCGGGATCGAAGCTGTTGGCATCCTGACCGACGGCGACCCGCACCGCGCTGGCACCGGTGGCGTCGCTGACTTCTGCGAAAGAGGTCCCCAGATAGACGTCATGAGTCCTGGCGGCTTCGCCGGGGACCCAGCTCAGACGGATGTCTCGCGGCACATCCACGGCACGGTTGGCCGGGAAGGGCTTGGAGGCAATGCTGGCGTCAATGGTATCGGGGCCCTGGTCGTGGAGCTTCTCTCGTTCTTCTTCCGTCAGAACGCCTTTCCACAGGCGGAACTCATTGAAGCTGGCACTGGCGGTGTTGTCGCCCCACTGGGAGCGTCCGATCCAGGCGTTGGTGTCCTGCAGACTCGAAAGGAGGTTGCTCGTTTGGAGAGTGCCTTTCGCAGGGCCCAGATCCACGGCGTTGGAGGGGGCGGAGTACCAGGTGATCGAGCCGGGCTGGAAGACGAAGACGACGTGGAATTCGGTGCCCAGCGTATAGGGGGCGTTGCTGCCGTCCCGGGTCACAGTGCCGTTGGGACCGACCCACTCGACGCGGTCGTTGGTCAACGTCGTGGCCACGGTCCAGCTCATGAAGACGTTATGGGTCGTGCTGCTGCCGAAATCCCAGATGCGCGACCAGTTCTGGATCGCGTTCTGGGTGGCCCAGACTTCGATGGTGGCGAAGTCCCCCAGGGCGCTTAGGATGCCATCGGGCAGATCGATGTAGTCCGAGGTGTCCTTGGCCCCGCCGGCCATAGTGGCCTGCGTCTCGGATAGCGTCACGTTGCTGGCCCCGAGGTCCACAATGACCGCGTCTTTCCCCCCGACACTGTCTTTGAGGTCACCGTTGAAACTCCACCGGTGGGCCAGTTCGGCTGCATTCGCGGCAGCCATCGAGCCTACAACTACGAGAGCCAAAGTCAGAATCGCCAACTTCTTGCCCATAGCCATTCTCCTTCAAACGAACCAGTCAAGTTGTCGGTTGTTCCGTTGAACGGAAACTGTTCTATCGTGCCTATGTTCCTTTCCATCACGTCATCCCGTGTCCGGGTTGGCGTGAAAATCACCTTGCCTTCCCAGGCCCTCCATGTTGCCATGCAAGGCCACGCAACTCCAAATCCGACCCGTCCGCAGGACCGGCCAATTCAGTATTCTGGGGTTGCAGGAAGAGCCGAGGGAGAACCGTCGGAGTTCTCCCGGAAATCCACTCGTGTACGGACCCGGCGCGCCGTCCAAGAAACGCCGAAGGGTACATAGGGCTGGAGCCGTCGCTCGTGGAGCGGCCAGCTCATCGCGATTCTGCCACACAGGCTCACACCCATCTTACCCTGTCCTCCAAATCGGTGACACCCAGCATGCCTTTTCGCTTCCCATTCCATTTGGCAGGCAGGTGTTTGTCCGATAAAAGCCAATCCTCCGATCCTGAGCGGGATGAGATCCCTTACACGCCGATCACCACCAATGAGTGGGCGGACCGTTTCGTCGCACTTGCATTTCACTGAAAGGACGTCTTTCCTGATGCCCGTCCACAAACGCGATGTTGGCGCCGTCGGGCTTGTTGCCGTTGGTGACGTGATTCGTTCGGTCGTAGATCTGATGCCGACTGTACAAACCGCCGACCACGTCGACGAAAGACGCCGTATCGGGATTAGTTCCGGTGCTCAGCGTCGCGTCGAGAACCAATTCGGTCCCAGACGGGTTCTTGACCGTGAGAGTCCGCGGCCACTTCCAGTTGTCGGGCATCCCCAACAGCTTCTCCGTTCGGGGATTCTTGGTGTCCATGAGCCAGAAGTAGCTGGTGACACGATAATAGCTGTCGCGGTTCGTCGTCGGTTCCGCCACATCTTCGGGTCGGGCACCCAGAGGAGGAGGAGAGGGGTTGCCGAACTGCCAGAGGATCGCCATGTCGCCGTTCTTGCTCGTGTCGCAAGGACAGTAGAATGTGTCTCGCGTGGCACCGGACTTGAGCATGAAGTCCGTCGTGCTGTAAGCGATATCCCACAGCCAGGCGCCGCCGGCGTTCAAGGGCAGCTTGCCGTCGTAGTCGTTGGCATAGATGTGCAGGCAGGTGACGAGTTGCTTGACGTTGTTGGCACAGGTGACGCGTCGGGCTTGGTTGCGGGCCCGCGACAGGGCCGGCATGAGGATAGCCATGAGAATCGCGATGACGGCGATGACCACCAGCAACTCAATCAGTGTAAATCCGTTTGCCTTTTTCGCCTTCATGATCATGACTCCAAAACCTTTCTCATCATGGGCATGTCGTGATCTCTTGATTGTTGAGGGCCGGCGGGTCCCTGGTCTCTCATGACGCAAGCAACACGCCGAGCCGGCCTCAGGTGCGCGCAATTCGGAAGAACCCACGTGCACCAGTTTCGATTATCGTCTTGACGAATTTCAGAAACAATACATAGTTGCGTTTTTCTTTCACCACTTTGCGAACCAACTCACAGGTAGGAAATCTGCCAGGTGATAAGAGAGGATATGTAGGAGGAGAGTCGACCCTTTCGAGAGTGGCGAGGGTTTGGCAGAATCACGCGATGAGAAATGGTTGCGAGAACGACCTGCGGGATGCCCCA
>JAGPGT010000171.1:4776-8140 GCA_018055905.1 Phycisphaerae bacterium
TTCTACATGCGGTCGCGCGTGTTCACGATGCCCGAGTTCCTCGAGCGGCGATTCAGCGAATCCAGCCGCTGGGTGCTCTCCCTGATCTCGCTGGTCGCGTATGTCCTGACCAAAATCGCTGTGGGCATCTTCGCCGGCGGTGTGGTCTTCGGGGCCCTGCTGCCTGAGTTGCATTTGGATCTCGGGCCGCTGCACCTCGACAGCTTTTGGGTGGGTTCGATTCTGGTCATCGTCTTCACCGGTCTGTATACCGTACTGGGCGGTCTGCGGGCAGTTGCCTACACGGAAGCTCTGCAGACCATCATCCTGGTTCTGGGCTCGATCCTGGTGACCATCTTCGGCCTCAAGGCCCTCGGCGGTTGGTCGGAACTCCGTGCGATCGCGGGTTCCGAAATGTTCAATCTCTGGAAACCGATGGTTCCGGCGGGCGTTGAAAGCACTTGGGCCCCGGTCAAAGAAACCGGCCGTATGGCTTGGTATTTCAACGACAACTACCCTTGGTTGGGCATGCTCTTCTGTGCCCCGATCGTGGGCTTGTGGTACTGGTGCACCGATCAGTACATCGTCCAACGCGTGCTGGGCGCCCCCAATGAGACCCAGGCCCGTCGCGGCTCAATCGCGGCGGCCTTTTTCAAGCTGTTGCCGGTGTTCATCTTCATCATCCCCGGCATGATCGCCTTCGCGCTGGCCAAGAGCGGCCGGATTGAAGCCATGCAGGCGACCCTCTTGAACCCCGATGGAACGCTCGCTCGCGACGAGTGCCAGAAGGCCTTCCCCATGCTGGTCGCCACGGTCCTGCCGGTCGGCATCCGAGGCATCGTGGTCGCCGGCCTGCTGGCGGCGCTGATGAGTTCCTTGGCGGGCGTCTTCAACGCCTCGGCGACCCTCTTCACGATGGACTTCTACGACAAGCTTCGTCCCGGCGCCACGCAGGGCCAGTTGGTCTGGATCGGCCGCGTGGCCACGACGGTGATGGTCCTGATCGGCCTTCTGTGGATCCCGGTGATCCGCGGCGGGCGAGGTCTGTACGACTACCTCCAGGGCGTCCAGGCGTACCTGGCGCCGCCCATCTTCACGGTCTTTTTCCTGGGTGTCTTCCTCAAACGGCTCAACGGCAAAGGCTGTCTGGCGGCGCTGTTGGTGGGCTTTGCGATGGGTCTGTTCCGCCTGGCGGTGGACACGCCAATCAAGCTCAAGCTTGCGGGCTGGCAATACGCCGAGGGTTCGTTCCTGTGGATCGTGAACAATCTGTACTTTCAGTACTACAGCGTTTTGATCTTCCTGACGTGTTCGATCGTGATGATCGTGGTCAGTTACCTCACGGCGGCGCCGGATTACGAGAAGATCCGCGGCCTGACCTTTGCGACGCAGACTGCGGAGGATCGTCGTCAGAGTCGCATGAGTTGGACCAAGGCCGACGTGATCTTTACGTTGGTGGTTCTGGCTCTGATTCTGGCTGCCTATATCTACTTCAGTGGCTGACCCTGCGTGAAGCACGCCACGCGACGCGAGGGGTACGGACATGATACGGACAATGGACAAAGAGGTGTGATATGAAGTGCGCGATTGGCTTGGATTACGGCACGAACAGCGTGCGATGCGTGATTGTCGATACCGCCAATGGGCGAGAACTGGGCACGTGCGTCTACGAGTACGAAAGCGGCCAGGCGGGCATCCTGCTCGATCCGACCGACCACAACGTCGCCCGCCAGAACCCGGCGGACTATCTCAAAGGGGCCGAGGTCACGGTGGCCGGCGCAATCGCGCAAGCCCGGCAGGCTGAACCCAGCTTTGATCCCAAGGACATCGTCGGCATCGGTGTGGACACCACCGGTTCGACACCTCTTCCCGTGGACCGAAACGGCACGCCCTTGGCGATGATCGAGGAGTTCAAAGGCAATCTCAACGCACAGGCATGGCTTTGGAAGGACCACACCGGGTACGCTGAGGCTGCCGAAATTACCCAACTGGCCAAACGCGATCGACCGCAGTATCTCGCCAAATGCGGCGGGACCTACTCTTCCGAGTGGTTCTTCAGCAAGATTCTCCACTGCTTGCGTGTGGATCCGGCCATCTTCGACGCGGCGTACACGTGGGTCGAGCATGCCGACTGGCTGCCTGCGGTCCTGACCGGAACCGATCATCCAGACCAGATCCGTCGTTGCCGCTGCGCCGCTGGACATAAAGCTATGTTCAATGATTCCTGGGGCGGATATCCCGATGCGGAGTTCCTCTCCGACCTTGATCCCAAGCTCGGGCAATTGCGAAAAACGCTGGGCGACCGGACCTACACCGTGGACCGGGCGGCAGGCAAGTTGACGCCCGCTTGGGCTGCCAAACTCGGCCTTCCGGCGGGGATTCCCGTCGCCATGGGCGCGTTCGACGCGCACCTGGGCGCGGTGGGTTCGGGAATCAAAACCGGCGTTCTGGTCAAGATCATCGGCACCAGCACGTGCGACATGGTCGTCTCTCCCAGCAATGTCACCCTGCCCGACATCCCCGGCATCTGCGGCATCGTCGACGGCTCGATCCTGCCCCACTACTACGGCCTGGAGGCCGGCCAGTCGGCAGTGGGCGACATCTTCAACTGGTTCGTCAACTCCATCCAGCCCGGCGGCAAAGAGAACGGTTCGCACGCCAGTCTGACCGAGCGGGCTGCCAAACTCAAACCCGGCCAATCCGGCCTGCTGGCCCTGGACTGGAACAACGGTAACCGCACAATCCTCGTCGATCAACGACTCACCGGTCTGCTCGTGGGGCAGACCCTCCATACGAAGCCCGAAGAAATCTACCGGGCGTTGATCGAGGCGACCGCATTCGGCGCCCTGACCATCATCAATCGATTCGAGGAGTTTAACGTAAAGATCTCCGAGGTCGTCAACTGCGGCGGCATCGCGGAGAAAAATGCCTTGCTGATGCAAATCTACGCGGACGTGACAGGGCGGGAAATGAAGATCAGCCGCTCGGCGCAGACCTGCGCCCTGGGTTCGGCGATCGCGGCGGCCGTCGTCGGGGGGGCGCACCCCTCGTTTGAAAAGGCACAAGCCGCTATGTGCGGGATCAAAGAGCAGACTTTCAAGCCCATCGCCGCCAACCACAAAGTTTACCAGAAGTTGTACAAGCTCTATAAGCGACTGCATGACGGTTTCGGCATCAAGGGCAAGACCTTATCGATGGGCGACGTGATGAAGGAACTCCTGGCGATCAAGGAAAAAGCTAACGCGTAGGAACTTCGCCCTAGAGGCACAGAGATTCCAGAGAAGAAGGTCAGAAGTGAAACAGGTCGGTGGGTTGGGCGTTCTTCCCCCCAGGTTTCATCTTCTCTGCTTCTTACCTTCATTCTTCTGTGTGCCTCTGTGGTGAA
>JAGPGT010000172.1 GCA_018055905.1 Phycisphaerae bacterium
TCGCGCGTCGACGAATGTGCTCGGCCCAGAACGCACCCCACGCCTCCTCGGCGGAGGTCTCGTTGTCCATGCAATACAGAACATGGTCATATTTCAGCGAATACGACAGCATTTTGTCGACGAATCGTTGCTGGTACGGGAAAACGACCGTGTTGTTTCGTTGTTTGGGCGTGGTGAAGAAGAACGGTTGCCTGTTGGCGCCGGGGTGATCGGGGTAATGCTCCGCGAAGCCCGACTGTTCATAGGTGTAATTGACGTTGTTCTTCGGGTTGTAGGGGTGCGGTTCCCAGTTCTTCGTCGAGTAGTCGAATCGATCCCAGACCTCAATCTGAACGATGATGTCCCGCTCGGCCGTCCAGCGGAGCATGTTCTCGAACCGTCGCCAGTATTCGTCGTTCCACTGCTCCAGATCGTACTTGCCGTCGGACCGCCGGGCAAACGGATAGACTTCAAACCCCTTGTCCGGACGGTCGCTCATCGTATTTCGGATGTAGTTGGCGCCTACCGCCACCATCTCGTCCAAATGCTCCTTGAGATCGGGGATCTGAAAAAGATTGTCGTCCTTGCTGCCGCCCAGCAGGAGGACCGGACGACCTTTGTATTGCCAATAGCGAGGGTTCTTCGACCACGGCTGGATGCGGTCCCCGTTCTGTTCCGCCGAGACGACCGGACCGCAAATCGACGCTACCAAGAGCATCCCCGATGCAAGCAATTGCCTGTTCATAAGAGTCCTTTCATGATCTTGGACCCCGACGCTGTTTTGCCAACCCGCCGGGGCGTTCAAACAGGAAAGACGCCGGTGGAGTTCGGTCTATTGCCGTCTCTGGGGCTTGGGCTATGGTAACCCCGCTCTCCTACGGCATCAACGGTTTGGCAGTTTCCCTCTGGCTTTGTCGGGACAATGACAGTATGATGGCCGCGTGTGACTGTCGGCGTTGTGAATGCGCCGAGCTGGGAGTGACTTTATGAAGGAGATGACCATGACCGCCATGCCTTTGACCGTTCGAATCCGCCTCAGCGCTATGATGTTCCTCCAGTACATGCTGTTCGCCGCGTGGTTCGTGCAATTGGCGGGCTACCTCGACAAGATCGGTGTCACGGGGACTTTGAAGGCCTTGATCCTCGGCAGCATGCCCTTGGGCAGCCTGGTGTCGCCTATCTTCTGCATGATTGCCGATCGACACTTCGCCAGCCAGAGAGTGTTGATGGTCTTGAACTTCGCCTGTACCGGCCTGCTCCTTCTTGCAGCCCTGGTCAGCAACCCCGTCGCCCTATTCGTGCTCTTGTTGTTGGCGATGATTTGTTACATGCCCACGTGGAGCCTGACCGCGGCAGTGGCCATGGCGCATGCCCCGTCGGAGAAATTCCCCCAGATCCGCGTGTTTGGGTCGATCGGATGGGTCGCCGCCGGCGTGTTCAGTCTTGTGGCCGATAAGTTCTTCAACGGCGCCAAAATCGACGGAACGAACATTCCCCTATTCTGCGGCGCCGGCACCGCTCTGGCGGCGGCCCTACTCACCTTCACGTTGCCCAACACGCCTCCGCCCTCCAAGGGCAAACCCGCTTCCATCATCGACGTACTCGGCCTACGAGCCCTGGGACTTCTCAAGAGTGGCAATTTCGCCTTCTTCATGCTCATTTCCATGATCGCGATGATTCCCTTCACGATGTACTTCTCCCTGGGCTCGCAGTTCTTCATGAGCCAGGGCTTCAAACAAGTGACCGCGACGATGAACCTGGGCCAGGTCGCGGAAATTCTCATCATGCTCCTGGTCCCGATCGCATTGACGCGATACGGCGCCAAATGGGCGATCACTGCAGGCCTGGGAATGCTCTTGGTGCGATACATCGCATTCCTGGCCGGCGGTGTGCTCGGTCAGACCTGGATGTACTACATCGCGATTCTCGTCCACGGCGCCATCTTCGGGTTCCTCATCGTCGGCGGCCAGGTCTACGTAGACAAGAAGGCCCCGCCGGAGATCAAGGCCCAGGCGCAGGGATTAGTCGGCCTGCTCCTGTTCGGCGTCGGCATGTTCGTCGGCACCTTCGTTAACGTCCGCCTCATCGATCTGTACACCACCGAAAAACTCATCGACGGCGTTGCGCAGACCGTCACCAACTGGAACGCGATCTGGGTCATTCTGACCGCCGTCAGCGCGGTTCTGATGGCGGCGTTCTGGTTCCTCTTCCGAGACGATGTGCTGAAGACCGCGAACACCCCCCAAGCCAAGGCCGAGCAAGCGTAACGCACTCGCAGGCGGTCATCCTATGGCGGTGTCAGAACCCACAGACTGGAGTCGGTGCGACGTCCAGCTCCCGCCCAGGGGCTTTCTCGGGACCCTGAGGAAACTCGGGCCGGGGATGATCATCGCCGGCTCGATCGTTGGCTCGGGCGAACTGGTCCTGACCACGAAGGTCGGCGCCGAGGCCGGTTTCTGGCTCCTGTGGCTGATTGTTATCGGGTGCGTCATCAAGGTCTCGACGCAGATCGAGTTCGCCCGACACACGATCACCTGGGGCCGGACTCCGCTCAAGGCCCTGAACGACGTCCCGGGCCCGAAGCTTCGAGTCAACTGGCTGGTCGGGTACTGGACCTTCATGACAGCCATGATCGTCTTTCAGCAAGGGGGCATCCTCGGCGGCGTCGGTCAAACGCTCGCGATGACCTGGCCCTTGACCGCCTCGGGCTCTGAGTACAACCGCCTCCAGGACCGGCTCACGCAGGATCGCATCGAGCTCAGGCTGATCGAAGCCCGCGGCGGGGAGACTTCCCGCGCCGCTGAGTTGCAGGAGGAAATCGCCATCCTGAGCAATCAACTCGCGGGACGTCGCGAGCCGCACGATCCCTACCTCTGGGCCGCCGTCCTGGCAGCGGCGACGTCGTTGCTGCTCTACGTCGGTCGATATCGCGTCATTCAGTGCGTCGCCACCGCCCTCGTCGCGGTCTTCACGCTCGCAACGATCCTGACGCTCGTGGCCCTCCAGATGAAGGAACAGTGGGCGGTCTCGGCCCAAGAGCTGGCCGCGGGATTGAGCTTTCAGCTTCCCCCCGCCACTCCCGCAGGCGGCAACCCGGTCCGCACCGCCCTGGGCGCCTTCGGCATCATCGGCATCGGAGCCTCCGAGCTGATCATGTACCCCTACTGGTGCCTGGAAAAGGGGTACGCCCGCTGCACCGGCCCTCGCGACGGCACCGCCGCGTGGACCGAACGGGCCCGAGGCTGGATTCGCGTGCTGCGTATCGACGCCTGGAGCTCAATGGTGGTCTACACCCTCGCGACGCTCGCCTTCTATTTGCTGGGCGCGGCGGTGCTCGGTCGCGTCGGGCTCAATCCCGAAGGTCGCGACATGGTCCGAACGCTGGCGGCCATGTACATCCCGGTTTTCGGCCCGCTGGCGCAGCCGCTGTTCCTGTGCGGGGCCTTCGCAGTGCTGTACTCGACGCTCTTCGTCGCCGCCGCGGGCAACTCGCGTATGATCGCCGACGGCCTGGGCCTCTACGGCTTGACCAACGGCTCCGAGGCTGCCCGCGCGCTCTGGACACAAAGGGTCAGCGCAGTGTGGCCGTTCATCGCCCTGGTGTTGTACGTTTTCGTTCGCGCCCCGGCCATGATGATCGTCGCCTGCGGAATCGCCCAGTCCATCATGCTCCCCCTGCTCGGAGGCGCATCGCTGTACTTCCGCTACCGCCAGAGCGACCCGAATCTGCGTCCCGGCCGGCTTTCGGACATCATGCTCTGGATCGCCTTCGCGGCCTTCCTGGTCGTCGGCGTGTGGTCGGTCTTCACCGTATTTCGTTCGTAGGGCCGACGCATGCGTTGCCCTATTGCCCCAGCGCGTTGACCGGCTTCTCGATCGTCAGCCGATCTCCCAGAGTCCTGGCCAGGTCGGGCAGATCGTATTCAGCCAGCGCCCCATGGACAACGTTCGACAGTTGGCCGCGAGATTGCCCCCGCTCGACTACATCGGCCCAGGAGATCAGGCCGCCAACCAGTCGAACTGAGCCAAACAGCTCCGGCTCCAGCGCCGCTGCGTGCAATGCAGGCACGCACATGTGCCCAACCGCCACCAGGTCGACTGGCCCGTACGACCGTTCGCGGATGGCCCTGGCACAGATCAGAATGTCCTCGGCCCGCATGCCCACGTACGAACGGCCCAACAGATAGGCGGTGAAAGCGTCCTTGGTGTCCGCACCGAACAGATCGGCGCCCCAGCCGCCTTTGGCCTGGGTTTCGCCCGTGCCGCGAACATCCACGGCGGCAACCACATGGCCGGCTTGGGCGAGCTTCTCGATCGGACCGCCGGGACCGGCATCCACTTCCTTGCCGCTCTCGTGAACGTACAGCACGACGTTTCCCACGGGCTCACCCTGCGGATAAAACACCAATCCCGGCAGATAGAGCCCCTCCTCGACCGTCACGAGAGCCTTCTCGACGCGGAAACCGCCGCGATCCCCAGCGTCTCGCAGTTCCAACGTGGGCTCGGGCAATTCGGCAAGAGGCCGGACCCCCGCAAGCCGACGGACCGCAGCGAGACGATGGGAGAGAGGCGTCGTGGACCAGAGCCGCTCGCGGCGGGCGGCCTGCTCCTTCTCGAAATCCCGGTTCAGATCGTACGTCGAACGCGCGCCTGCCAATCGCATCACCTGGCCGTCGGGCGTGCAGCGGACCTCCTCGGCACTGAGCAGGACGATGTTCGGCTCGACAATCGGCTCGTCCCTGCCCAGCAGCCAGCGCGACATCCACCGTGCGACCCCTTCCCGCTGGGTCCGGTTGTAGTTGTGCGTCGCGTCGTTCTCCAACAGGCCGACCCGCTCGGCGACGCCCAACCGGGTGTACAGCCGTTTGGCGTACCGGAAAGAGGTCCAGGTCCCGTGGATGTCGAAGAAGTCCTGCGTCGCGGCGCAGATCAGGATCGGCGTCGGCGCCCTCATCATCAGGTAATCGGCGTGATCCATTCCGAACGCCAGTTGTCCAAAGACGTTCTGCTCTGCGTCCTGCGGCCCGATGGTCGAGAGCAGGGTCTCGAAGCTCGTGATGTAGCAGCTCACAGCCGCGGCCTGGATCCGATCGTCCAGAGCCATCAGATAGGACGTCTGTGTGCCGCCACCGCTATTGCCGGTGCAGCCAATCCGCTTGGGGTCGATCTCGGGGCGCGATTGCAGATAGTCGATCGCCCGCATGGCGTCCCAAATCTCGAAGCGAGCGGTGTTGTGGCCCAGCAGAATACTGCCGACCCCGAGCATCGTGTGGGCGCTGGTGCCCCAGATCCTCGGCAGCAGCGAAGGATCTTGGCTTCGTTCGCCCTGGTCGATGGGGTCGAAGACCAGGGCTGCCATCCCGTTGAGGGCCAGGAGTGCCCCCATCGTCTGGTACTCTTCGTAGGCCTTGGCCTCGCCTGCGTGACCGCACGGCACGAGAACTCCTGGGAACGGGGATGGGTGCCGACTTACCTCGGGCAGAAAGAGCAACGCCGTGACGTAGAAGCCAGGCAGGCTCTCGAAGATGACCTTCTCGACCCTGTACCCGTCACGAGCAACGACGCCGGTGACCTTCGGATTCAGCGGCGTCCGTTCGGGCAGGCCTCCAATCGCTTGAATGAACCGCTCCCGGAGGGTCTTCTGATACGTCGTGATCTGCTCAGGCGTCTTGCGCTGCTCATACTGCCCTCGCCAGTGCTCGAACAGCGGTTTGGCCTGGCGAAGCAGATGCCGCGACACCATCTGGCCTGGGGCCGAGCCGTCGGGCATCTCACGCAGCACCCGCAGGTCGTCATTTGCCAAAGCGCCGAATTGAAGAATCAGACACAAACCAACGATCACAGTCATATGAAGTCTCTTGCTCATAGCGTCTCCCAATCACTTCACAACGAACTCGTATTCACATGGCCTGTCATGGTCGGACGCAAAACGCCACGTTGGCATACCCCACGCGGTCTTGGGCGTCTGCCAATGACCCGTCGGACCCCATTCGGCCGCGACGTATGGCTTGGGCCAGTGCTTACGCGTCAGATCCGCCAGGGTTGCGATGTTGCCGTAGCTGTTGATCCCCAGCAGGTCCATGTCGGTGCAGTCCCTTGCGATCTCCTGGATCTTCCGCTCGTACTGGCTGTCGCCGATGACGGTCATCACAGGGTGATTGGGATCGATCGCGTGGATCTCGGCCGCGATGTCGTTGAGCCGCCGCCACAATCTCGGGTTGTACGGCGCCCCCGGCGGAATCCAGTCGAGCTCGTTGCCCACCGCCCAGCACATCACCGCTGGATGGTCCTTCACTTCGCGAACGGTCTGGAGCACCCGCTGCTTCTGCTGCGAGACCATCTGCTCGTCGTCCCAGTTCATCCCGTTGCGCTCGCCCCGAACCGGGAGATTGACCATCGCCACCAGACCGGCCTCATGGACCTTGTCGAGCGTCCCGCGATTCGAGCCGGTGCGGATGGCATTGCCGCCGGACTGACGAAGCAGGTCGTATGCCTGCCAGCCCACCGCTCCTTTGATGTAGAAAGGCTGGTCGTCCCGCAGGAGACGCCAGTTGCCACCCTGCTTTTCGATTCTCCAAACGCCGCTCGTTCGCCCTCGGGCGGCATCCGCCTGTGTACCAACGAACCCAATCACGATGGATAGAATGATCGCTATTCTCATTTCAGCCTCGGATCTGCTCCAGGGAAGTCATCGGCCATATGCAAACTCGTACACTCCTGAGTCGACGAGGAATCGAACCCGGCCCGATGCTTCGCCCAACAGACGAACGCCGGCGACCTGGGAGACAGGGATGCCGCTCTCGGTCACGTCCGCGGCCTTGCCCGCCGGAATGCACACCATCGCGGTCGCACCGGGCGGGATGGTCGTCTTGAGCGTCAGAACCTCGCCGGACTTTCGCCACTCCGAACGAATCGGGCCGCGGATGGAGTCATAGCTACCACGAGCCCACGTAAGATTGCCTACCGGATGCGGATCGACAACGAATCGGCAAAACCCGGGCGACTCCATATCCGGCCGAATGCCGGCCACCCAACCCAGGAACCACTCCTGGATGTGTCCCAGCATGCAGTGGTTCATCGAAGCGCCGGTATCGGCGTCCCAGGCCTCGGGCATGGAGGTCCAGCCGTTTCGGACGATGAAGCCATAGCTTCCGATGTCCGTGCGGGCGGTCATATCGTAGATCACGTCGCTACGGCCGTTTCCGGCCAGAGCCTGGAGCAGATACCAGAAGCCGATGTCACCTGCGGTCTGCTGGTTAGCGCGACTGCGGATGTCCTGAACGATCCGCTCCAGCACCGCCTGCTCGAAACCGGCAGGCACAAGGCCCAGCACAAGGGCCATGCTATTGGCGGTCTGCGGGCTGCCGTGGTTCTTGTACTGATCCCTGCCGTCGAAATACCTGGCGTTGAAGGAGCGGGCGATCTCGCGGGCCAGGGCGTCGTACGTCGCTTTGTCGTCCTTGCGATCCAAGGCGTGGGCGGCATCGGCGACGATCCGCGTGCAGCGATAGAAGGTCGCCATGGCGGTCAGTTCAACAGGCGTGAACTGGGCCGCCCCGCGAGGCTTGTCGTGCCCATAATCGTACCAGTCTCCCAGGCCGGGGGCAGGAACGAGGTCCATCGACGTGGCCCGCATGTAGTCCACGAATCGCTTCATCGTGGAGTAGCGGGCCGCCAGAATTTGCTTGTCGCCGTACCATTCATACAACTGCCAGGGGAGGATCACCGCCGCGGCACCCCATTCCGGCGTATAGGCGAAACCGCCCGAGAAGGCGGGATAGGCTGGCGCCACCGTGGGCACCATGCCGTCGGGTCTCTGGGAATCCTCGCAGTCTTGCGTCACCTTGCCGTAGAAGCTCGCGATGTCGTAGCGGCCTGCGATCGAGGGGCCCATCAGGTACGAGACCTCCAGCCAGCCCAGCTTCTCGCGGTGGGGACAATCAGTCAGCACGTGAGCCATGTTCGACCGCACCGCCCAATCGACGATTCGGTCGATGTCGTTGAACAACGGATTAGAGCATTCGAACCGACCGACTGTTGCAGCGTCGTTCCGCACATGAATGGAGACCAGTTCCTCGACGA
>JAGPGT010000173.1 GCA_018055905.1 Phycisphaerae bacterium
GGTTCGGCCGCTCGGTGTGGGGGTTGGTAAATGACGGATGCAATGAGAATTTGGACGCAAAGCAGGACTCGGCCGACTCCATGGGGAATCAACCCAGCGATACAGAGAGATCAGGCGAGGTTTTCGCCCTGGGGGCTATTCGCCGTCGTCGTC
Organism: Phycisphaerae bacterium; assembly: GCA_018055905.1. Classification (GTDB taxonomy): domain Bacteria; phylum Planctomycetota; class Phycisphaerae; order Sedimentisphaerales; family Anaerobacaceae; genus PLanc-01. The sequence goes on from JAGPGT010000173.1 coordinate 154, forward strand.
CGGGACGCCGATGGTAACTTTCTGGAGCATTCGCTGGCAGCTTTCGCAACGACACACCCCCACCAGGCGAAGATGGGAAGTCCCGGCAAGCCTGCGTGTCTCGATCAGCTTGGCACCCTTGGCCTCCATCTTGCGGAAGGCCATTTTGGCCTCGCGGTTATCGTGGTATCCGACCGCGTCGATCACGACGCTAACCCTCTTGTCCCGTTGAAGCAGGCCGAGAGCCGTGGCTTTGACCGCCCCCTCGGCGGTGGCCCCGATCAAGATGAACTCGGTTGCGGCCACTTCGCTGAGCACGCGGTCGATCCGAGGCTCGTCAAACGGATCCACGCACCGCTTGTGGAAGATGACTTGTTGATACCGACGAAGCATGTCGCGCGGCAGATCGGTGCTGCCGTCGGCGGCGAAACAGATCCGGCTGTTCAGGAGCGTATAAGGGATCTTCAACTGGCCTTCGGTCCCGTCGATGCAATATCGAGGGTCGCCGTTGTGGCTGTGGTGATTGGCATACACCTCGCAGGTGGAAACCACGGGGATGTCGCGTGTCCTCGCCCACGCCATAAGCCGCCGGACATGCGCCAGAACCCGCCGGTGATTCCGGATACAAACAACCCCGTCCGCCAGGAAAAAGTCCCGCTGTGTGTTGATGTCGACCAGCACCTGTCTCCGCTTCGCCCTGACCATTTGAAGCATCATCCTAACGAAGTCCTTTCCGGGCTCAGCGACCCCACTCAGTGTGGAATACGCCCATCCCACAAAAAGTGTTCGGGTCCCCGGCCCCATTCAGTGAGGCCTGGAGCCCTTCACATCCTCACTCATCGTGTGCCGTATCCGCACACTTTAGTAACGGTCTTTTGGAAAATCGGTTTTGGATGATGTATGATGAACACATCTCGATTGCGGATTCGCCCAACCAAGAAGGATAAGCTGAAAATCCGGACTCCGGAATGGTTTGCAGACGATGAGAAGAAAACCGAACGACTATGAGAACGTCGCATTGCACCTGGAAAACGTACAGGGCCCGCTGGACTTCGCCCAGGTTTTCGGACGTTGCGGGCCGGTCCACATCGAGGTCGGATCGGGCAAGGGCGCGTTTCTCGTGACGGAAGCTCAGGCCCGACCCGAGGTAAATTTCCTTGGAATCGAATGGGCCGGCAAGTACTATCGCTATGTTGTGGATCGAATCGGACGCCGGGGATTGACGAATGTCCGCATGTTGCGGGCCGACGCCCCGGTCTTCCTGCGAGATCACGTGGCCCCCGAGTCGGTGGACTGCTTCCACATCTACTTCCCCGACCCCTGGCCCAAGAAGCGGCATCACAAGCGACGGTTTCTGCAGACTTCGAACCTGCAAATCCTCATCGACCGCCTCAAGCTCGGCGGCCAGCTCCGCATCGCCACAGACCATGCGGACTACTTCCAGCAAATCCAGGAGATAACAAACGCGTCTCTGGACCGGCTCGAACCGATCGAGTTTGAGCGGCCTTCAGGCGCCGCAGAAGGTGAGCTCACCGGCACCAACTACGAACGAAAGTACCTCAAGGAGAACCGGTCAATCCACACCGTCGCATTCCGCAGGAAAAGATGACCCTCACCGCTGCAGGCGGTTCAGCACCGTCTGGGCCACGCGGGTGACATAGTCATCCGAATCCTGTGTGGCCGCCTGGATCTGCGGCAGGGCCGGACGGGCCTTCTCGCCGATCTTGTCCAAGGCCACCACCGCGAACATCCGCGTCTTGTCCGAAGGGCTCTTGAGAGCTTCAACCAGCACCGGCAGCGCCGTCTCCTCCTCGCCCCAGTCGCACATCGCATGGGCTGCCGCGACGCGTACAACCATGGACGGATCTTCGAGCATGGTCGTGATCGCAGGCTGGGCCATCGCCAAATCGACCGGGTATTTCGCCCAGGCATGAAGACCGACGACCGCCCAGTACCGCACGGACGGCTTGGGGTCTTTCAGATAAGCCAAAAATTCGGTCGTCGCATTCGGACCCGTAAAGTCCAGTTCTTTGATCTTCATCAGCCGCTGCCGCAAACCGGCGAGGTCGGGCTTATCTTCCCAATGGTCCGCCTGGATCGGCACGGGCTTGTCGACGACCGGATCGCCCACTTTGAACGCAACGACGCCGCTGTCACGGTATCCAAGCCGACAGGCCTTCGCGTAGAGAACCTCTCCCCCCGGCCTGACGGCAACCGGACTGACGTACAGACTCCATCCGACCGTTTCTTGCGGGTTCCCGCCGAGCCGCCATGCAATGGAGGCGCCCTGCGTCGCGCAGGCGATCGTCACCATGGTGACTTCCTCCCGGGCACCCGAGATCCTGGTGAAAACCGGATCGGCCGTCTTCTCGAACTTTCCGTCGGGCCGTTTCATCTCGTCGAAGATCGGTTCGGGAATCAACCCGATATCTTGGGTTTCTCGACACCACTGCAGATGGGCCAGCCGCATCCGAGTCAACACGTCCTTGTAGTTCGGATCGCCCGCAAGGTTGTTGACCTCGTGCGGATCGGCGGTCGTGTCGTAAAGCTCCTCGACGGGCTTGGTCGGCTCGAAATACTGCGTCTGCGGACCCCGGAGCCTGCCCTCGGCGTGAAGCCGACGCATCTCCTGCATCGTCGGCATCTGATCCATGTAGGTGATGGTCTGCGACCGCGTCAGGTGCATCATGTAGTTACGGATGTACCGGAACCGCTTGTCACGGACAGTACGGATCAAATCGTAGGCTTCGTCCATCCGGTCCCGACCGCCATACACGTACTCCCGAGGCTTGCTGCGGTTGTGGCCGAGAAAAGCCTGCCCCTGGAGATGCCGGGGAATTTCGACTCCGGCCAAAGACAGCATAGTCGGAGCAAAATCGACAAACGCCACCAGCTCGTTGTTGACGCTGCCCGGTTGGAGAGCGTCGGGATTGTCGGGCCTCGCGAGCTTGCGCCATTTCTCCGGAACGCGGATGATCAGTGGAACCCGACTGCCCGAATCGTAGATCCACCGCTTGGCGCGGGGTAACCCCCGTCCGTGATCGCCCCAGAACCAGACGATCGTATCCTGGGCCAGTCCGTCGGCTTCGAGTTGGTCCAGAACCTCCTTGACCTGTCTGTCCATCAGTGTGATCAGGTCGTAGTACCGGGCCCAATCCGCCCGAACCTTGGGGGTATCCGGATAGTACGGCGGGAGTTCCGCCTTGGCCGGATCGTGCCGCTCGGCGGGCCCCAGGCTTTCCAAACGCTTTAGCAGCGCCGGGCTGTGATCGCGGATCTGGCTTTCGTGCGTCGTGGTGAAATTGATCACCGCGAAGAATGAGCTGCCCTTGGGGCGATTCCGCCAGTGGGCTTTGGTGCTACAGTCATCCCAGGCAGTCACAGGCGAATCGAACTGGTAGTCGGTTTTGACGTTGTTCGTACAGTAATACCCCGCGGCCCGCAGGTATTCGGGGAAGCACTTGACGTAGTGCGGCGGAACGCCTTGGCATCGCATGTGCTGGGTACCGATCGTCGTAGGATACATCCCGGTGATGATGCCCGACCGCGTCGGGGCGCAAACTCCCGAATGGGAGAACACGCGATCATATCGAACGCCTTGCGCCGCCAGGGCGTCGATGTGCGGCGTCACCGCGTACTTGTCGCCATAACACCCCAGGTCGGGACTGATATCTTCGGTGCTGATCCACAGAAAGTTCGGCCGCGGCCTGTCCTTCTCCTGCCCGAACGCCCCAGCCCCCTGTAACAAAACCCCTGCCATAGAACTGGATGCCGCCAACAAGAACTGACGCCGATCCAACGCACGTGCCGCGTCTTTCATCTGTTTGCCCCTTGTCCTTGATCGCCGCCCAACAGCGACCCCTTGCCCGTCATTCTGTCGAGGAAGGACACTCGATCGAAATGATCCCCGACAAAAAACAGTATAGCCTCTTGCCGCCTCCGCTCAAAGGCGATTGTGCCCCTCGGAACAGACTGCCGGTTGCAGGACCGACAAGCAGGTGATACGATCAGGAGTAGGCTGAATCGCCTCCGCGGAGGAGCGTTTGCCCACGAGCCGGAATCGTGAAATAGGATGGAGCAACTATGAAATGCACGCGGATCTCCCCGATGACCACGCCCCTAAATGCCATTCTGTCAGCTCTGATGTTCAGCGGGTGCGCCCTCGCTCAAACGGCCGCCGCCCCCTGGGGGTTGATGTGCGAGTTGATGGCCCGGCCGGAATTGTCTCCGATTGGCGATTCGAGGCCCGAATTCAGTTGGATCGTCGACTCGGTGGGCAGGCAGACCGCGTACCAGATCCTCGTCGCGTCGGACCGGACGAACCTCGACAAAAACCAAGGCGACCTGTGGGACAGCGGCAAAGTCTTTTCCTCGCGGTCCACCGCCCTCGAATACGCCGGACGCCCTCTCCCGAGCGAGGCGGTATGTTTCTGGAAAGTGAGAACCTGGCAGGACAGTGTCGAAGCGGGTCCTTTCTCAACAGTGCAGTCGTTTCGCACCGGCAAGCTCGACGGCCTCTATGAAACCACGCGGTACCCCCTCGTCGAGACGAAGATCCAGCCGGCCAGGGTGGTCCGAAAGGCCGAAGGACACTACTTCGTCGACTTCGCCAAAGCCGCATTCGGCACCGTGGAGCTGACGCTCGCCAGTCCCGAGGCAGGACACAAGATCGAAGTGCATTTGGGGGAGGTTCCCGCGGGCGATGCCATCGACCGCAATCCCGGCGGGTCGCGTCGTCACCGGATGATGATATTGACGCTGGACCAAGGCACGCGGACATACCGCGTGTCCGTCACGCCGGACCAACGCAACATCGGGCCCCAGGCGATCAAGATGCCAGCATCCGTAGGCGAGGTGATGCCCTTTCGGTATTGCGAAATCGTCAACAGCCCCTCTGAGATCGACTCGTCCTCGATCCGCCAGATCGCGGTCCATTATCCGTTCGACGACGACGCCTCTCGCTTCGTCTGCTCGGACCCGGTGCTCAACGACGTGTGGGAATTGTGCAAGTACAGCATCAAGGCCACCAGCTTCTGCGGTGTGTACGTCGACGGCGACCGCGAGCGAATCCCTTACGAGGGCGACGCTTACATCAACCAGCTATGCCACTATAGCGTGGACCGCGAGTACACCATGGCCCGCTACAGCCATGAGTATCTCATCACACACGCGACCTGGCCAACGGAGTGGATTCTGCATTCGGTCCTCATGGCCTGGACCGATTACCTGTATACAGGGGACACCGACTCCCTCTGGCATTTCTACGACGACCTCAAGGCCAAGACCTTGCTGGCCCTGGCCCGCGAGGACGGCCTGATCAGCACCCAGACCGGGCTGGTCACCAAGGACGTGCTCGCGTCGATCCATCTCAACGGCAACCTGCGGGACCTCGTGGACTGGCCTCACGGCAACATCCTGGGCCTTCAGGGCGGCTACGGCGAGACGGACGACTTCGAGTTCAAGCCCATCAACACGGTGGTCAACGCGTTTCATTACCGGGCGCTCGTCCTGATGAGCCGGATAGCCGACGCGCTTGGAAAGCAAGCCGACGCCGTCCGTTTCGCCCAGGCCGCCGAGAAGGTTCGCCGGTCGTTCAACGACAAACTGTTCGACAAGGCCAAGGGCGTCTACGTCGACGGCGAAGGCAGCACCCACAGCGCGCTGCACGCAAACATGTTCCCCCTGGCGTTTGGATTGGTGCCGCCGGAACGTGTTCGCTCGGTGGCGGACTTCATCAAGAGCCGGGGAATGGTGTGTAGCGTCTACGGATCGCAATATCTGCTCGAAGCCCTCTACGAAGCCGGTGAAGGCGACTTCGCACTCAAGCTCATGACGGATCGCTCCAGCGACCGGAGTTGGCCGCACATGATCTACAACGTCGGCACCACCATCACGCTGGAAGCCTGGGACAACAAGTACAAACCCAACCAGGATTGGAACCACGCCTGGGGCGCCGCGCCGGCCAACATCATTCCCCGCTGCCTCATGGGCGTCCAACCGATCGCGCCCGGCTTCGCCAAGGTACGTATCAAGCCGCAGGTGGGAGATCTCAAGACAGGCAGCCTCAAATTACCTACCGTCCGCGGCGCGATCCACGTCGAGTTCGCGTCGGAACCCGCAGAGTCGTTCACGTTGAACGTGGAACTGCCGGGCAACACCGAGGCGGTCGTGTATCTGCCTCTCTTGCCCGGCGACAGACCCCAAGCGTACCACAATGGCAAAACCATCGCAGCCCGCCAGGAGGGCAACTTCCTGGTGATCCCGGACGTCCCCGCCGGGCGGCATCGGTTCGAATTGCGTTACTAAAACACAGAAATACAGCGGGTTCAACCGAAGATTCGCTCTCCCGACGTATCGATCACTTCGCCAGTTCCTGGAACCGGTTGGCGATGGCCAAAGCCGGATCAAGAGGAACATCAACCGGGCAGACGTTCTTGGGGATTTCCACGATAGGCTTGGCGACCAGTTCCTTGCCTGCGAACTGCGGCAGCCACTGACTCTGGGCATCGAGCATCTCACGCGTCATGTCGCGGACTTCCCGAAGCGTGCAGACCGCGCTAGTCAGCGGGTCCATGGCAATCGCCTGCATCGCATGCTCGGGATTGCCCGTCAGGGCCGCTTCGACCGCCAGTTGTTGGACGGTAACATTGCTCTGGTTGAGCGCCGCGCACTGGATGGGCAGATCGCCGATTCGCACGGGGTGCAAGCCCCTGGAATCGACGAAGATCGGCACCTCGACGCAGCAACCTTGGGGCAGATTCGTGATGTACCCGTCGTTGCGGACGTTTCCGTTGAGTCGGAACACGTTGCCCGTCTCCACAGCCTCCAGGATATAGGAGCAATACTCGACGCTGCGATGCTTGATCTTCCGCGATTCCGTCGCCAGATAGTCTACGCTCTTATACTTCTCGGCCAGCATGTTGCAGTAATTGAAGTAAGCGCCCGACGCGCCGCCGAAGGCGGGCTGGTCACAGTAGAGATCCAGCGCCCGCTTGCTGCTGCGAAACCACGGCACGTATTCCGACAGGTGCCCCGTACTCTCGGTCATGAAGTACCCAAAGTGACGCATCACCTCGCAGCGGACCTTCTCGTTCACGTAATACTCAGGATTTTCACATCGCTGGCGGAGGATCGGGTACAGGTCTCGTCCATCGCGTTTGTCCCGCAGAGAAAGGAACCACGCCATGTGGTTGATCCCGGCGCAGACGTAATCGACCTGATCCTTGGGCACCTCCACATATCGACTGATCAAATCGAGCGTCGTCTGGACCCCATGGCACAGCCCGATGAACTGCACTTTCGCCACCCGGCCCAGCGCCGAGCAGTTGGCCCCCATCGGGTTGGCGTAGTTCAGTAGAATCGCGTCGGGGCACAGCTCATTCATATCCCGCGACATCTCGGCCAGGACCGGAATCGTCCGCAAGGCGCGGAATACCCCGCCCGGGCCGAGCGAGTCTGCAATGCACTGGTCGACACCGTACTTCAGCGGGATCTCGTAATCCAGGCGGAAGGCGTCCACGCCGCCGACCTGGATCATATTGATGACGTACTTGGCACCTTCAAGGGCCTTGCGACGATCCAGTGTGGCGGTGACTTTGGCCGGCAAGTTGTTCGCCTTGACCACCTCCTTGACGAAGGCCTCCATCTTGTCGAGCTTGGGCTTCGTCCGGTTCATCAGGCAGATCTCGACGTCCTGCAAGGCCGGGGTCGCCAGAATGTCCATCGTCAGCGTCTTGCAGAAGATCAGGCTTCCCGCCCCGATCATCGCGATTTTCGGTTTCGCCATTTGTGAGCCTCCCTTCGTATCAATCACTTCAGAAGATTCTCGAGCAAGTACAACCCGCTCTTGCCGGGGGCGACCACGTCGATGTCGCCGTCGCCGTCGATGTCCACCGCCATGGTGTTGATGCC
>JAGPGT010000174.1 GCA_018055905.1 Phycisphaerae bacterium
GCTGGAATTGTCGCTCGAATTCCGTCTTTTTCCGCTGGTAGAGTTCCTGGGCCTTCCGGATCGCCTGGTCTCGGCTCTCCTTCAGGTTGTTCAGAAGTTCCTGTCGCTGGTCTTCGACTTGTCGCAGTGAAATGGCTTGTTGCTTGGCGAGATTGGCCTTGGTGATTTCATAGTTTGTTTCGGTTCTCTTGATCTCTGCCTGTTTCTGCTCGACGGCCTCGAGCCATTCCTTTTCGATCTGGTCCAGCCTCTGTGCGGATCGTCGGCCCAAAGCCATGCGAGCGGCCATCAAAGCGATCTGGAACTCCCCGTAGATCCGTCGGACCTGCGACTGCCCTCGCTTCCACAGGGCGCGTCCTGCCACCATGGCCAGGATCCCGGCGAAGGCCAATGCGATCGGTGCAGTCATGCCCATGGGAACATTCTGCAAGTGCAGAATCCCCAACGGTATGCCGACGGCGCCCAGAATCCCTGCGGCAAACAGCAGGGGCCGAACGCCCACGAACAACTGGGCTGTGCGGAGGTTGCGAAGGCGGATCAGACGCTGCTCGGCCAGTGCCTGCTGTGTACGAAGGACCTCGGCGGGGTCCCGATCGTCGCCTGTGTTGGTGCTGGGGACGACGGGCGTCAGATTCCGGCAACGGTACTGACGGATGAGGTGGTTGGCTTGCGCTTCGAGGTTGTCGAGCTGTCGCTGGGATTCTTCGGCGTTCGTCTTTGCTTCGAAGCTCTTCTGTTTTCTCCGGGTCGCGGCGCCTTCGGCGACGAATTCGATTTCAAGCAGTTGATCCTGTTTCTCTTTCTCCGCTTTGTTTTCGAGTTCCACGGCGGTCTGCATGACCCTCTTGCGACGCTGCTGGATCTCGACCTTCAGGGCGCTGAGACGGCCTTCGTATTCCGATTCAGCGTCCTTGATTTGAGTCTCGGATTCCTGCCGGACTTGCTGAATTTTCAGTCGCAATTCCCTTTCCAGCCTCTCCTTGTCGATGTCGAACCGACGCTGCGCCTCGCTGCGGGCCATCGCGTGCTGGGATTCGATCTGGGACTCCAAAGGCTCGACCGTCGAGGCGGAGAGATCGACCACTTCCGCCAGCGCCCGGCGGAGCAGACTCGTATATGTGCCGTTGTCTTGATGCCCGACATTGTGCGTAGGGGTCGTCAGATCGTTCCTCATAGAGCGGGATCCTCCGCGTCTCGGCAATCGTGTTCCGCTCGATCGATCAGACCGGCCATACGTTCCATCGCCACCGTCGCGGCACGGATGCTCGCCTCCAGGGGTGTGATGTACTTCTTGTCGAAATACAGGCAGTTGTCGTCCCGCCAGACCTCTCGCACCCGTTGCCAATCGGAGAGGAGTTTCTTGGTCGCCTGCACCAGTTTGGCCCGGCTGTCGGCGGTGCTCATCCGTTTCCCTCCTGCGGTTGGGGGATATCTTCCTTCTGGACCGGAATCTCCTGGGGTGCGTTCCGCTCGGGCGGCGCGTCATACCGCTGAACGGTCGTGTTCTCGAAGCCCTCGGACGGCCTCGCGACCATCTCTGGCGGGGCGACGGCCACATATTGCTCCAACGCCGCGACCATTCGGTCGAGACTCGAACAGGCGTTGGGGATCTCGACCTCAATGGCGTTGACCAGACCGTGGATTGCGCCTTTGTAGTCCAACGATTCTCTTTCGATCTGGCGGCAGTACATCCTGGTTAGTCGGAATCGGTCTTCGGCGTCCCGAAGCCGCTTTTCCGCGATCTTCACGGCCTGTCTTTCTTCGACACAGGAACTGCGAGTGCCGGCGATGGCCCGATCCAGGACCTCCCGCTGCTTGAGGGCGAGCTTGGCCTGGTTGTACTTGGCGGTCCGTATCTGTACCTGGGTTTTCCAGTAGCGGTGTCGGTCCTCGCGCAGCCAGGCGATCACTCGCTGAATGTCTGTGGTCGCTTCGTCGAGGGCCACCGCCGCGACGGAGGCAAACGTGGCCAGCGAGGCTCGAAACTCGGTCAGGACCGCTGAGGAATCGACTCTCGCTTGCCGGCTCATCCTAATCTCCTATCGCTGTTGGAGGTAGTCTTCAATATGCCGGGCCTTTTTGGCCAGAAATGCCACGTGCTGGTTGGAGGCATCCAGAAAACGGCTCAGCGTTTTGACCGTCTGATCAAACTCCTGGGCGAATCGCTTCTGCTCCTGATCGACCCAGGTTCGTTCGAGTTCCCTCATGCGGGACTGCAAGCCCACGATCAAGGTCTCCAGGTCCGAGTTGAACCGGGTCAAATCTCGGGCAAATCGCCGCAATTCCGCAGGGTCAACATTCGCTTTGGCCATGGGCATCTCCGGATTTCGCTGTCATCATGCATCCATTATAGCGGATTGGAAACAGACTCGCCACGGATTCTCAACGCCGGTCGTACGCTTCTCCTGAAGATCATTGCGGGGGTACTTCGTGCGGGCACCGTCGGCGACGCCGGCGTGAATCGATTCCTGCTCAGGAAGGTTGAAAGCAACGACATTATGAGAACAAAGTGGGACGGTCCGCTGCCGTCCTCACAATTCCTTCGCCGGGGGTGGGCCTGCTTGGTCTCGAAAGCGGTCTTCACAGATTTGCCACAGACTTGCCATTTCTCGGACTTTTTCGGGATTCCTCGTGGCCAGGTCTTTCTGCTCGCAGCGGTCGGTCTTTCGCCGGGAGGTTGTGGAACCTTTGACTGTGCGGTATCGGCGAATGTTCTGGCGCCCAGCGTCAGAGCGGCCCCCCCCAACCTGTGGCTTGGCGAAGGAAAACACGTCGGGTTAGGTTTGTGTTCTTCTATTTTCTACCTTAACTCCGAAGGCGGTCAGTTTCCAGACGGGTCGGCTCCAAACAGAGAAATCGTCCGGTGAGACTCCGGAAAAAGGCATTCCTTATCTCGTGGAGGTATCGGGAAGGGCAAGCGCGATGGTTGGCGTACAATTCCCCCACGGGAGAAATCACACCTGCAATGTGAATTAGCTCGGCGAATCCAAGAGAAAGGATCTCGTACCTTACAGTTTTTCTGTCGATTGCGGGAAAATCTCAGCGGAAAGAAAGAGACCGCAGATACCGGACGCTTGTGCCTCGAACTTCGACGAATCCGCTGCAATTGTGTCATCGAAATTCGCTAAAGAAGAAATTTCAACGCTATCCCTTGTAAGATTTTTACAATTTTTTCGATATATGGTATTGAACAAACGGTCAGAAATGACTATACAGTCACTTGTGAACGAGGTAGTCGCACCATCAGAGTCGCCCAATCGGACTCAGCGAAGGGCTTCAAGGACTCGAAGTCGCCTGTTGAAGGCGGCTTTGTCCACGTTTGCGGCTGTGGGAACCGAAGCGGCGACGATCGAGATGATTACCCAGCGGGCCGATCTGGGAAAGGGAACGTTTTACCGACATTTCGCCGATAAGAGCGAAATTGTTGGAGTTCTGATTGAGCAGTGCACCGCCAACCTTCTGGAGGCTGTCGTGAAAACGGTGGGGCAGCCGCACACGTTGCGAGAGGCCCTTGATGGGTTGGTGAATGGGCACATGGAGTTCTTCCTGAGCCATCCGGACGAGTTTATCGTATTGTTTCAGGGGCGCATGTTGTTGAAGCTGGATCGGGGGCTGACGTACGAAATCGACCGGCCTTTCGAGGGATATTTGAAACGTATCGAGGAATTGGTCCTGCCTTTTCTGCCGATAACAGTGGACGAAGTAAAGATCCGGCGGTTGGCTTGCGCTATCGCGGGTTTTGTGTCGGGCTTTTTGTCGTTTGCCATGATTACCATGGAGTCCACGACGCTCCGAGAGAGCATCGAACCCATGAAGGGAGCTTTCCTTGGAGCGGTGGTCGGTTTCATGGAGCGGCCCTAGGTTGGGAAAGTAATGTATGTGGCGTTCTGCGAACAGCGGTTTCGGCTTGGGTTTCGCAGAGCCCTGAGCATCAACAGTTAGATTCAAGGAAAGGAAATTCAACCCATGTCTATGTGCTCTGCAAGTGGAGGCGAAGACTCTTCCTGTCATGGAGAGGCCTCCCTGTGTGTAGCCAAAGATGACGAGCCTCCGCTCCTATCGGCTGCACCCAGCACGATCGAGACTCCCATTTATCGGTCCAAGAATTGGAACGACTGGCGTTGGCAAATGGCCAATCGAATCCGGACCTCCCAGCAGCTGCTCGCGGCTTTTCCGAGTCTGACGGGAAGTCCCGACGTGACTTCTGTGATGGCCAAGTACCCCATGGCGATCACGCCGTATTACGCTTCGTTGATTCGTTCTGCCGACAACCGCGACCCCATTTTTCAGATGTGTGTGCCTCAGGCGGAGGAACTTATTGATCCGCCGTTCCTGACGCCCGATCCCCTCGAAGAATGTCATGACATGCCGGTTCCCGGGATGGTGCACCGCTATCCCGACCGCGCTTTGGTCATCGCGACCACCATGTGTTCGACGTACTGTCGCCACTGCACGCGCAAACGAATCGCCGGGACGCGGGAAACCAGCATCACCAAGCGTCGATTGGAGCAGATCGCCGCTTACCTGCGGGAGCATCCCCAGATCAGCGACGTGATCGTCTCGGGTGGCGACCCGTTGACGATGAACACCGAACACCTGGAGATGGTGCTGTCAAGCCTTCGCGCGGTTCCCTCGGTCCAGATCATCCGGATCGGCAGCCGCGTTCCGGTCGTGTTGCCGATGCGCATCACCGATGAATTGTGCCAGATGATCCGCAAGTACCATCCCGTTTGGATCAATACGCATTTTAACCATCCGCAGGAGTTGACGCCGGAATCGATGGAAGCGTGCAGGCGTCTTGCCGATGCGGGCGTTCCCCTGGGCAACCAATCGGTTTTGCTTCGCGGGATCAACGACAACCCGCGGATTATCGAACAGCTTTGCCGTGGTCTGGTACGAAACCGGGTCCGGCCGTACTACATGTATCAGTGCGATCTCGTCCGCGGCGTCGAGCATTTCCGTACCCCGGTGACGCGGGGCATGGAGATTATGGAGTATCTGCGCGGCCGGCTCAGCGGTTTGGCCATCCCGACGTTTGTGATCGACGCCCCCCACGGTGGCGGAAAAATCCCGGTCCTGCCGAACTATGTCGTTACACAGAGTCCGACCCATACGGTGTTGAGGAACTATGAGGGCATGCTCATCGCATATCCGGAGCCGCATGACCGGTTCGACGGTGAATGTCCCGCTCCCCAGGAGGAATCCTCGCCCGGTGTGTGGGAACTGACCTCGGGACAGTTCAGTCGGATCCAGCCCAAGACCAGCGTACGCTACACCAGACGCAAGTCCTGTTGTGCCTCGGATGGACCGGTGAAGGACTACTGAGCAGAACGAACGAATCTCAAGAATGGTTAGACCACCCGTTTCCAACGGGTGTCGGGTTGATTTCATGATTATAGGACTTACTTACGACCTGCGGGATGACTATTTGGCTTTGGGTTTCACCGAAGAACAGGTGGCCGAGTTCGATTCGGTGGCGACGATTGCCGCAATTGAAGAGGCCCTTCGGTCCCTGGGCTACGACACCGAGCGTATCGGCAACGGCATGGCTTTGGCCAAACAGCTCGCCAGCGGTGAGCGGTGGGACCTCGTGTTCAACATCGCCGAGGGGCTTTACGGCCGAAGTCGCGAGGCTCAAGTCCCCTGTCTTCTGGAGATGTACGGAATCCCGTACACCTTCTCCGATCCGCTCGTCTGCGCGTTGACCCTGGACAAGGCGATGACCAAACGGGTGGTTGCCTCCGCGGGTTTGTACACCCCTCGTTTTGCGGTGGTGACGTCGCCGGCCGACGTGGACGTTCTGAAACTGGAGTACCCGTTGTTTGCCAAACCGCTGGCGGAGGGTACGGGCAAAGGCGTCGATAAGGATTCGCGAGTCGGGTCGCCTGCGGCTCTTAAGAAAGTCTGCACCCGCCTGCTGGAGCGGTTCGCCGAGCCGGTGCTGGTGGAAGAATATTTGCCCGGCCGGGAGTTCACGACCGCCGTTTTGGGGACAGGCCATGAAGCCCGAATCGTTGGAACCATGGAGTTCTCCATCCGTCCGAACGCCCCGGCCCAGGACTATTCCTATGAGGTCAAAGAGACCTGCGAACAATGCGTGGATTACTTCCCGATGCCCAAAGGCGATCTCCGCAACCAAGTGGAAGCCCTGGCGCTGGGAGCGTTTCGTATACTTGAGTGCCGCGACGCCGGGCGTGTCGACATTCGGTTGGATGCCCAGGGGCATCCGGCGTTCCTTGAGATCAATGTGCTTCCCGGCCTTCACCCAACCCATTCGGACCTTCCGATGATCGCGACCCAGGAAGGAATGAATTACCAAGAGCTGATTGGCAACATCGTTCAAAGTGCCCTTGCCCGACAGGAGTCCGTGCCGTGCCGCATGGAAAGACAAGTGTCCTGATTCTCCACAACGAACCGAGACCCTCCGGTCACAGCGGTGCTTACACGGAAAGCGAAGCGGGTGTTCTGGCGGAAGTCGAGGCTGTCAGCCAGGCTCTGAGCAGGCTGAAGGTGGCACATCGTACGATCGGGGTGCGTCGATTTGAAGATTTGCCTGCGGTTCTGGCCGCGGCGGACGAGCCGGTGGTTTTCAACCTCGTCGAAGGGTTCTGGGAGGACGACCGCCGGGAGAATCTGGTCCCGACTGTAATCGCCAGTTTCGGCAAGGCCTGCACCGGCAACGATTCTCAAGCCCTGTTGCTGACGCTCGACAAATGGGAGGGTAAGACTCTTCTGGACGCTGCCGGGTTGCCCACGCCGAAGGGGCTGATCGTTCGGCCGGGGCAGTCCGTGCCAGCCCAAGGCCTGTTCGAAGGTCCCTACATCGTCAAACCGGTGAGCACCGATGCCAGCGAGGGGATCGACAAGACCAGCGTCGTCCGCAAACGGGGAAAGGTTCTAACGGAAACTGTGAAGCGGATTCACGACCGGATGGCCCAGCCGGCGTTGATCGAGCAGTACATCGAGGGACGCGAGTTGAATGTTTCGGTGATCAGCCGTAAGGGCGATCTGGAAGTGTTGCCGTTGGCCGAGATCGATTTCAGCGCATTTGAAGAAGGCCGACCCCGCATCGTGGGGTATGAGGCGAAATGGTTGGAGGGCAGCTTCGAGTTCAAGCACACGCCTCGGATCATTCCGGCCCCGCTGCCCAAACACCTGACCGAGAAAATCCGGGAATTGGCGGCAGCCGCGTGCCGAGCCCTCCATTGCTGCGACTATTGTCGCGTGGATTTCCGTTTGGATAAAGCCAATCGCCCCTACGTTCTGGAGGTGAACGCCAATCCGGACATCTCGCCGGACGCCGGATTCGCCGCAGCCCTCGATGCGAGCGGCATCGCGTACCAGACCTTCGTCAAATGGGTCGTCGAGAATGCGGTCGTTCGAAAGCGGAGGATGGAGGACAGAGGACCGAAGACGGGGAAAGCGTCGTCTTCCGTGCGGCGGTTGCCGTCTGGAATCGATGTGCGCTGGTGTCGACCCGAGGACCGGCAGATCGTGCTGTCGTTCCTGTCGGAGACGGGTTTCTTCCGACCCGACGAGATCGACATTGCCCGCGAGGTCCTGGACTCGGCGCTGGCGGAGGGCCCCAAGGGACATTACCAATCCTTTGTGGCTGAAGTGGATGGCGAAACGGTCGGCTGGGTCTGCTACGGTCCGACTCCCTGCACCGTCGGCACTTACGACATTTACTGGATCGGGGTGTCGCCCGCTTGGCAGGGCAAGGGGATCGGCCAGGCATTGATGGCGTTTTCCGAGCAGGCGATTCGCGATCGCGGCGGTCGATTGTTTGTCGTCGAGACTTCCGGTCGGGAATCCTACGCTCCGACACGACGGTTCTACGAGGCCCTGGGGTACACGCAGGTGGCCCGTATCCCGGACTTCTACGGTCCCGGCGATCCAAGAGTGATTTTCACCAAGGCGGCTCGGTAGGGTTGGCTTCTGCGGCCTTCTCCAGGAGGATCAGAGAAAGGCCGAAGCGGGGGAGTTCGAAGT
>JAGPGT010000175.1:0-3678 GCA_018055905.1 Phycisphaerae bacterium
TTTGCAGGCTGACCCCTGCGGTGTTCGTGTCTTAGGCGTGTATTTGAAGGAACCGATACCCGTACTAAGGGAGATCAGGTCTTGTCGGATCGGAAACGCCTGCTTGTCAGGACTTCCGGACACATGCAACGATCACCCACTTGATAGTAAGGGTTCCCTTCAATCGCCTTTTTCACGGCACAGGTGGAGGTGAGCTGGCACTTACGAGAAGGGCCTGTGCATTGAGTTACACAGGCCTTTTTCTCTTCTTGAGCGGGCCTGAGATTATCGGTCCGGCGATCCCCTCGTGAACTACAACTCCCTTTTCCTTTTGCAGTTAAGCGCATGCTGCCAATTGCCGATGACAGCATGGGTTTGCCGTGTCTTGAGCGGCTTATCTTGCAGATGGATGCAGTTTGTGAGGAGATGAAATGCCGAGTGTGCGAAGTTTCACCGTTTTACCGGCCCTGCCTGAATCGCTTATAGAGTTGGATGCCTTGGCCCGGAATCTGTTCTGGTCCTGGAGTCCGCAAGTGATCGATCTGTTCAAGCGGATCGATCCGGCCCTGTGGGCAGCGTCCGGTCACAATCCGGTGAAGCTGCTGGGCTCGGTTTCCCAGTCTAGGCTCGAGGCGCTCTCCCAGAACGAGAGCTTTCTCCATGAGTTACGGCGGGCCTCCCAAACGCTGGAGGAGTATCTTCAGGCTCCGACCTGGTACCAGAAAGCCTGTGGCGAGAATCCCCCGATGACCATTGCCTACTTCAGTGCAGAGTTCGGTCTGCACGAATGTCTGCCGATTTACGCCGGCGGTCTGGGTATCCTGGCGGGCGATCATCTCAAGAGCGCCTCGGATCTGGGGATTCCTCTGGTTGGCGTCGGTCTGATGTATCAAAAGGGGTATTTCCGTCAGCACCTCAACCTCGACGGCTGGCAACAAGAGGCCTATGGAGAAAACGATCCGTTCAACATGCCGATCGATCTGGTGCGAAAACCCAGCGGGCGCCCCCTGACGATTAGTGTGGAGTATCCCGGCCGCTCGGTCCAGGCTCAGATCTGGTGCGTTCACGTCGGTCGGCTCAACTTGTACCTGCTGGACACCAACATCCCCGCTAATTCCGGCGGCGACCGCATGATTACCAGCAGCCTGTACGGCGGTGACCGTGAGCTGCGTATCCGCCAGGAGATCCTTCTGGGCATCGGCGGCATGAAAGCCTTGGCCGCGATGAACATCACGCCTTCGGTATGCCACATGAACGAAGGGCATGCCGCTTTTATGGCCCTCGAACGGATTCGCCAGATTCGCAGCGCGACGAACATGAGCTTCGAGGAGGCTGTCGAAGTCACCCGGTCAGGCAACGTTTTCACCACGCACACGATCGTCAAGGCCGGTCTCGACGAGTTCGAGGTCGATCTGATGGACAAGTATTTCGGCGCCTATTTTCCCCACTTGGGCGTCAACCGTAAGCAGTTCCTCGCGTTGGGCAGGATCCTACCGGACGACGAGAACGAGCCGTTCAAGATGCCGGTGCTGGCGATCAAGCTCAGCGGTTATCTCAACGGCGTCAGCAAACTGCACGCGCAGATTTCCCGCGAGGTCTGGGGTGCGTTGTGGCCCGGGTTGCCGTCTCGGGAAGTCCCGATCACCGCGATTACCAACGGCATTCACCTCAAGACGTGGTTGGCGGACGAGATTTCCGCCCTCTACGAGCGGTATCTCGGTCCCACCTGGTCGTCCACGGTGTTCGACAAGTCGGCCTGGGACCAGGTGGATCACATTCCCGACGAGGAACTCTGGAGCGCGCACCAGCGATGCAAAGACCGGTTGATCGTTTTCGCCCGAAAGCGGCTGATGGCCCAGATGCAGCGACGTGGGACATGCCAGGGGGAACTGCGGCAAGCCGAGGGGATCCTTGATCCGGAGGCGCTGACCATTGGTTTTGCCCGTCGGTTTGTCGCCTACAAGCGGGGCGATCTGCTCCTGCGGGACGCGGATCGCCTGCTCCGGTTGCTCAACGATTCCGAGCGGCCCGTCCAGTTCATTTTCGCAGGCAAAGCACACCCCAAGGACAACGCCGGTAAGGAGATCATTCGCAACATCGTCTGCTTCGCTTCGCAAGATCCCGTCCGGCGACGGATCGTCTTTTTGGAGGATTATGACATCGACGTCGCGCGTTTCCTGGTTCGCGGCGTGGATGTCTGGTTGAACAACCCGCGAAGGCCGATGGAAGCCAGCGGTACCAGCGGCATGAAAGCCGCGGCCAACGGCGTTCTGAACCTCAGCACGCTGGACGGCTGGTGGTGCGAAGGCTACATCCCCGACGGCGGTTGGGTCATCGGATCCGGCGAGAACTACGAGAATCTCGAATACCAGGACTTGGTCGAGTCCCAGGCGTTGTACAACGTGTTGGAGAACGAAATTGTTCCGCTGTTCTATAACCGCTCGCCGGACAACCTTCCGCGGGCCTGGATTCAGAGGATGAAGGCCTGCATCAAGCATGTCGCCCCTCGGTTCAACACTCATCGCATGCTGGCGGAGTACACCCGTCGGTTTTACTGCCCGTCGGCCACGCGATATCATCACTTCACCAGCGATTCGATGGATCGGGCCAAGGCCCTCGCCCGGTGGAAGTCGGAGATTCGTCATGCGTGGCAGGAATTTGCGGTACGCGAAGTGACGCTCAACTCCGGCAACAACGACGGGGGCGAAGAACTCAATCCGCGTCAACCGCAGATGAAGGTGGGGACGGAACTGACCGTGCGAGCTTTGATCCGACTCGGACGGGTCCGTCCTGAGGAGGTCAACGTCGAACTCTATCACGGTCCGACGGATTCCTGGGGCAACATTCGCGAGGGGATGGCGCTTCCGATGGCCTACGAACAGAAGTCCGGCGAAGACGGTGACCACTGGTTTACGGGTCGGATGGAGTGCCGGGCAGCCGGCCGGCACGGAGTGGCCGTGCGGGTCCTGCCCCACCATCCTGACCAGAGCAACCCGTTCGAACTGGGGCTGGTCCTGTGGGAAAAGAACTGAGCGGTTTCGAGTCTACTGTGTTTCTCGCTCACTGATGAGTTTGTAGGCGGCTTCGGAGGAGGGCGCCTTTTCGAGGGCGGATTTGAAGTCCTCGTCGAGCATCAATCGGCTGATCCGAGCCAAAGCCTGGATGTGCGGTCCGGTTTGATCCTGGGGCGAAACCAGAAGGATCACGATGGACACCGGTTTGCCGTCGACGCTGTCGAAGTCCAGCGGACTGGCGGCGATTCCCAAGGCCATGACCAATTCTTTGACGGCGGTACATTTGCCGTGCGGAATCGCGATCCCCGAGCCGATGCCGGTGCTCCGCGTTTGTTCGCGGGTGAACACCGCGTCCAGAACAGTCTGGCGATTCTGGATCAGTTTGTTCTCATCGAGAACGGTCACCAGTTCCGTGATGACCGCGTATTTGTCCTTGCCGTCCAGCGGAACCTTCACACACGTTGGCTGCAGTATCTGCGTCAGAATCATTTCAACAGCGACCCAAGAGAAATAGGACTGACTGTTTCAGAACAAGCAAAGGAGTATATCCGTCCCTGTCGGTTCTTGCCAAACATTTTTCTGTCATCCTGGGGTAAGCGGGACGATCCGTGTTTGCCGGACGGCAAGACACCTCGCTGAAACGCGTCCGCCCGGACTCGAAGCCTGAGGGTTATGAGTCAAAAAA
>JAGPGT010000175.1:3778-7951 GCA_018055905.1 Phycisphaerae bacterium
TTGCCGTTCATACCGGCAATTGCGGCTTTGGCCTGCTCTTCGTTCGGCATCTCGATGAAACCGAACCCTCGAGATTCGCCTGTGGCGCCGTCTCGAATAATCTTGACCGATGCGACATCGCCGAACGCAGCGAAGGCTTCCTTCACTTCGTCCTCGGTGGTGTCGGGGGCAAGATTCCCGATGTAGATGTTCATTGAACTACCTTCCTTTCGTAGGAGTCCTGAGTGATAAAGGGCATGCCGGCTACACAGGCTACAACGCATCACCGCGTAGAGGGTCTAACGATAGGATGCCCATTGTCTGACCATGCTATACCAGAATGTGCGAAACAGGGGAATAGGCAGCAAGAGTTTTTTGCGCAAATCCACCGGGGTTGTGCTCGGAAAGGGGCGTTGGAAGGAAGCGGTTCCGGCGGCAATTCCGCCGGTCAAAGTTTTCGCTTCAGGGTCACTTGCGGCCCGCGGAGGTAGAAAGGCGTCAGGGCCAACGGGTCCGCGAACCGACGGAGTTGAGCTTTTTGCCACCCAAGGCGGTGGACGTTGGCGGCTCGGGGACTCCAAACCGATTTCGGCAGTACGACGATTCCCTCCCGGGTGAACTCCTCGAGGTGGTAAAGCAAGCCGTCGCCGACAACGCCCAGGGGGGCTTTTTCGCCAAAACCTTCGACGATTTCCCGGGCGGTCAAGAGAGAAGCAGGGTGGATCTTGAGCCACATGCCGCCTCCCTGTGCCGGGATCCGATAATCAGGGTCGCCAGGGTTCTCTGACACGTCGGTTTGCGCGGGGACTCGGTCATAGATGCTGACGTAAAACTGGCCTCGCTTGGCGTCGAAGAGGGCGGCAATCCTATTGGGGAGCTCGGGAATATGGGGCATGGTTCGATCGATCGATTCTCCCGTTCCTGGACCGAGGTTGGCCGCGACGACATCCAGGGAATCCACGGTGACGATCGGCGTGCCCTGCGCCAGGTGCATGGTCTTGGCCATGGCTACCGCAATTCTCAGTCCGGTAAAGCTGCCCGGACCGATGGCGATGTGGAGCTGGCCGATGTCCTTCGGAGCCAGTCCCTGTCCCGCCAGCAGGTTCTGAATGGCCGGGAAGATCTCGGCGCTGTGTTGCATCGGACTGGCAAAAATCGACTCCTCGATCAATCGGTTTTCGAAGGCCAAGGCTACCGAGCCGATGCGGCTGGAAGTCTCGACCGCTAGGATCAGCGTTTTCTGCCCTGGAAACGCCGAATTCTCGATCTTGTCGGGGGTGTCGTCGGAAGAGGGGATTGCTGTGCTCATTTTTGGTGCCTCAATTTGCCCGCTGTTGTGGAGCGATCCTGGGTTCTACTGGAGACGATTCTGATTTTATCGGTCAAACAATCTGGGGGGAGATTTTTCCCTTGCAAAAAAGTAGCTATTTTACTAGATTGAAGTCGTAACTCTGTCCTACATCCTTACGGTGGAGGTTTTGACAACCAGCTACGGTAACAGGTTTTCCCATAAGAGGGTGACGACATTATAGGCAGGAGGTTAGGTTTTGGACAGGCTAAGTGTGTACGCAAAGTCTGTGCGGAAGGGGGCCCTTTCGACAATTCTGGCGTTGGTCTCGCTTACCGCGGCATGTCTTGTACATGTGACTCCGTCGCCGGCAGCGCAGGGGGATGAGGTCGCCACGCTGCGTCCCATGGTTCAGCACATTATGGGGGTCGGTCAGCAGCAGTACGATCGCGGCTACTACAGTGAGGCAGAAAAGACCTTCGAAGCGGCTCAGAAGTACTCGCAGTATCTGGACCCGCTCGAGCAGCGCAAGCTTGCCTCTCTGCGGGACAAGGCCGCCAAGGCCGTGGCGGAACGCAAACGCATCACGGACGCCCGTCAGACCGCGGAACAACTGAACCACAAGGGGGAATTTGCCGCTGCGCGTGCGCAGCTTGAAAGCATCCGCGACAGTGAATTCCTGACTCCTCAAGAACGTCAGGAAATCACAACTCTGCTGAACAAGACCGGTCCTTCCGCGACTTCTCCTGCTGACAGAATCACTGCGCCCTCGCAGAGCAGCACGGTGGTACCTGCCTCCGTCGTCACCACTGCTTCTGACGAGTTGTCCCAAGTCGTCCAACCCGGCGCAGGCGAGGCGCTGGAACGGTACAAGAAGGGGATTGCCGAAACCTACCTCACGAGCAAGGCCGCTTACATGAACGGCGACCTCAAGACGGCCCAAGAGGGCTTCAACAAGGTTCTTCAGAGTCCATTGACTCCGGCGCCGATGGCGGAGGAGATCCGCGGATATCTGGCGGAGATTCAACTGGCCGAGGCTGGCAAGGCGGCGGCCCGCCCGATGACTTTGGCCGATGTGTCGGCCCAGGCGATGCCAGCGGCCGGCACGGTCTCGCGGCCCTCGAATTTCCGGGCTCAGGCCACGCCCGCCGGGCAGGGCGAGCGGGAACGCATCCAGGAGCTGTACCATCGCAGCCGCGAACTCTATATCCAGGGCGAGTTGGTGGCGGCGCGTCAGGGTTTTGCCGAGGTGGCTGCCAGCGGTCTGATCTCGGCCCCGCCAGGATTGCGTCCTGAGGACTATGTTGCCCAGATCGATGTCCAACTGGCCAACCAGGATGTTACCCCGGCCCCGACGACCCGAACTGCGACGACCTCCGCCCCTCGCATGGTTCCGATGCAGACTCCGTCGAATCCGACCTTCGCCGAGCAACCGACTGCCGGGCAGAGCGGTTCCTTCGTCGATGAAATCAACCGACGCAGGAATACGATTCGCAGTTACGTCGAGAATCTGGTGAACAATGCCGTCAACCAGGCTCAGAAGTTGATGGCCCAGGGTGATTTTGTTGCCGCCAGGGACAACATCGACGGTGCGGTGCGAGCCGTCAATCAGTATCAGGCTTATCTGGGCGACGAGCTATACAAACAGCACATGCAACGGTTGAACGAGACCTCTGCGAACATCGCCGAGGCCCAAGCCGAACAGGAACGTCAACAGGCTGAACAGCGGCTCCGCGAGTCCGCCGAGGCGAACCGGCGGATGCGGGAAAAGGCCGACCAGGACCGTCAGCAGAGGATTGCCGAGCTGATGACCCGCGCCAAGGCGTACTGGAAACAACAGCAATACGAGGCCTCCCTCGGCCAGCTTGAGTCTCTTCTGGTCATCGATCCGCTCAACGACGAAGCGTTGACGATGAAGGACATGGTCGAGGACAT
The DNA here is from genome assembly GCA_018055905.1 of Phycisphaerae bacterium. Classification (GTDB taxonomy): domain Bacteria; phylum Planctomycetota; class Phycisphaerae; order Sedimentisphaerales; family Anaerobacaceae; genus PLanc-01. The sequence goes on from JAGPGT010000175.1 coordinate 6,981, forward strand.
GATTTACTTCCGCAAGCAGCTCGAGCAGGAGAAACTCGACCGCCGACAGACGGCCGACATCAAGCTCAGCACGGACGAGGCGACCATCCCTTACGCGGATGAGATCACCTATCCGAAGGACTGGCGTGAGATCGTCGAGAAACGAAAACCCGATGCGCCGTTCCAGTTGGATCCATCCAACACCCGAGTGTATGAGCAGCTCGAAGAGGAAGTGGACCTGTCGGCGATCACGCAGCAGACGCCGGCCCGAGAGGCCTTTGAGATCCTGCGTCGTTCGATCGATCCTCCGCTGAACATTGTTGTGTTGTGGCGCGACCTGCAGGAGAATGCCAGCATTGAGGCTTCCAGCCCCGTCGATTTCGATGGTCCGCCCAGCATTCGCCTGGGGACGGCTTTGGACAACATGGTAAGCGCGTTGACCGATCCTCTGGCTGGACCGGATTACCGGGTAGACTACGTCATCAACCGAGGCGTGATCACGGTTGCGACTCGCGCCGGTCTTCCCCAGAAGAGGATGGAAACCCGTGTCTATGACGTTTCGGATCTCGTAAGTCCCCCTGCCAATTACGGCGGAATGGCCGGAATGATGGGTGGGATGGGGATGATGGGCGGCATGGGCATGGGCGGCATGGGCATGGGCGGCATGGGTATGGGCGGCATGGGAAGCTATGGCGGTGGCATGATGGGCGGCGGCATGGGCGGCATGGGTATGGGCGGCATGGGAGGCATGATGGGGGGCATGGGCGGCTATGGCGGCGGCATGATGGGCGGCGGCATGGGCGGCTAGGGCGGCGGCGTGAGGGGCGGCGGCGTGGGCGGGATGGGGGGGTACGGGGGCGGCATGAGGGGCGGCGGCATGGGCGGCATGGGGGGCTATGGCGGAGGTATGATGGGTGGTATGGGCGGCATGGGCATGGGCGGCATGGGAATGATGGGAGGCATGGGTGGAAACACCAGTTACCAAAGCATGT
>JAGPGT010000176.1 GCA_018055905.1 Phycisphaerae bacterium
CTCATCGACCACGACGGCAAGGTCCGACCGGGTTTCTGAGCCAAAGGCCAATCCGCAGTCCAAGGCTTTCATCATCACCAGAGAACAGTTCTGGTCTTGTGACGCCTACGATCGCGATTCTGTCCTGATTTCGAGGGTCACCTCCTGTTCCGCAGGCAGCGTGACGACAAGGCAATTCTTGCTGTTTCCCCTCTCTACAAGGGCATCGCCTTTGTTTGCCGCGAAGTGGGTGATGTCCCAAGGAAGATCCAGCGTGATCCTCTGCTTTCTGGCGGTCTTGAGACTGACCAAGACCTTGCCGGGAGACCACTGGAGACTTCTTATCTCGATTTGGCCGCGACACAGGACGCCCTCTATCGTCCCGGCGGGCCAAGCCCTTGGCAGCGCGGGCAGCAACTGGATTCTCCCCGGTTCCGAAGCCGCCAGCATCTTGATGATCACGGCCGGCATACCGCCGCTGATGTCCATATTGAACAACGAACGGTGATTGTGCATCGAGGCCAGGTTATTCAGCCAGAATCGGTTCACCAGATGTTTGAGGCAATGGTAGGCGAGTTCACCCTCTCCCAAACTGGTAGCTGCCTGACCAAGCTGCACCAATCCGAACGACATGAACCCGCGTTGGTTGTTCTTCCAGTGCTTGTCCAGTTTGTACTCGATGCTCTTGCGAAATGCCGCCCTCAACTCAGGGCTCCGTGCGATCTCCTCTGGCATCCCGTCGAACAGCGGGTAGAGTTGCGAGGAATGGCGGTGGCTGTCCCGGTTCTCAAGCCGTGGCGTCAACCATTCCTTGATGATGCCGTTGTCATCAATCATGTACTCGGGCATCTTCGCAAGCATCTGCTCCCAGAGGGGAATCTTGTCTCCATTGCGGCCGAGTTCACGGGAGGCTGCAATCGTGTTGTGAAGCAGTTCCTTGGCCACAGCGACATCCATGGTGGCGTTGAATGAAGCTTGGGAATCTGAGTTGCCGGGCGTGTTCTCCGGTGACTGAGTGGGTGAGAAGACCCATTTCCCGTCCGGTCCTTCGTACAAATAGTCCTCGAAGAACGCCACCGCCTTCTCCATAAATGGCAAGACGTGCTGGGCGAGGAATTCACGGTCCCCGGTGTAAAGGTAGTAGTCGTAGAAGAAATGAGCCGCCCAGCCGGCTCCGCCGACCCACATGCCCCCGGCAAAGTTGGGGTTCAGAGCGTTATTGAAGCCATGGGTCGTGGAGCGCGATGGCAGTACGATGCCGCGGGCCCCGAACAGGTGTTTCGCGTTGATTTCCAACCAAGGAACGATCGATTCAATGTACGAGGTATAGGCCAACATGAGTTCCGGCATGTTCCCCATCAGGTTGGCGGCGATAGCCGAGGGAACGTTGCCGTTGTGGGTGAAATCGCTGGCCCAGCCGGGAACATATGTTCCGCCCCAGAGCCCCTGGAGAGTCGGAGGCAACTCCCCGGTACTGGAGATGATGTTATAGCGACCGGCGTCGAACTCCTTTTCGATCAGCGCCCGGTTCATCTCTTCATAACTCGATAACTCCAACAACTCCTCCGTGGTCCGCTTGTGGTCGCTACCGCCACCCAGGTCCAACCGCATACGATTGAACATCTCACCGTGGATTTTCGCATGCCGGCCCAAGAGGTCGGTGTAGTCAACAGGAAGTGCCTCGAGGGAGCGCTTCATTTCCTCCATGACCGACTTCGCTGGATCGTAGAGTAGGCGGATGTCGACGAACAGCAGGATGCGATCCGCCCCGGCAATATGAAGCACGCCATCATCCTGCGGCTTGCTCGTCCCCCCCACTACCACAACTCGCGTACAGCCCTCCAAGGCGTGGATACTGCCGGGGTAGGCCTTGGTGAACCGGTTGCTGTAGGTCAGCCAGGAGTCGCCCGCCGTGCTCTTGATGTCGGACACATGTTCCTTGAAGACTTGGTCGGAGCGTTTGTTGACGTCGGAGTCCGGATTGAACTCGTCGCTCGGTTCCCGCGGCTCCATCGCGAGCCGGCAATCCAGGGCCCCTTTGGGCGCGGTGAGCAGCAGCACGGCCACACCGGCTGCGCGGGAGACAAACATGCGACGCTCGAAGACGCCTCGGTCGTCCGCCCAATGGACGGTCGCCTCGCCCGTCTGAAAATCCACGGAGCGAGCGTAGCAACGGATCTCGCCTTTCGCCTGCGAGCGAATGGTGAGGTCAAAGGCCGGAACATAGTAGTCCGGATACATGAAGCCGTCCTGCCCCGAGAGACGGAATTGGAGATCACAGGCTTGCTTGTAGAGTCCTTTGTCGATGAGTCGTCGGATCTCGAACAGACGAACCGACTGATCAGGAGGCATGACCGGATCGCCCATCGGCAGGAACAGACGCTCATGAGAGAAGATGATCCGTTCGTTCAGCGGGCGACTCAGGGCGTTGAGGCCAATCGTGCCATTGCCGCATATGAGGCCTTCCTCCCACGTCTTGGCCGGTTGAGAACTGACGAATCCTCGCGTTGGAACCGCAAGGGACTCGTGTGCCGCCGTCGAAATCGCCTGCAGTGAAAACATCGCAGCCAGAACGATCATCACCCGGGAACAGGTTTGATGCTTCATGGGTACTTCCCCTTTATCTCCATACAACAATCGATTGTGTCAGGAGCCCTTTGATGACTCCCGTCGTTGGGTCAGTGTAGGATTGCGTACAGCACGCCCATGATGGCAAACAGGATCGCCGCCATGACGCGAGGATCGGTAAGAGTTCCCTGCATCTTGCCGCGTAAGGCGTCGAACGGTCGCGTCCAGCACAGGTTTTCGATCTGACTTGGGTTCGGCGCCGGTGTGAGCAGGCTGACGGAGAAGTAGATCGCGCTGGACATCACGAACAGATACCACCCGACCTGCATGAACGGCAGGCCGAGACGTTTGGCGACGAGTTGCTCGCCCCCGATCAGGGGAATATCCACAGCCAGATATAGAATCCCAACGACCACGTTGAAGAGCAGCGCGGCCATGGCCCCCTGTCGGTTGCCGCGAGGCCAGAAGACACCCCAGAGAAAGACGGTTGTGATGCCCGGCGCAAATGCCATGGGAATCTTGTTGATCGCCTCGAAGATGCTGCCGAACTTGCCGCCCTGTGTGGACCAGAGCATGGCCAGCACCACCACGATCCCGGCGGTAACACGTCCGATCAACACCAGCGTGGCATCGGGCATCTGCGGGCGCAGCCGTTTGACAATATCCTCGGCCGTCAGTGTGGCCGTGCTGTTCAAAGCAGCCTCGATGGTGCTCATCAGGGCAGCCAGCAGGCCCGCGGCCATCAAACCTCGCAGACCGACCGGCAACAGTTGTTTCATCATGACCATCAACGTGGCATCGTTGTTCCCGCCGATGAGGTCCCGATACAAAATGTAGCCGATGATCCCCGGCAGGACCATCAGGAAGACCGGCAGGATCTTCAGGAACCCGGCAAAGATCGCGCCGTCGCGGCCGTCCTTTTCAGTCTTGGCGGCCAGGATCTTCTGAACGATGGTCTGATCTGTGCACCAGTACCAGATCCCGAGGACCGGGTACCCGAACAGAATCGAATACCAGGAGAACTCCCGCAATCCAAAACGGCCCGGAGCTGCGGCATCGCGGATGGGCTGGATCATGCTGAGCTGATCAGGTCTGCAGGCGGCCTTGAACTGAGCCCAGGTTTCGATGCCGGCCTCCGGCAGCTTCAGAAGACCCGCCAAGGTAAGAATCGCGGCCCCCGCCAGCAGCAGCACCGCCTGAATGGCGTCCGTGATCATCACGGCCCGAAGACCCCCGAGAATCGTGTAGATTGCGGTGATGACCGAGATGCCGACGATGGACAGAACGTAATTGATTCCAAAAAACTCCTCCAAGACCTTGGCACCGGCATACAGACTGATGCCGATATGCACGAGCAGTGCCGACATCACGAAGATGGCGGCCAGAAAAGTGCGGGCACCGGTGCTGTATCGTTTCTCCAGGTACTCGGGCAGGGTCGATATCTTGCTGCGAAAGTAGAATGGTGCAAACACAATCCCCAGTACGATCAGGCAAAAGGCCGCCATCCACTCGAAGTTGCCGATGACCAAGCCGTCCTTGTAGCCCGACGAGGCCAAGCCCACCAAATGGATCGTCGAGATGTTGGCACAGAACAGACCGGTGCCGATAAGGGGCCAGTGCAACGACCGTCCGGCCAGAAAGAACTGATCCGAGGAAGTGTGTTTCCGGTAACCCGCCACAATGCCGATCACCATGATCCCTGACAGGTAGGCGATGACGATGAGGGTGTCGATCACTGAAATGCTGCCGCTCATGTTGATTCTGCTCCCGTTAAACCTGTTCTGTTTGCCGAGCGATCTGTTCCACCAGCTTCTTCATATTCGTATCCGGCGTTCCGATGAACACCGTGTTGTTCGCGACCACCACGACCGCATTGTCACAGGCCACCACGACGAATTGATCCGTCCGGTTGAGGACTCTGTTGCCATTTCCCATGACAAAGGCCCGACCCGCCACGAGGTTGCTCCCCTGCCTCGTGCCCGTCTTCTCCACCAGTGCGACATGGGTGCCCATATCCTCCCAACTGCAGGGGAGCATGATGGAGCAGGCCCGTTCGGTCCTCTGCAGGACCTCGTAGTCGATGGACCCCTTCGGCATCTGTGGAAACAGACGCTCCAAGACCGAATCGCGGGATGGGGTATGCCATGCGGCGCCGATTTCCTCGAGCAGGAGTGTGGTTTGGGGCAGGTGGACGCCGATCTCCTTCAGGATCGTCTCCGCCTTCCAGGCGAATTGCCCTGAATTCCAGCAATAGCAGCCCGCATCCAGAAATCGCTGCGCCAGCGCCCGATTGGGTTTCTCTGTGAATGCCTCGATCTGCCGGATTTCGCAACCCGGAAAATCCAAGGTTCGGCCCAGTTTCTGCCAGCCAACCTGCGTGTTGGCGGAAGTGGCTGCCACCCCGAAGGCGACCAGTTTGTCGGGATGCAATTCAAGAAAATGGACCGCGTGGCCAATCGCTGCATTGAACCGATCGGCCGGCTCGATGATCTGGTCGGCCGTCAGCACGATCATCGTAGCCGAGGCGCACCTTCGTTTGAGGACCGTGGCAGCCAGTCCGATCGCGCTGGCTGTATCGCGCACACAAGGTTCGACAATGACATTCTCCGGGGGAAGACGCGGCAGTGTCCGCTGGGTCAAATCCCGGTAATGGGTACTTGTCAGAATGATGATGCGATCCTCGGGGATATGGCCCCTCAATTTCTCCACAGTCAATTCGAGCAGACACTTACCATCGAACAGCTTGAGCAAATGCTTGGGGCAGTCCTGGGTGCTCAGCGGCCAAAGCCGTGTGCCGGCTCCACCGGCCATAACCACGGCGTGGCAACAATCATCCAACATGAGCTTCTCCTATTCCAGATTGACCTTCACTTGGAACCCCCCTTCGACGGGTTCCGAGGAGGCCACGTAGATATACCCCACACCACAGCCCGACGGCATGGCGCCGGCATATCGGCGCTGGTAGTAACGCAGTCGCTTCATGACCGGGACGTCGATGGTGGGATGTTCGAAGATCGCGGGCAACATCCTGCGCCAGGTAGACGAACACAGGTTGAACGACGCCCCCAAGGCCGCCAGATCCCGGTTCTTGATCGCATTGAAGCAGTTCAGACCGGACTGACCCAATTGACTCACGAGCTTCCGGGTCGCGAAACGCCCTCCATCAAACGGATTGTATCCGCGGGGACGAGGCCCAACGCACTCGACAATCCAGAAGTTGCGTTCGAACCAACGGGCCGTACGCTTGTCCAGGATCGAGGTGACTTCCTTGGGGAGCACGCCGTTGTGATACGTGAAATCATAGTGCAGCAGGTTGAACCCCGGATAGACGGAGCCCCACGCATCCTGCGACCCCCCGATGGGCACTTTGCGCTGGTTCTCCCAGTAGTACAGGTCGGAAGCCAGCTTGTAGCGGTCGATGTGGGCGGGAATGCCATTGGGGTACTTCTGTAACAGGATCTTGCGTGTGCTCGAACAGATCCCACATCGGTCGTGGAAGACGACCGTAGGTTTCACTTGTACGACCACGACATATCCGTCGGCAAGGAAATTGACAAAGTTGTGGTCTCCCCATCCGCCCGCGAGAGCCAAACGGTAAGGATGCACCGGATTCTTGTTGGCACAGTACTGCTTTCCCATTCGTGTTTTCCTATCCCTTAGGACGTCCTTCCGGAAAATAGAGGTCAATGATCTCCTGTAAAGCGGCCTGCGCGGCACGCCCGTGCGATTCCTCATACTTCGGCAGCCAGACAAAATACCAGCCTTCGCCATACAACGGATTGCTGCCCCCGCGGATTCCCTTGGGATTGACAATCTCGGCGTGCCTGGCAAAGTCGGCGTTGTTCATCGGTATCAGGTTCTTGTAATAGAGCAGCCGATCGTAAATCAACGGTGACGGCTTGAGTCCCTCTTCCGTCATTGCCTTTTCCAGGGCAGCATTGTCCTCGGGGTGAACGCCCCAAAAGTGAATCAGGGGTCTGAGATCGGCTCCCGCAGCCCTGGACATTCGTAGTATGCGGCTGTCCGTAGGATCGGCGTTCCGCGAATACTCAATTCCCTTGAGATAATCCAAGTTGACCGAATGCCAGAAGTCCTGGAGCGGCTTCCACCCGAAGAGACGCACAATCTCCACATATTTGCCGTAGCCACGGTGCTGATATCGCACCTCATTGACCGGACTGTTGGAAATGTCCATCGGTCTTCCCTGACGAAAGTTCTCCGTGACCATCCACATAATCGCGGCCTGCTCCAACGAAACATACGGCTTGCCGCAGGACCTCCCAAAAGCGGTATCGAGATCCACGCCGAAACCTCGATTTAACACAGCGACATAGGGCAGATTGACCACAGCCTCCACTTCCCCCTTGAACTTGGTGAAGAGATGCGCATGGCCCAACTCGTGGAATATGATCTCGCCGGAAGACTGCGGCCCTTTGAGAAGCCAATGGTTGCTGTGCTCGTTTTCCACCTTGAGGGGATCGTACCGAAAATTCGATTGGGGGTACCCGGGGTAGTTGGCATTCCCTCTGAAGATGACGTCGACCTGCAGATAGAGCACCGTCTTGGGCCGGACCAAGGGCAGACCGAAAAGTTCCGACACAGCGTCCATGGCCTTGTCCCAATCAGCCATGAGGGTTGCTGGGTCGTCGAAGTTGTAGATCCATCGGGTGGGTACCTGCATCATGAACTTGTCCGACTCGAAATCCGCCCAGGGACCGGGATGGCGGCGCTCGGACTTCTGCCACTGATCGAGCGTCGTCCGGTCGAAATGTCGGGCGGAGAAAAAGGGAGCGCGGACCGCGTTCGCAATGCTCACCCTCACGATCCCCGCATCGGCTCGGTATGGCACTTCGATGTAAATGCCTCCCCCCAGGGGATTGGCGACCGCCGTGCGGATCGCCTTAATGGGGTAAACGATTGAGACACGGTCCAGACGGACGATCATGGGCTTTTCCCTGAGGTCCCACGAGTGTGCGCCGACGCGAATGCCATACCCCTTGCCCACCAGGGAAGGGGGAACTGTCACCTCAACAATACTCCCCGGCGCCAGGTAACACCCCGTCGGCCGCCGCGCCGGTGTTTCGTTGTCCATGACGGGAATCCCCCAGCACGGTGGTTGTGAGGCGTTGATGACGACCTCGTGAACCACGGTCGGGCCTGATGGCCTGTCAACGGCCCCTGGAAAATAGGCGGACGTCTTGAATGCGGCTCCATCGAGAATCGATCTGAACTTCTCGATATGAGCGGGCGTGTAGGCGTGATCGATGAGCCCCTGCTGGACCGCAAACAGCGCACGGTCCAACTCCAAACCGACCGTGGACTTCCGCGGGAACCCGCCCCGCGTAGCTTCATTCAG
>JAGPGT010000177.1 GCA_018055905.1 Phycisphaerae bacterium
AGGGAGCAGTGGCTGGAGAGGTTGTCAACCTGCCGGCCGCGTGGTACAGTGACGATCTTCTGTAAACAACCGATGGAGTGCTTTAGGAAGGATGATCACGTGAAACTCCAACTTCATGCAGCATGGATGTGCGCGGGTTTGCTTGTCGGCCTGCTGGGGAGTACTCCGCAGGCGGCGGAGTATTACCACGCCGCGGCCATGGCCGAGCGTCTTGCGTCGCTGAGCGAGTGGGAACCGAATCTGGTTCGAGTTGGTGAGCTGGCGAAATCGCGTGAGAACCGCGAGGTTTGGATGGTCGAGATCGGCCAAGGCGCCGAGGAGGATCGCGCCGCTCGCCCGGCGATGCTCGTTGTGGCGGGCATCGAGGGCGACGACCTTGTCGGCTCCTACGCAGCCGTTGCCTGGATCGAGCGGCTGACGCAGGAATACCGCGTGAACCCCTCCACCGCAGAGAGCCTCAAGACGACCACGCTGTATGTGGTCCCCTGCCTGAACCCCGACGCCGCCGAGCGGTATTTCGCCGGCCCCAGAATCGACGGCCGCGGCAACGGAACCCCCAACGACGAGGACCACGACGGGCTGATCGACGAGGACGGCTGCGAGGACCTCAACGGCGACGGCCTGATCACGATGATGCGGGTCGAGGACAAGGAGGGCCAGTACATTGTCGATCCGAACGAACCCCGCCTGATGCTCAAGGCCGATCCGCTCAAGGGTGAAGTCCCCGTCTGGCGGCTGCTGACCGAGGGGATCGACAACGACCGCGACAAACGATGGAACGAGGACGGTGCCGGCGGCGTCAACTTCAACCGCAACTTCCCCTTCAACTACAAGTACTTCGCTCCCGATGCGGGCGTTCACCCCGTCAGCGAGAGCGAGACGCGGGCGCTGGCGGACTTCGTCGTCGCCCATCCGAACATCGGGATCGTCGTGACCTACGGCGCCGCGGACAACCTCCGCAAGACGCCCAGAAGCGCCCCGTCGCCCGGCCGGTCCAAGCCGATGGAAGCGATCAGCGAACAGGACATCGCCTACTTCGAGGCCATCGGGAAGGTCTATCGCGCCAAGCTCGGCCTGGAGAAAGAGTTGGAGGGCGCGTCCGAACCCGGCACATTCAGCGACTGGATGTACTTCCATCGCGGGCGGTTGTCCCTGGCGGCCCGACCCTGGGACCCGGCCATGTCGATAGCCTTCGAGAAACCGAAGGTCGAAGACCCGAACGATCCCAACGCGCCCAAAGCCCAGGAGAAGAAACCCGCGAAGAACAAAGCCGACGACCAACGCGGCAAGGACGAACGGGACCAACTCGCCTGGTTCGACAGGCATTCACCCGAGGCGTTCGTCACGTGGCAGGCGGTCGAGCATCCGGACTTCCCCGGCCGACGCGTCGAGGTCGGCGGCTTGCGCCCCTTCGCGAGGACGAACCCGCCCCTGGCGATGCTCGACGAACTGGCGGGCAAGCATGGCGAGTTCCTCACGGACCTGGCCGGGAAGCTGCCGCGAATCGAGGTGGCCAGAATCGAATGCCGCCTGTTGGCCGACTCGATCTACGAGATCGAGATTCTCGTGACAAACACGGGCTTCCTGCCGACGGCTTTGTCGCACGGCCAGACCAGCCAGCAGATCCTGCCCACGCGAGTGACGCTCGACCTCGAGCCCCAGTGTTTCCTGGCCGGGACGAAGACCACGTTCCTGCCCCCCCTGGCCGGCAGCGGCGGCACGGCCAAGATCCGCTGTACCGTCCGCGCCACGGGCCGGTCCGCAATCGGCTTTGAAGTCGTCTCGGCACTGGCCGGCCGGGTGAAGGGATCGATCGAACTGTTGAAAGCCGAGGATGCCGATCGTAAGTAACGCCCGGCTGCATGAGATTCGACTTGTCCTGCTGAACGAAGTGAAGCCTCTTGTCTGCGTCCGATGAAAGTGACCGTCATGACCACGATCTTCAAGAACTGCCGTCCTGCAATCTCGCTGGCTCTGTCCGTCCTGTTCTTCGCAGCGGGGGCCGGCGCGGAATCCCCTTCGACGAACGAACAGCCTACGGCGCCGGCGGTTTCTCTCGCGTACCCCGCGCTGGGTGTCTCGGCCGAGCGGAAGGTGGACGTCGCCTGGAATCGATACTACAGCCACGCGGGCCTCTCGGACATCCTGGTCCGCCTGAACCGGGCCTTTCCCGAATTGACGAAGGTCTACTCGATCGGCAAATCGACCGAAGGCCGGGACCTGTGGTGCATCGAGGTGACGGCGAGAAATGCGGGCAACCCCGACCGCAAGCCCGGCATCTACCTGGGCGGCAACATCCACGGCAACGAGGTCCAGGCCGGCGAGGTCGTGACGTACACCGCCTGGTACCTGTGCCATCAATACGGCCGGCTCGACCGTGTCAAGGCCCTGCTCGACCACTACGTCTTCTACCTGATTCCCATGGTCAACCCCGACGGTCGGGACTTCTGGTTGGCCGACCCCAACGGAGCCAGATCCGCACGGACCGGCTCGACGCCGATCGACAACGACCATGACGGCGTCGCCGACGAAGACGACTGCGAAGACCTCAACGGCGACGGCGTCGTCACCCTCATGCGGATCAAGGACCCGCTGGGACGGTACAAAGCCCATCCCGACTATCCGCAACACCTGATGGTCCGAGCCAGACCCGACGAGCCCGGCGAGTACACCCTGCTGGGCTGGGAAGGCAGCGACAACGACGGCGACGGGCGGATCAACGAGGACGGCCGGGGCGGCTATGACCTCAATCGCAACTGGGCCTGGGACTGGCAGCCGCAATATATCCAGTTCGGCGCGATGGATTACCCCTTCTCTCAGCCCGAAACGCGGGCGGTCGCCGATTTCATCCTGGCCCATCCCAACATCGCCGCAGGCCAGTGCTTCCACAACAACGGCGGCATGATCCTCCGCGGTCCCGGTCGCGAAGGCGGCGAGATGAAAGGCGCCGACGACCGGCTCCTGCAGATGATCGCCGAGCGAGGCGAACAAATCCTTCCCTACTATCGCTCGATGATCTCCTGGAAAGACCTCTATACCACCTGGGGCGACGAGGACTCCTGGCTCTACGGCGCCCGCGGCATCCTGGGCTACACGTGCGAGATGTGGACCTCGGCCAATCTCTACAAGACCGGCAAGGACCCCACCGACCCGCAGGAAGCGCAGTTCATCCAACACGTCCTGCTCGATGACGGCGTAGTCGCCTGGCGTCCCTACGATCATCCGACCTACGGCCCGATCGAGATCGGTGGACTCCGCAAGGAATGGGGCCGCCTCCCGCCGTCGTTTCTGCTCGAAGAAGAGCTTCACCGCTGCATGGCGTTCGCGCTGTATCACGCCAGCGTGATGCCCCTGCTGCGGATCGCGGACGTGGCGGTCGAACCGCTGGGTGACCGGCTGTTCAAGATCTGGGTGACGATCGAAAACATCCGGCCCATGCCCACGCGGACCGCGCAGGACGTGGACCACAGTATCAGCCCGCCGGACTTGGTCACGATCCGCGGCGACGACATCAAAATCCTCTCGGGCGGGCGGGTCCTCGACCGGTTCTTCAAACACGTCCAGGCGGTCGAGTCGCGTCCCGAACGCCTGGAACTGGAGACGATCGAAGGCATGCAGGCCACGCAGGTTCAGTTCCTCGTCCAGGGCCGCGGCCCGTTCACGATCACCGTGGACTCCGCGCGAGGCGGCCTGCTGCAAAAGGACGGCTCTTTGCCGTAGACTCGCGATGACCCAGCCGTTCTATCGGTCCGATTCCCGACCCAAGACTAGGGCGCAGGCCGTCATGACATGAGTTTCTTGAGCAGCGCCCGCTGGAAGTGCAGGCGGTTCTCGGCCTGGTCGAAGATGATCGAGCCGGGGCACTCGCAGGCGTCGTCGCTGATCTCGTAGCCGCGATAGGCGGGCAGGCAGTGCATGATCTTGACGTGCTTGGGCGCCGCTTCGATCAGCTTCCTGTCGATCGCGTACCCCTTGAACTCCCGCACGCGCTTTTCCTTTTCGCTCTCCTGGCCCATGCTGACCCAGGTGTCGGTGTAGATCACGTCGGCGTCACGGACGGCCTCGAAGGGGTCGTGCACCTGACGGGTACAGTTGGCGGTGAAAGAGTTGGCCTTGCGGATCGTCTCGTCGTCGAGCTCGTAGCCTTGGGGCGAGGCGACGACCAGCTTCATGTTCAACCGGCCGGCGGCGTACGCCAGCGAGCGGGCGACGTTGTTGCCGTCGCCGATGAAGGCGATCTGGATCCCTTCGAGCCGCCCGAAGTGCTCGCGGATCGTCAGGCAGTCGGCCATCGCCTGGCACGGATGCGACCAGTCGGTCAGCGCGTTGATCACCGGGACGGTGGCGTACTTGGCCAGGTCCAGCACAGTCTGGTGCTCGAATGTGCGGGCCATGATCCCCTGGACGTAGCGGCTCATCACCCTCGCGATGTCCTTGACCGGCTCGCGTTTGCCGATACCGCCGATATCCTCGGGCTTGACGTAGATCGTGTAGCCGCCCAGGTCCGTCATGGCGACCTGGAAACTGATCCTCGTGCGGAGGCTGGGCTTCTCGAAGAGCATGACCAGCGTCTTGCCCGTCAGACACAGGTCCCGCTTGCCCGATTTGTAGAAAGCCTTGAGGGAACCGCTTGCGTCGAGCAATTCATGAAGCTCCTGTGGAGAGCAATCGGCGATCGCAACGAAATCTTTCATAGTCAGCCCTCGGCCAAAACGCTTTCAAAAATGCCCACGGCCTCGTCGATCTGTTCCTTGGTGACGATCATCGCCGGCATGAAGCGGATCACGGTGTCGTGGGTACAGTTGATTCTCAGGCCCTTCTCCAGACACTTGGCGACGATCTGGGCCCCCGGCCGGGTGAGCTGGATGCCGATCATCAGGCCGATGCCCCGGACGTGGTCGATGACCGGGTACTTGTCCTTCAAGGCCCGCAGACGGTCCTGGGCGTACTGGCCCATCTCGACGGCCCGCTGGAGCAGATGTTCCTCTTCGATGGCCTCGATGGTCGCGATGCCTGCGGCGCAGGCCAGGCAGTTGCCGCCGAAGGTGGAGGCGTGCTTGCCCGGGACCAAACACTCGGCGATCTCCGCGCGGGCCATCATGCCGCCGATGGCGACGCCGCCGCCGAGGGCCTTGGCCATTGTCATGATGTCGGGCTCGACGTCGTAGTGCTGGTATCCGAACCACTTGCCGGTCCGCCCCATGCCGGTCTGGACCTCGTCGAGGATCATCACGGCCCCCTTCTCGTCGCAGAGCCGACGGATCGCGCCGAGAAACTCGCCCGTCGCGACGTTGATGCCGCCCTCGCCCTGGATGGGCTCGACCAGCACTGCGGCCACCTCGTCCGTGAACGCCGCCTCGAGCGCCGCGACATCGTTGAACGGGATGTAGACGAAGCCCGGCAGCAACGGGAGAAATCCCTCGTGATACTTGGGCTGCGCCGTGGCGGTCACCGCGGCGAAGGTCCGCCCGTGAAAACTGCCCTCGCACGTGATGAATTTGTATTTCTTCTGTTTGGACGTGTAGAGCCGCGCCAGCTTGAGAGCCCCTTCGTTGGCCTCGGCGCCGCTGTTGCAGAAGAAGCACTTGCCGCCGAAGCCCCGCTCGCTGAGCATCTGGGCCAGGCGGCCCTGGGGCTCGGAGTAAAACGTGTTGTCCACATGGATCAGCTCGCCCGCCTGCTTGCGGATGGCCTCGACCACCTTGGGATGGCAGTGGCCGATCCCACTGACGGCCCAGCCGGGGAACATATCCAGCACCTTGGTACCGTCGGCGTCCCACATGTAGCAGCCTTCGCCCTTGACCATCACGCGGGGCAGCCGGCCGTAGTTGGCGATCACATACTTCTTGAACAGGTCAATCGTTTCTTGCGTTTTCATGAATATCCTCTTGCGATTCTCGTCTCGATTCGTCGGTCCGACCGATCCTGACGAACGAAAATACGATACCCGCCGTCAATACCATGCACTTGTCGTGAATTCCTCCGCGGCCGGGGGCGATCCCTCCGGCTACACGTCGGAGCCTCAATTCTTGATGATCTCCGTGCCGATGCCCTTGGCAGTGTAGATTTCCAACAGGAGCGAATGGGCGATCCTGCCGTCGATGATGTGCGCTTTCTTGACGCCCCCGTCCAGGGCGATCAGGCAGGCCTCGACCTTGGGGAACATGGCGTCGGTGATGATGCCGGCATCAATCATCTCCTGGATCTGTCGCTGATCGAGACTGGAGACGCGGCTCTCCGGGTCGTTTATGTCCCGGCGAATGCCGTGCGTGTCGCTGACCATGACCAGCTTTTCAGCCACGACCGCGGCGGCCACCTTGCCCGCGGCGGTGTCGGCGTTGACATTCAGCTTGCCGCCGTTTTTGTCCATGGCGGTCGAGCTGATGACCGGGATCGTGCCGTCGGCGGTCAATGTCAGCAGCAACTTGGCGTTGACCTCCGTCACCTTGCCGACCAGGCCCAGGTCGATCTTGCGGCCGTCCTCGCCGGGCAGGCGGAGCGTCTCGGCCGTCAGCACACAACTGCTGAGCGTGTGCAGCCCCATCGTCTTGCAGCCGAGACGTTCGAGCGTCCTACAGATCGGTTCGTTGACGGTCCGCACGAGCGTGTGCTCGACGATATTGAGGGTCCGCTGATCCGTGTAGCGTCGGCCCTGCACCCAGACGGGCTCCAGGCCCGCTTCGTTCATCGCGCGGGTGATGGCCTTGCCGCCGCCGTGGACGATGATCACCCGCATACCCACCGTGGACATGAAGGCCACGTCGTGCAGCAGGCTGCGCTGGGCGGCCTCGTCGTCGAGCACGCTGCCTCCGAGCTTGACCACAACCACCCGGTCGTGAAAGCTGCGGATGTAGTTCATCGCCTCGATCAAGGCATCCGCTTTTGCAATGGCTTCTTGCACCGAAGTACTCCTTGGAATCCCAACGAAAACAAACCTTCAAATCTAGCAGTGTGTGTCGGCGAAGTCAAGAGGAATGCGACAGATTTTACTGGGACTATAGGACGTATGGGACGAATAGGACCAACAGGACCTCGTTCTATCTGTGCGTCCTATCCATCCTATGGTCCTATCGAAAGCCCCGCTCGCGTCCACCCCCTAGGCCAGCCCCTCCGGCGTCGACTGGCCGTGGAATTGGCTGGGGTTCAGGAAGATCTCGCCACGAACCTCCTCGATGATGAGCTGGGCGATGTGCATGCCGGGGCGCAGAACGATCGGCTGGGGACCCAGGTTGATCATTTCAAGCGTCAGCGACCCCATCCAGCCGGGATGAACGGTCGGCGCGGTGAAGTGGACCATCAGGCCGCAGCGGGCCCGGCTGCTCTTGCCCTCGATCCGGGCGGCCAGGTGCGGCGTGCCGCGATTGGTCGGTAGCTCGACGCGTTCGAGCGTCCGGCCCAGGATGAATTGGTGCGGCTTGAGCACGTACGGCTTCTCGTCGGTCAGGATGTGCCGTTGCGAGCGGCCTGCGATCGCCTCGGAGACCGTCCCCCGCTGGGCGACGTCGAAGTGCCGCGGCCCGGCTTGGGGGACCGTGATCTCGTGATAAAGCCGCAGGTCCACGGCATGGGTGTCGTAGGGGCAGTACTCCCCCGCCGCCGGCCGCCGCGGCAGGGGCTCGGGCTCAATCACCAGCCGCCCTTCGTCCAGGGCCCTCTGAATCTCGATGTTCGATAGAATCACGTCTTCTTCCGTCCGTCAGAACCTTCTTCCCGGCCGGGCGCCGGCTGCCC
>JAGPGT010000178.1 GCA_018055905.1 Phycisphaerae bacterium
CTGGCGGCGTTGTGGGCGCCGTCGATCATGATTCGCGGATCCTGACAGATCATCTCCATCCGTCCGGCCAGTTGGACCGTCGCCAATCCGGCGGCCGCTTTTTCGACATCGATCTGGTAGCCGGCTGACTTGAGCTTGTCCAGCATGGCCAAGGCCAGACCGCAGTTGATCGCCTGATGTCGGCCGTAGAGGGGAACCCGCAGGTGTTCGAACTTACTGGTCGGGGTTGAGAGACAGATCCGCGTGTGCGGTCCGTGCTCACGGGACGTCTCGAACCGGTAAGAGAAGTCGATGTCCGTGCCGGTGACACTTAGAGGGGCCTTCATGGCCATCGCCTGAGCTTTGAGCACGGTCATCGCGATAGGCTCCTGCTGCACGGTGACGGCCGGAACCCCTTTCTTAAAAATGCCGGCCTTCTCCATTGCGATGCGATCAAGCGTGTCGCCCAGTTGCTGTTTGTGATCGATGCTCAGGCTGGTGATCCCCACCACCTTGGGCAGAATCACATTGGTGCTGTCCAAGCGGCCGCCAAGACCGGTCTCGATCACAGCGATGTCCACCTGGCGATCGGCGAAGAACGCAAAGGCCAGCGCCGTCAGAATTTCGAAAAACGTAGGTGGGTCGTCCTTGGAGAGCTTCTCAATCGGTGCGTACAGGCGGTTCATCAGCGAGAGCATCTCCGATTCGGTGATCATCTCGGAGTTGATGGTGATCCGCTCGTGCAGGTGAACCAGGTGTGGCGAGGTGTACAGGCCGACAGTATAGCCGTTGGCCTCCAGCATCCGGGCCAACATCGTAGCGGTCGAACCTTTCCCTTTGGTGCCTGCGATGTGGACGGTGTTGATCTTGGTGTGCGGGTCGCCCAGCATCGCCAACAATCTCTCCATCCGTTCGAGACTGAACGTCGTTACATTGTAGCGTACGCGCTCTTCCTTCTCGTAATCGGTTCTATCCAGTAGGTAAGCCAACGCTTCCTGATAAGTCCTGAAAGCCTTCTTGGCTCTAACCGGGGCGACCCTGGAAGAGTCCTTGTTCGCCTGTTTCTTTCCCGTTGTCCTTGTCGTCTTGGCCATGAACCCGCCATGGTAGCAAATCGCGTGCTTGCAGTCAACTGCCAACCTGCAGCCAAGTCCGGGAATTCTGGCTCTCCCGGCCAATCCATGCTACGCAAATTCTTGTCAATAATGATCTTAAGGATAAAGACCTATAATTGATCTGTCCAGAATACTTGTTGATTTGATCAGTTTTTCTAATAAAATTATTAATCCAATGCATAATGAACGACACTGTTTTATGTACGGCAATCCTTGCTCGATATTCGCCCGTCTTTAAATAGAAAGACGCAGGGGTACGGCGTTTTATTTCGGGGGCCGTTGCGATTCTCGCCCTGGAGGAGGGGATGGGGCCACAGGAATTGACTGGGCAAACCAATCCGGCGAATTTCCTCTGGAGCCCGGTCTCTGCGGGACTGAGTGTCTCAACGCCGACGTCGGATCGCGAGCAGGCCGCCGAGCGCGAGAATGGCCACCGTGGCAGGTTCCGGGATCATCATGGCCGCGGAGAAATGGACGGGATCCACGTGAGGACTGCGGAACAGAAGCCCTTGAATGGCCGCGTTGGGAGCCAGAGGCTGCCCTTGGGTGTCCAGTAGGTCTGTAATGGCGAAGGCGACGCCTCCGATGGGCTGGCCGCCATTGAGAATCCCGACTCTGTTGAGACCCGTATATCCCCATTGCGTACAAGGAATGGTGACGGTTTTGCCAAGTGTGCCATCGGCCAGGATGGCCTGCACGTTGAGGGGATCGTTCATACCGGCCTCGAACAAGAAGAAATCGGGGGCATCTCCATTGGTGTCTGTGTAGGTGTCCAGACCGCCGATTTTGGTCACTTTCCAGACGCCCGAGGCGTTTCGCGTGGCGACCGAGTTCAGATTGAAATCATCGACATATCGAATGGTGCTAAGGAGCAGTGCCGAACCCGTGCTCTTGCCCAGCGCCAGGAATTCCCTCGTGATGGTGAAATCGCCGACCGTGAGGCTATGGAGCACATACGGCGCTTTCTTATTCACTCCGGCCTGCACGCTGGTGATCGGCACGATCGCAGCGGATGACACTCCGAGGGTCAGCATCGTCAGAAGCATCGCCGAGAATCCGCAACGTATAAGCTTGCTCATCTGATCTCCTCCTTCCACCGAAGCCGAGAAGGACAATCTCTCCTGTCATTGAATTGTGACGAAACAACTACCGGCGTAAGCACGCCCGTCCTTGAGTCTGCCGGCTACGTGAACCTCGACCTGTCCGTTAGTCGTCACTGCTTCCATCAGCTTGGCTTTGCTGAACGAGGTCAGAATCTTGAGAGAGTCGTCCACCCAGACAAATGCGGTATACGCGGTGGCTGCAACCGTGCCAGGCGAAAGCGTCGGGGTATTCGTTGGGTCCCAATCCTGCAGAGTAATCGTTGGGGGCAATCCGAGCAAGGCGGTCAGTTTGTCCGTTCCCCCGGATCGTTGAATTGTTGAAGGCAAGATCGCCAGCGAGCCCTCGACATCCCGCACTTGGCCGCCGCCGGTCCCAGGGTCCGTGGATTGGTAAGGGGAGCCGAGTTTGGCCTTTTCGATCACGAAGTTATCCAGGTACACGCTGGTGGGAGGCAAGGTCATGGATTCCGACTTGGCGGCCAGGAATACATAGAGCGGAGGCCGTTTCAGCGTGCCTTTGACAAAGCCGGAAATGGCCTTCCACTTGCCTTCCGAGCCGTATCCATAGTCGCTGAGGTACAGAATATCGTACCAGGAGTCATACGAAATATACAGCGTCACAGTGGGTTTGACCCGACCCACAAAATCGACTCTTCCGATGTATCCATCCCGCCATTCCGCCCAGTAGTTCTGGAAGACGCCGGAGCAACCGATCCCAAGGGCCACATAGAGGTCTTTGGGACCTGTGGCCTCTGGAGTCAGGCCGAAACAGATCCAGCCGTTACTGTAGGAAAATACGTCGAAAGTCAGATCGATCCTCATCTGGAAGTCTTGGTTTGGATCGATCCACCATTTGTCGCCGATGTAACCCATGAAAGGGACATCAATATCAGACGTTGTCGAGAACTGCAGACGCTTGTTGGCCTCGGTCACCGTGGCTTTGTCGCTGGTCCCAAATATTTTCCAGAGCGTGCCTTTCTTGTTGTCGTCGAAGTTGTCCTGCAGAACCGGCGCACTCGTCGTCTGGCCCAACGCGACGCCGGAGTATTTCGCGCAAACCCCTAAGCGACCGGCGATTACCGCGATAATCACACACAGGATGAAATTGCGGTTCATAGCATACTGTCCTTTCCCCCTTGTTGTCAGCTCACCCCTAAGGATCCGTCCTTCGTATTCTTTTTTTGTGATAGCCTGCGGACGTTCAAATGTCCGCACTGCGGCGGTTCCGAGAGCTTGAGTGCCCCCGGAAGCGCACGGCTGTTTCCGCACCCTGTCCACACTGATCTGCAAACACTCCTTGACTGCGGGCCAGCGGAAATGCTCGGCATCGGCTGATGGGCAACCGCAATCCGTTCGGCCGCTCCTCCAAGTATGGGTTATTGTAGCTCTTTCTGTTGGAGATGTCAAGCAAAGTGGGCTTGGTGTCGTTTTGCCTATATTTCCCAAATGATCCATATTGTTCCTGGTTCACATCAAAACTTTTTTACTTAAGTCACAATTAAATAAGAGTTTATGTCTAATCTAGTAGAGGATTGTTTGGCGTCGCCTGCCCAAGGAATTCAGACATGGGGCTGGCAACCCCATTTTGGGGGATTCGTCGAAGGGTTCTCCGGGTAATTCCGGCGGAAAGATCTAGCGATTGCGTCGAAGAGCGGTTGTCACTGCCCCCGCAGAAAGCAGGACCAGGAGGGTAGCAAGGGGAATCACGTGTTTCCACAACACGGTCTGTTCGTTGTGAGGGGCTTGGGTTTCGATTTGTTCTGGGACATGGGAAGTCGTCGTGGAATGGTTCGAATCAAACTCTTGGCGGTCGTACCCCGTCAGGACGCTGGTGGCGGTGTAGCCCGGACGCGACCATGTGAGGAACTTGACGGGGCCCCTTCGGTAGACCTCTTTGACCATGCCTTGGGCCGTCGGGTGATACCACTGTTCCCGCTCCTCTGTGAAAGGGATCTTGGCGATCTTGAGGTTGATCGTGGAGGTCGTTATGATCCGATAGTGCCGGCAGTCGGCAAACTCGCCGGCGGGCGTCGCCACGGTCTCGTCCGCCAGTCGCTCGGTGATGATCTCGCTGGGTAGGGTGAAGTCGGCTGCGTCCATCCGCAGGGACGTGGAGATCGTCCGGCTTTCCCCCACGGCCATCGTCGGTGGGTGGTAGGGGATGGGCGGGTCGTAACGGAACCGGGCTGTCTGGCCTTTGTCGTTTGCGAGTTCGATGGCTTCCAGGAGTCCGTCGGCCCGCACAAGCAGCCGTGCGATCGCCTGTTCGTCATGGGTGAATCGTTCTTCCACGACCCGCAGTTCGCCCCCTTGGCCCTCCACACGGGCGAGCACCCACACGATTCGCTCTCCGTCGATGGCGTTCGGTTCGACGCTGCCGGGACGGGGGCCCTCATGTCTGTAGAGCCACCGCTGTCCGACATCCAGGGACTCCTTGGGCGTAAAGCCTGCCCAGACGGCGACGCACGCCAGGCAGGACGCCAGGACCAGGCGGTGTGCAGCGAGATGATGGCGATGTTGTGTGCGAAATCCCATCGACGTAGTCCTTTTCCTTGTTCTTCATCGCGTCGCACCTCCTTGGGCCTGGAATTGCGCGGTCGTCACATCGAGTGAGCGGACGATTTCATCAAGGTCAGATAGTGCGAAGGGTCGCCCGTCTTGAAAAGACTCCGCCAGGCTTCGAGCGTCGGTTCGCTGAAGACGTTCAATTGTTTGAAGATGTGGTACGCGAAGTCCACCGGCGCCAGGCCTCCGGCAGTGATGACCAGTCTGTCCGTGACCGCCGGATCGTCCTGGTACAGGTCGCCGCCGCGATAGCCTGTGCCCTGCAAGTACTCTCGCGCGTTGCTGGTGTGACGTCGGGTGTCGAGCACGCCCGCTCGGGCCAGGGCTCCCGTGGCGCCGCAGATCCCGGCGACCGGAACTCCCGCGTCCAGAAACGCCAGCGCTTTTTCGATAGCCTCGGTGTTCTTACCCTGGTCCCAGGTGATCCCGCCCGGCAGGATGAGCATGGCGCTGTCCTTGGGATCGAGCGAATCGAGCGTCATGTCGGGTACCAGGGTGAATCCGCCCATGGTCTTGACCGGTTCTGCACTGATACCGACGGTCTTGACGACAAAACGCCCGGGTTGCAACTGGAACATCGGGTTGTTGATCCCTGCCACCGCGTAACTCGGCTCCCAATCCGAAAGCGTGTCGAATACGAAAACGTGAACTGTCTCTTGGCGCATAAGTCCTTCCGGTCTTCTTAGTTCTTGCTCCTCGAACGTCCCTTAGCCGGGGCAGCAGTGAGTTCCTTGACCAGGCGGTCGGCGGCGTAGACCTTTCGCAGGGCTTCGAGGATGCCCGCCGAATGGACGGAAACGGCGCGGGCCTGTTCCTCGGTGTAGATAAAGTCCAGGACCAGCGAGTGGATGTTCCCGTCGAAGATGATCCCGACGAGTTCGCCGTTACGGTTGACGACGGGACTGCCGGAATTGCCGCCGATGATGTCCGCGGTCGAGACGAAGTTGAAGGGCGTGTCCAGGTCGAGCTTGCTTTTGCGTTTGAGCCACCGCTGGGGCAACTCGAACGGATACACGTTGCCCTGTTCCTGGGCCCGCTCATAGAGTCCCGTGAAGGTCGTCCAGGGCGGGACCTGCTCGCCTGCGTCCACGTAGCCTTTGACCTGCCCGAAGGCCAGACGCAGCGTGAATGTGGCATCGGGATAGACGTCCGTGCCGTAGATTGCAAACCGGGCATCCGCCAGCTTGGCGTAGGCTTGTCGCATGGGTTCTTCAATCTGTTCTTCGTAGGTTTTCCGCAGGGCCCTCGCGGGAGCATCGACCAGCAGAGCCAGTTGGATCATGGTGTCTGTCGACTGGCGAAGAACCTGGGGGCTCGCCTCGGCCAGTTCCTTGCGAATCGCGACGTTTTTGAGCTTTGTGCCCTCGATCAACAGGGCCGCTCGTTCCCGCGGCGACTTGCCCGCCAGGATCTTCTGGACCAGCGGGTCCTCCATGCCCTTCATTTCCACCAGCATGGTCAGCGAATCGGCCAGCATCACTGTCTCCAGATCCTCATAGATCGGGGCCTCGGAGAACAGCTCGAACTTGAGAGATTCGAGGTTCGACTCGCGGTACTCGCGGAGCCGCTGGGCGTTCGGTACGGCGGACTCATCGACCAGCCGGACGAGCGTGCGGGCGATGCCGAACCATTTGCTCCGGAAGGCCGCCCCATTCTCCAGAAGGTCCCAGTCGTAGTAGATGCTGTCCCAGGTTTTCAGGGCAGCGGCCACGTCGGACCAGGGATCGCCCAGGGGTGTCTTGAACTTCCCGGCATTCTCCTGCACGGCCCGGCGGAGCTTCTCCTCCTCGGCCTGCTTACTGCCCATGAGCGTGGGGTCCTGGAGTCCGGCGAGCATTCCCATGCGGGCCTTGCGGCTGTTCTGAATGCCGAACAGGTCGTCCTCGGCCCGGCGGGCGTTTTCCCGACTCTCGGCGCTGAAGGCGGCCAGGACGACTTCCCAGCGGAAGAGCTTCCGCAGTGCGTTCGGGAAGGTCCTGTCGCGAAGGAATCGGATGTGGTCCATGGTGTTGAGACGGTTGGTCCGGCCGGGGTGGCCCGAGACGAAGATCAACTCGCCGTCGCCGGCGCCCTTGGAACTCCATTTCAGATAGTGCTCGATCTTCGCGGGTTTGCCGTCCTCGTAGACGCGGAAAAAGCAGATGTCCAAGTCGTAGCGGGGGAACTCGAAGTTGTCGGGGTCGCCGCCGAAGAAGGCGATGCCTTTTTCCGGGGCAAAGACGAGGCGCACGTCGGTGTATTTCTTGAAGCGGTATAGATGGTAGAGTCCGCCGTGATAGAGCGTGACCACGTCGCTGCGAAGGCCCGTGGCGTCGAGCGATTCCTTCTCGATGGTGTTCATCACGGCCCGCCGGGCCTGCTGTGCCTCGGCCGGCGTCATCTCGGGCTTGACCGCCTCGTTGACGCGCTGCGTCACGTCCTCGATGCTCTGCAGGACGTTGAGCTCCAGGTCCATGCAGCGGATTTCCTCGGCGAGGGTCTTGGCGTGGAAGCCTTCCTCCATGAGGTTTCGCTCTTGAGTGCTGAGCTTCTGGAGGCAGTCGGCGCCGACGTGGTGGTTGGTCATCACCAGGCCGTCGGCCGAGACGAAGGAGCCCGACCCGCCGCTGTTGAAGCGGACGCTCGCCCGCTGCAGGTGCAGGTACCAGTCGTCGGGCGGGGCGAAGTCGTAGCGTTCCTTGAGCAGTTGCCTGGGCGGGTTGTTGAACAGCCACATCCCCTCATCGGCCGGGGCCTCCTGGGGCGACAAACTCGTAATCGCGATCATCCCAATGACTCCATAGAACCAGTTGGTCGGGCGTTTCATGGCGATAGCTCCTTTCGCAAATCGGACAGCCCGATACTGTACACGCAAGCGGCCCTCCGCGGAATCATCAATTTCCGGAATCGTAC
>JAGPGT010000179.1 GCA_018055905.1 Phycisphaerae bacterium
TACACCACGCTGCTGCAGGGTATCCGGGACCGGCTCGATGCTTCGGTCGAAGTTCTCTATCATGAGGGCTGCAAGATCACGGTCGGCGGCTCCTGGCAGCAGGACGAGGTCACACCGAGCGATCCCCAAGAAGATCGCAAGAGCATCGCCCAAGCCGTCAACATCGCCCAGCGGGCCGAAGTCGTAATCCTGGCGATCGGCGACAACGAACAGACGTCCCGCGAAGCCTGGGCCCTGAATCATCTGGGCGACCGCGCCTCGCTCGACTTGGTCGGGTTGCAGGATGAACTGGTCGACGCGATTGCCGCCACAGGCAAACCGATCATAGCGGTCCTCTTCAACGGCCGGCCCATCTCGATCCGCAATCTTACCACCAAGGCGACGACCATCTTCGAATGCTGGTATTTGGGCCAGGAGAGTGGACGGGCGTTGGCGGAAGTCATTTTCGGCGATATCAATCCCGGCGGCAAACTTCCCATCACCATCCCCCGTTCCGTCGGTCACATTCCGGCCTATTACAATCACAAACCCGCTGCTCGACGCGGATACCTGTTCGACGACGTAACGCCGCTGTACTCATTCGGGTTCGGGCTCAGCTACACGCAGTTCAAGTTCGGTAAACCGCGTTTGAAGAAATCCATCATCGACAGGAGGGAATCGACGACAGTTCGGATCGACGTGACCAACACGGGTCCCAGGGTCGGCGACGAGGTCGTACAGATGTACATCCGCGATAAGGTCAGCTCGGTCACCCGGCCGGTCAAGGAATTGAAGGGCTTTCAACGGATCACGCTGGCGCCGGGCGAGACGCAAACAGTCTCGCTCGAAATCACGCCGGAACGCCTGGCGTTCTACGACATCGACATGAAGTACGTGGTCGAACCGGGCGAATTCGAGATCATGATCGGCAACTCATCACGCGACCAAGACCTCCAGACCGTCCTGCTGCGCGTGAAATAACATGCCCGGTCTATCTTCCGGCGTCGAGAGGCCGGGAGCTGCAAACCAGCTCCCGGTCCCTTGACGACCGCACATCGGTTATGCCTCGGAATCGTCCTCGGCCTCGTCGCCCTTGGCGTGCCAACCGGTGCGTTCGTTTCTCTTGATCGCCTCGTTGATCCTGCGATGCGATTCCTCGACCGCGGCCAGGATTTCGAGCAGTTGGTCCTGATCCCCCACAGAGGCCGAACCCCATTTTTGACCGGAACTCTTGCGGCCGATGGGTTGCACGCCTTCCATGGATTCGCCGCCGGTGAAGAGGACAAGCCGAAGTCTGTTCTGACGCGGCTGCACATGGATAAACGTCCGCTCGGGACTGTAGAACGAGATGGCCGACTTGCCGACACGGAAGAAACACTGTTCATCCACGGATTTGACGTGCTCGGCCAAAGACTGAAACAGACCGCGGATTCGGTCCTGCACCTCGTGTTCGTCGAACCAAACGTCCAGCTCCTCCCCCGCCTTGCCGTTGACCACTTCATTGGGCCGTCGAACCGGCCAGTTTTCCATTTCTTTGATGCGGTCCCGCAGTTCGATCACCTCCACCGGGCAACCGGTCCAGTCATGTTCCCAGCAGATGATCAAATCACATCGCTCGGCATCGCCACCGCGTTGCTTGAAGTCGCTGGAACGGTATTCGAATTCCACACGGAGGCGTTCCCACCCCTTTCCGGTGAACCGTCGGACGATGCCATCGGGGGGTTCCGGTCGAATTTCTTCTACGAACATGTTCAGATCGTCTGCCACCTTCCCGAACAGAAAAAGCACACCGCTCTCATTGAGAGGGGCGTACACCATACCGCGGAAGTTGATCAGATCTCCAACGATGCTTCTTTCGACAATCGCCATGAGTCATTCCTTCCTTGCCTGAACAATAACCAACCGACATCAGACGCTTCTCCGAGGAGAATCACGCATGCACATGGTACCGAACCTGGCGGATTTCGCAAGTCGCAAACGACTATTTTCGGACGTGGGATAGCATCGCGAAATCACTCGGGAGCGGCTCGGAACAATTGCGGTATCCCTCCTGCTCCAGAATAGGTCTCCCCGTCAGTTCGCCTCTTCTCCCAGCGAAACCCCCTCTTCGACCAACGGCAAAAGAATTGTGAACGAGGTACCTCTTCCCACCTCGCTGTGGACCGTGATATCGCCCTGGTGGGCTTCGATGATCTTTTTGGCGGTGGCCAATCCGAGCCCCATGCCGCTCGACCGCGAAGATTGATAGGGACGGAACAGAGTCGGTAATCGCTCCGGAGGGATGCCTCGTCCGGTATCGTTGACTTGGACGATTGCATATCCGCCCTGCCGGGCGGTCCGAATCATTAGGTCACCACCCGCCTCCATCGCCTGCTGCGCGTTGATGAAGAGATTCAGCAGTACCTGCTTGACCGCCCCAGGGTCCACCCGGCACACCAGAGGGGTCTTGGCCAGACTCTGCCGAACGGTCAGCGAATGGCTATAGGCCTGGGGCGAATAGAAGTCGATCATGTCGCCCACCAGTTCGTTGAGATCCACGGTCTCGAGCTGCAGGTCCGGCCGCCGGACATATTTCAGGAAACCGTCCAGGATCTGCTCGAGCCGGTCGGTCTCTTTCTGGATGATCGCGATCTTCCGTGAAGCACCGGCGAGCCGTTGACGGGCCTGATCCCACAACATCCGACCGGGATCACTCAGATCCACGTCTTGCAAGGCCTCCTCGACCAACTTGAGATTGACTTTAATGGTGGACAACGGGTTTTTGATTTCATGGGCCAACTCCCCCGTCAAACGAGTCAACTCCTCATCGTGACTCGCGGCCTGCGATCCAATCCGCCCATGCCGCCGAGGCGTTCGACGGATCGTCGAAACGAGCGCCGCCCATGCCAAGCGTAATCGCATGCGGCTTCTTCGCACAAAACGTTTCAAGGCAGTCCGACTCCCCTGTCGTTTCGCATCCGCGAAGGCACAAGACCAGAATCTCAGAGCAAGCCCCGGTCCCTCCGGACCGCTGGATGCTTTGCGTCTCGGCCTCAAGTCCACACGGGGTCGTGCGATCAACGATCGTCTCGGCGGTCACGCCGGTCTTTTCCCGACGGCTTACCCCGTCGATCCCGCCCACGATTGTCCCTGTCCCGGCGCGGCTCGCGCTCTTCTCCTGCGGGTCTGGGCTTGACCTCTTCTTTGATGCCCATTTCCTGCAGGGCGGCCTTGCGGGAGAGTTTCAGGCGGCCCTGCTCGTCAATCAAGATCAACTTGACCGGAACGATGTCGCCGACCTTGCAGACTTCCTCGACGTGCTTGATATAACCTTCGCTGAGCTCGCTAACGTGACAAAGCCCCTCGACTCCGGGAACGATCTCGACGAACGCACCGAAATCTTTCACGGAAACGACCTTGGCCTCTTTGTACAACCGCCCGACTTCCGGCGGGGAGGTCATGGCTTCGATCATTTCCTTGGCCCGCAGATGCCCGTCGCCGTCGACGCAACTGATATAAATCGTGCCGTCTTCCTCGATTTCAATCGTGGTGTCCGTCTGTTCTTGCAGGCTCTTGATCATCTTGCCCCCCGGCCCGATGACCTTGCCGATATACTCCGGATCGATTTCGATGGTAATAAGCTTCGGCGCGTACTTGCTCAGAGTCTCTCGCGGCTTGTCGATGACCCGGTTCATGATGTCCAGGATCTGCCCTCTGGCAGTTTTCGCACGGTCGAGCGCCTCAACCATAATGTGGTGCGGAAGACCCATCGCCTTGATGTCGAGCTGAATCGCGGTAATACCCTTGGTCGTACCGGTGATCTTGAAGTCCATGTCACCGAAATGATCTTCCTCACCGATGATGTCGGTCAGCAGCTTGTACTGTCCGTTTTCACCGGTGACCAGCCCGATCGAGATGCCCGCAACCGCTCTGAGAATCGGGACGCCTGCGTCCATCAAGGCCAGCGAACCGCCACAGGCCGAAGCCATGGAGCTCGAGCCATTCGACTCCGTGATGTCCGAGACGACGCGGATGGTATAAGCAAAATCCTCCTCCGCCGGACGGACGTTCTCCAGGGCCCGCTCGGCCAAAGCCCCGTGTCCGATCTCCCTGCGGCCCGGTCCGCGGACCGGCTTGACCTCTCCGACCGAATATGGCGGGAAGTTGTAGTGGTACGTGAAGCTCTGAGCATATTCATCGAGCAGCCCGTCGATGATCTGGGCGTCTCGAATTGTGCCCAACGTGACGCTGACCAGAGCCTGCGTCTCGCCGCGTGTGAACAGCGCCGAGCCGTGCGTCCGAGGGAGCACGCCGACCTCGCAGGAAATCGGACGGATATCCGTCTCGCTCCTTCCGTCCGGCCGCTTGCCTTCCAGAATCATCTTTCGGACCACCTCTTCCTCGAGGGTCGTCAGCACACGGCTGAGCATAATCATGTCCGGCTTTTCGATCCCCCGGGCTTGGCAATCCTCTTTGTATTTTGTGCGGACCTCTTCAAAAAGCGCATTGACCGCATTATTGCGTTCCTGCTTTCCGCTGATGGTTTTGGTCACCACCAGGCGATCGTAGATATCCGCCTTGACCTTGTCATACAACGAACGATCGAGCTCGATGAGCGTCAACTCCTTTTCCGGCGCCACCTTGGCCTGGAGCTCCTCAATCATGGCGATGACGTCTTGGATGACCTCATGCGCCTTCAGAACACCCGCGGCAATCACATCCTCCGGCAACTCCTTGGCACCGACCTCGATCATGTTGATGGCTTCCTTGCGGCCCCCGATCAGCATGTTCAGATCGCTGCTTTCAAGCTGGGCATACGTCGGATTGACGACAAACTGACCGTCGACACGCCCGATCCGGCATGCGCCGAGTGGCCCCTGAAACGGGATTTTGCTGATGCACAGAGCGGCGCTGGCGCCGATCATCGCCGGAACATCGGGGTCATTATCCCGGTCGGCGCTGAGCACCGTAGCCATGATCTGGACTTCGTTGAAATACCCATCCGGGAACAGCGGTCGGATGGGCCGATCGATGTTCCGAGCGGTCAGAATCTCCTTGGTGCTGGGTCGTCCCTCTCGTTTGATGAAACCGCCGGGAAATTTACCCGCGGCGCTGATTCTCTCGCGGTAATCGACGCTCAGGGGGAAAAAATCCACATCCTCGCCTCTCGGGGGGGCCACTACTGCCGCGACCAACACCATGGTTTCCCCGTATGTAACCACGACAGAACCGTGGGCCTGCCGAGCAATCCGCCCGGTCTCGATCTTCAGCGTCCGGCCCCCGATCTCTCTTGAAACCGTAAAAACACCTGCCATAACTCAAATTCCTTCAATGGCTTATATGCAACCGCATTCTCATGGGATGTTCCCGTCCACTGCCGCCATCACCAGAGCGGACCCCCAGCGCAGCGTCCACACCTGAGGGAAATTTCGGGTTATTTCCGCAATCCGAGGCGTGCGATGACCGTCTGATACCGCTTGAGATCCCGATCTCGAACGTACTTGAGTAGTGCCGAGCGGGTGCCGACCATTTTAAGCAGACCACGTCGGGAGGAATGATCCTTGGGATGTTCCTTCAGGTGCTCCGTCAGATCATTGATTCGTCTGGTCAGCAGCGCGATCTGGACTTCCGGGGAACCGGTGTCCCCTTCGTGTACCTTATAATCCCCGATAATGCTCCCTTTTTCCTCTTGTGTCAGCATACTGTCGATCAACCCTTCTTGTCTGGCCCGCCATGGGCATTTTTCATATGCATAATAAGAACCATGCAATCTAAACGATTTTCAGGGCCGTTGGCAAGTTTTTTCCCTTTCTGGGGCAAAAATGTGCCCACGAGGCAGCGGCAACGCATCGACGACGACCTCGGCGGCCGAATCTCCTCGACGATCTCGGAAAATGCCGGCAACAGACCCCACGGATATCAAGAGAACAGCCGCCCCGCCTGAGGTCGGGGACGGTCGCAAGAAATGACAAGGCGGAGAAATGTGGCGGAACAACCGGTCAATTCAAGGAAGACGCCAACCCCGTGTAGTGATTCACCTGCCCTAGGGTCAGGGAGGCGGTTTTCTCGACCAGCCGCGCGATCAGCGAGATTTGGCTAAGCAACGCTTCGACCAAATCGATGTGGGTAAGCGTAGACTCCGGCGTACACCCCGGTAAAAGTACCGCGACATACCCGTAGTCGGTTTGATCGGTTGCCAATTGGGCGAAGGTTACACTCGTGTCCCCGATCTGCGTAATGACGGGCTCGGCGCCGTCGTCAACTTTGGCTCGAAGATCCTTCAATACGGACTCCTCGACGCCTAAGGCGGCAAATTCTTCTGGGTGACTGATCCATCGCTCGCCCTCCGCATCGAAAATCACCAGGATCGGCCCCTGTTCCGGGAGAACATCGAAGACTTCCCAGGCAATTCGTTCGTTCAAAGAACATGTTTGCGGTACACTCGTATTGCACAGATCCATTCCGGGCTCCTTTACTGCCATCAAACAAAAGCCACGGAAAGAACTTCGGCAGAAAAAGAGGCGAGCTTTGTCCACAGCGCAACACCGAGGGGAAATCGACGGTTTTCCAAGGAACGCCGCACGTGAACCGGTCTTGGTTCTTTGTTTATCGGACCGGCAAGGAACCCACCGACCCAAGAATCACTCGACGGAAGTCTTTCCGGGTTCGGGGATGGGTCGGCCTTTGTACCGGATCATCCTCAGACAGGTACCCCGCTCGGTGTACTTCACATCGTGCATGTAGGAACTGATCAACAACAGGCCGCGTCCCTCCGGACGGTATAAATTCTCCCCAACACGCGGATCCGGGATCGTACCGGGGTCGAAGCCCTCCCCTTCGTCGGTGATGCAGATTTCCACCTTCTCTGCATCGACAGTGTATTCGACCTTGACCTTCTTGGTGGCGTCCATTTTGTTACCGTGCTTGACGGCGTTGAGGAAGGCCTCCTCCAAGGCCAAATGCACGGCAAAAATATCATCCTGCGTAAACCCTTTGGCGTCGAGCGCCGACAGAATCTGGCGGCAAGGCCGATTCAAAGCCGACGGTTGACTCTCGACCACAAGCGTACATTTCACCGGCGATTCAGCCGCCATAATATGGTCTACCTTCTTGTGTAATCGCCCCAGGCCAAGAAGCCCTTGCGTAAGACCGCCTGAACCGGGTTCAAATCCTGCGTCAAGAGCCTTTCCGGGCAAAGAATCGAGGCCTAGTGCCGTTCGGAAAAACTGCGAGCCGCACTTTCCACATCCTCATAGATTTCGAATACGTTGGTCAATCGGGTGATCTTGAACACTTCATGAATCCCCGGATGAATGTTGCACAATCGCAATTGGCCTTCCTGTTCATAGACCCGTTTGCTAATCCGGATCAACAATCCCAGCACGGCCGAAGACAAAAACTTGACATGACGGAAATCCAGCACCAGGCGAATTCCGGGTGCCTGCTCGACGACGGATTCGACGGCCTCCCGCAAGGCCCGTACGTCGGTCTCTTCGAGGATCTTCTCATCCGTGAAGGCCACGATTGTAGCCTCATCTTTATATTCGACACTGATCCGCGGCTGAATAGCAGCCATAACGATCTCCCCACTAGACACCAAATAGGAACCGGGTCATCCTATAGAAACACACTGCCCCTGTCAAGTTTTTTGCAGAGTGATCCG
>JAGPGT010000012.1:0-4669 GCA_018055905.1 Phycisphaerae bacterium
GGCTTGAACCACAGGTCGATGGGTCGCTGGACGCCTTTGGGCCGGAATGGCAGCTCGATCTTCTTGCCGAGCCCAGCAGACTGGTAGCCAGCGCATAAGACCTCTTGTACGAGCCGGCCGTCCTCGCCGGTGGCCTGAGGCTCTTCCTTGCCTCGCACGCATCTCGCGAAGTGGTGCATCTCCTGGGGGAAGCCATAATTCCAGAGTTCCTCGAAGACCGGGTAGCTCCAGCCTTGCGTGGTCGGGGCCTTTTCCACCGCGTATCCGTAGCCGTACTCGCTGTAGGTCGGCAGCGCGTTGCCCATGTGCAGGTCGGCGTAGGTCACGCCGCCTTCGCCGTAGACCTCGATGCAGTCGTCCATCCCGCCCCGTCGGGCCCAGCTATCCTCGACCACACCGACCGCGTCGTTCTCGAACTCCAGGATGCAGATCGAGTTGTCCTCGCCGTCGGTTTCGTCCTTGTGGACGTAGGTGCCCATCTGGCAGTAGACCGATTTAATCTTCGGTCGGCCCAAGAACCAGTGACAGAAGGCGATGCCGTGACAACCCATGTCCATGAAGACACCGCCGCCGGACTTCTGGACATCCCAAAACCAGTCCGCATGGGGACCGAAATGCTTCTCGCTCTGCTTGACCAGGTACACCTTGCCAAACGCACCCTGGTCGGCCATCTGCTTGGCCTTGACGTACTTGGGCGTGAAGAACAGTTCCTCCGCGTACATCAGCAGCACGCCTTTGGCCCGGCACACGTCGATCATCTGATCGGCCTCTTCGAGCGTCATGCACAGGGGCTTTTCGCAAACCACGTGTTTGCCCGCTTGGGCGATATCGACGGTCATCTGCGCGTGCAGGAAATTTGGCGCGGTGATCGTCACCATCTCGATGTCCTTCTCGGTGAGCATCTGGCGATAGTCCGTGAAGAACCGCGGGATGCCGTATCGCTTGGCCAGCTTCTGGGCGTTGCCTGGCGTGGGCGAAGCGACCGCGACGACCTCTGCTTCGTCCGGCATCAGTCGAAACGACTCCGCGTGGATGTCCGCCTCGAAACCCGAGCCGATGATGCCGACTTTCACTTTGCCGTTGTTGGCCATGGTTGCGATTCTCCTTGAATGGGACGAATGGGACCGATAGAACCTAGGGAACTATCACAAAGACCAACCTTTGCGGTACTCGTAGTGCAGAAGCTGGTTTGCCTGCGAGGAGTTGGTCACTTTGAAGTTCTTGCTGTCCCAGAGGAGCTTACCGCCGCCCAGGCGGACGCAGACCGTGCCCAGGAGCACCGCCTCAGTCAACGGGCCCGCGAAGTCCGCGAAGTTCGACCGCGTGGGCGTGCCTTCCTTGCAGGCCTTGATCCACTCTGCGTGGTGGCCGATCGAACGGGGTAGCGTTTTGGCAGGCCTCTTGTACTGGCGCATCTTCGATTCCGGGATCAGGCGAGGACTGTTGCCGCCCCAACCTTCGACATACAACGTACCCTTGTCGCCCACAAAGATCAGCCCGTCCTCGCGTGACAGTTCTCGATCATCCTCCAGTTCCGGTGGACGGGCCGGGATGATCCCGCCATCGTACCAGTGAAGCGTCACCGCCGGCATGTCGCCCCGCGCGGGGAACTCGTAGTGCACCGTTGAGGCCAGAGGCAGGGTCTCGTTGTTGACCAACGTCGAGCTGGCATGCACGCTGGTCGGCGCTTCTAGCTTCAACGCCGACCACGCGGGCGCCAGGTTGTGAATCCCCATGTCGCCCAGGCCGCCGGAACCGAAATCCCACCAGCCCCGCCAGGCGAAGGGCGCATAGGCAGGATGATACGGCCGATACGGCGCAGGCCCCAGCCACAAATCCCAGTCCAGCGTTTCGGGAACCTTCGGCGTGTCCTTGGGCCTCTCGATGCCTTGGGCCCAGTACAGAGGGGGTTTGCCGCTGTGCGTGGGCCGGTCGGACCAGCAGTGGACCTCCCGTACCACTCCGATCGCGCCGTCCCAGATCCACTCGTTGATCAGGCGATTGCCTTCGAAGGCCATCCCTTGGTTACCCATCTGGGTCGCGACCTTGGCCTGACGCGCCGCCTGGGCCAGGGCCCGCGCCTCATACACGGTTCGCGTCAACGGTTTTTCACAGTACACGTGCTTGCCGAGCTGGATCGCCATCATGCTCACGACCGCATGAGTGTGATCGGGCGTCCCCACGACCACGGCGTCGATGCCCTTTTCCTTCTCGAACATCACGCGAAAATCCTTGTATTGCCTGGCCTTAGGGTACTGTTTGAACGTGCGGGCCGCGTAGCTGAAGTCCACGTCGCACAGAGCGACGATGTTCTCGCTGCGGACGTCGTTCAAGTCGCCGGCCCCCTGGCCTCCGATGCCGACGCCGGCGATGTTGAGTTTTTCGCTGGGCGGCACGTTCCCCTGACCGCCCAGAACATGTCGCGGCACGATGGTACAGGCCGTCGCGATCAATCCGCCCTGGAGCAAGTCTCGACGTGAAATGGGGTTCGTTCTTGCAGGCGCGTGTTTCTCGCGAGTCGTCATGTGTTGCCCTTTCCAAGTCTCATCACCGCCACGCCCCGCGCACTGAAGCCTGCTTGACGTAATCGGCGTTCAGGCTGTGGAATATCAGAATATCATCCCCGGAAACACGATTCAATGGGTTGGCAGACGAAATCGACCGCGGCGGTCGCAAAGATCTCGCTACCTGGACGGGACCATGGGGAAGTTGACACGAACCTGGACCGTGCCGAGGTCGTTTTGCGTCACCAGGCGAATCCGGCCCTCACCGAGACTGATGTGCGGAAAAGCAACGCCCCGCTCCTCGGCGAGGCTTTTGGCCAAGCCGGGGGATTTGTCCAATTGGACCAGGACCCCCTGGAAAACCTGGTTGGCCATCATGCCCGAGAGAGTGACTGCGTCACTGCCCTGAACCGGATGCTTGGCGTCACCCACAAGAGCGACAACGTCCCGCTCGAGCCGGCCGGCCAGCCACTGGAGGATCGCGATCCGCTGGGCCTCTTCGGTCGCATAGGGAGTCGTGAGGACCTCCGAGTCGATCACAAATTGGGCGTCGAAGAGAATCCCCTTGTACGGCGGAAAGAGCAGCTTCCTGGAATCGTCCGGCGCCCGCTCGGCCTGCTCGTCGATACAGAAGAAATACTTGCGGCGGGCAGTCATCCGGTACTCGTCGAAGGCAACCAGATTGAGCCAGGTCTTACGGGTGTCGACGCTGCGGCCGGAATAGGCTATGACTGTATCGCCTTGAGTGAGCAGGGCCTGCTCGACCTGCTTGGGATCGAACTGGTAGGCCTTGTCACGGGCGACGTTGAGAACCTCCAACGACGTGCTGCGGCCGATCTGCGTCACGGCGTACGGGATGGAGAGCTGGTGGTACGGCAGTTTAGGCGAGAGATACGCGCGGCCGCCGCAACCGGGGAACGTGAAAGCGAAAAGGAGAGCCGCCATGAGCAGCGTGACGCGCGCGACGCGAACTCCCGGGCTCGCCTCATGCAAGGCGTCGACGATCATAGGGCTCTCCTTCCCACCATGACTAATCACGATTGACAACTTACGAGTCGGTTTCGCCAACCCAGGGCGCCGGCATTTACCAAATCATGAACAGCGAATCATCTATCGAAAATAGCCCTAGACTTCCTTGGAATCGATCCACTTCATCATCTTGCGTAGCTTGCGGCCGACCGTTTCGACCTGGCTTTGGTGATCTTTCTCATACAGGGCGTTGAAGTTCTTCAGACCGGTCTGGTACTCATGGACCCACTCCTTGGCAAACTGCCCCGAAGTGATCTCGCCAAGGATCTTTTTCATTTCGGCCTTGGTCTGCTCGGTGACAATCCGCGGGCCGCGGGTCAGGTCGCCGTACTCGGCGGTGTTGCTGATGCTGTACCGCATGTAGCTCAGGCCGCCTTGATAGATCAGGTCCACGATCAGCTTGACCTCGTGAACGGTCTCGAAATAGGCGATCTCAGGCTGATATCCGGCGTTGACGAGGGTTTCGAAGCCGGCTTTGATCAGGGCACTGAGGCCGCCGCAGAGGACCACCTGCTCGCCGAACAGGTCGGTCTCGGTCTCCTCCTTGTAGGTGGTTTCGAGGATGCCGGCGCGGGCGCCGCCGATGCCGTGGCCCCACGCCAGGGCAATCTGCTTGGCGGTGCCGGTGGCGTCCTGCTGGACCGCGACCAGACAGGGAACGCCGCCGCCCTTCTGGAACTCGCTGCGAACCAGGTGACCCGGCCCCTTCGGTGCGATCATGACAACGTTGATGTCCTTGGAGGGAACGATGTATTTGAAGTGGATGTTGAACCCGTGGCAGAAACCCAAGGTCTGCCCGGCCTTGAGGTTCGGAGCGATCTGGCTCTCGTACACCTTGGCCTGTACCTCGTCCGGCAGCGTCACAATGATCAGCGCCGCCCCGGTGATCGCGGTCTTGATGTCTGCCGGCTTGAAACCGTGCTCGGTCGCCAGCTTGAAATTGGGCGTTCCCGGCAGTTCCGCCACCGCCACCTCAATCCCGCTATCCCGCAGGTTCAGGCTGTGCGCGTGCCCCTGCGAACCATAACCGATCACCGCCACCTTCTTGCCCTGAAGCGGGGCGATCGGAGCATCGTTCTCATAGTAAATCTTTGCTGCCATTTGCGTGTTCTCCTTTCGATCTGAAACTAGCGTCA
>JAGPGT010000012.1:4769-11353 GCA_018055905.1 Phycisphaerae bacterium
TATCTGCGTTTCACCACACCCGGCGTTCGGGATCACAATGGGACCAACTCGATCCTGCAGTTGAACACGTGGCAGCATGTAGCGGTCACCTTTGCGCCTGGCCAAGCGACCGGTTGCGTGTTCTATGTCAACGGCGTTGCGACGGATACAGTGGCCGCCAGCGCCCTGGCGGGCGGTACTGCATCCTTCGAAATCGGCCACAATCACTGGAACCAGTGGTGTGTCGGCATGATCGACGATGTCCGGGTGTACGACCACGTTCTGACTGCGCAGGAGGTGATGGACGCCATGCGTGGTACGGGTCCCGAACTGGCGAGCGAGCCCAGCCCGGAAGACGAGGCGACGGATGTGCCGGCGGACGCCGTGTTGACGTGGATGCCGGGGGAATTGGCCGCTTCGCATGACGTTTATTTGGGCACCTCGTTTGCCGACGTCAACGACGCCAGCAGGACCAATCCGGGAAGCGTCCTCGTCAGCCAAGGCCAAGCGGACGCCCAGTACGATCCGGACGGGTTGCTGGATTATGGCCAGACCTACTTCTGGCGGATCGACGAGGTCAACGCGGCTCCCGACAATACGATCTTCAAAGGCTCGGTCTGGTCCTTTACCGTCGAACCGTTCTCCTATCCGGTCCAACCGATCGCAGCCACCGCGTCCTCTTCGGGCGCCAACATGGGTCCTGAAAAGACGATCAACGGCGTGGGCCTCAACCCCAACGACGGTCACAGCACCGAGGCAACCCAGATGTGGACCAGCGGAAACACCCAGCCGCACTGGATCCAATACGAGTTCGACCAGGCCTACAAGTTCGACAAACTGCTGGTCTGGAACTCCAACCAAGTGATCGAAACATTCCTAGGCTTCGGCGCCAAGGACGTCACGATCGAGTACTCCCTCGACGGCCAGACCTGGACGACCCTGGAGGGTGTTCCGGAGTTCGCCCGAGCGCCGGGCGCGGCCGACTACAAGGCCAACACCACCGTCGATTTCGGCGGCGTCACCGCCAAATTCGTCAAGCTGACGATCAACAGCAACTGGGGCGGGATCGCGCAGCAGGCTGGTTTGAGCGAAGTTCGATTCTACTCCATCCCGGTCCAAGCTCGTCAGCCGCAGCCGGCCGACGGCGCGTCGAACGTGGCTCTGACGGCCTCTCTGAACTGGCGGCCCGGTCGCGAAGCCACCTCGCACAAGGTCTACTTCAGCAACGATCAGGCTGCCGTGGCCGATGGTTCGGCGCCGGTGGTAACAGTCGCCGACCACAGCTACACACCCCCTACGATGAACTTGGGCGCCACCTACTACTGGAGAGTGGACGAGGTGGGCGACAGTGGAACGTATGAAGGCGAAGTCTGGAACTTCACCGTCCAGAGTTTCCTGGTCGTCGATGACATGGAGAGCTACACCGACGACGAAGGCAGCCGTATCTATGAAGCCTGGATCGACGGCCTGACCACCGGCAAGAGCGGTTCTCAGGTCGGGTACATGCAGGCGCCGTTCGCCGAGAAGACGATCGTTCGCGGCACCGGGCAATCCATGCCCATCACGTACGACAACACGAGCATGGCGAACTCCGAGGCCACGATCACCCTGGACCAGAACTGGACGGTCAGCGGCATCAAGAGCCTGTCTCTGTACTTCTGCGGCGCCGCAGGCAACAAGGGACAACTGTACCTCAAGATCAACAACGTCAAGGTCCCCTATGACGGGCCGGCGGGTGACATCGCGACGCTCCAGTGGCTGCCGTGGAATGTCGATCTGTCCAAAGTCGCCACGAACCTGGCGAAGATCACCTCGCTGACCATCGGAATCGAGGGCGCCGGCGCCACCGGCATCTTGTACATCGACGACATCCGCCTGTATCCGAGGACTCCGGAGTTCACCGTTCCCGTCCCTCCGGCGGCAACCGGGTTGGTGGCCCAGTACAAGTTCGACGGCGACATGCGTGATGCGGTCGGCGCCAATCATGGCACCGCTCTAGGCGACGCCAAAATCATGAGCGATCCGGCCCGTGGGCAGGTCCTGTACACCGACGGCAGCGGCGACCTGGTGGAAGTTCCGTACAACGCGGCCCTCAATCCTGAGACGTTCACCGTGAGCTGCTGGGCCTATCCGGATTCCGCCGGGGCGAATTATCGTTCGCCGATCTCCTCGCGCGACGAGCCCCCGCAGAGCGGATACATCCTCTATGTCACCCCGACCAACACATGGCAGTTCTGGACCGGCACCGGCGCCTCCGGCTGGAACGGCACCGCCGGTCCCGCGGCGCAATTGGACGAGTGGGTCCACGTGACCGCCACCTTCGTCGACGGTCAGAAGATGCTTTACCTCAACGGTCGTCTGGCCGCGCAGGGAACCTCCCTGCTGGTCACCAACAAACAGCGGCCGTTGCGGATCGGCGCCGGCCGCAATGAGTTGGCCCCGGACTACTTCTGGCGTGGGATGATCGACGACGTGCGGATTTACAACCGGGCTCTGTCGGCCGAAGAAGTCGCAGGATTGGCCGGTCAGACCGTGCCGTTGCACAAACCCTTCTGAGAAGAAGGACCGAGAAACAGGCCAGGCCGGAGTGTCCGTCCCCGAGACCGACCTCCGAGAACATGGCGGTTTCGACAGTTCAGGGCAGGGCGTCCCCCTGGCGCCCTGCCCTTTCTGTTGGGGCATATTTTTGGCTCATCCCTCAGCCCACAATCTTGTGGAGAAGGGCGCAAGGTGCTTGTTCGTTCGACCGGTATACCTGTGTCGAACCTGCAATGCCTGCAAAACGTCGATGTTACGGGGCGGTCGCGCGATGAGGTTCCTTGCGGCCCGATTTGGACGAGTGTTCGACGATCGGGATCGGCAAAGCGAACGGCTCGGTGGCGTAGGTCGCTTGCATGGCCTCCCAGTTTCGTGTGCCGCAGTCCCGCATGATCAGCCAATCGCGGGTCCTCTGCCACCGAGGCGAAAACCAGTCCCGCACGGGCAACTCCCAGAGCTCTTGTGGCAAGGGATTGTCTCTATGTTCTTCAAGGGCCCGTCGCGCGCGACGATAGTCGGCGTACGCCAGGGTCCATCGCGATTGGAGCTCCAGACGACGAAGCAAATCGATATGCTCAGCCTGCCCCAGCAAAGCCAGTGTTTTCGCCGCCTCCACGCCCCGCTCGCATTCGATCTCATCCGAGCCGATTCGCTCAAGCAGAGAGACGCACGCTGCGACGACGGTGTCCCGCAGGGAGGAATCGGAACCGATCGCCAGTTTCGTCAGCCCCCAGAGGTGATCCCAGGCGTTGGACGAGCTGGCTTCGTCGATCACCACACCGAAGACCAAAGGCAGGATTACCGGACCCATCGTCCCACACGCCGCGGCTAGGACTTCCGTCATCAGGTAGTCCTCCTGCTCGCCTGCTTCCACCAGTCGAGCGATCAGGAATTCGCCGATCTCTTGACGCCGGGACTCGGGCAACCTGGGCGCAGCCAAGGCAAAGATGGCCGGCACATAAAGATGGGTATAACAGGCTTTCTCCTGAACGGCATCGCGAGCCTCGTCGTACGCATTGAAAAGCCGATCCATTATCGCCGGCTCATCGACCAACGCATCGGCAAAGGCCCCCATCGCAGGCCATGGAATCTCCCCTTCGGTTCGCTCCAGTGCATCCCAGAGCAACTGTAAGGTTTCATCGTTCACGAAAACAACTCCTACCACGCATACGACTCCCCCTGGATAACACACTGCGGCAAAACCATAGGCGGGAAGTCGAACTTTATATTATAGGAATCGACCGCCGAACATCAAGAGGATTAGGGGATTTGGGAACAGTCGGGCCTGTGACCGGCCACATGGCATTCTTCAGGCCCTTTTCTGCCATTTTTGGCCACAGGCAGACCCACAGCTCTCAGACCGCCCAAAATCCAAACCCTTATAGGACGCTGTTCAGATTTCAGAGCGTCCATCCTGCCGTAAGCCATCATCCCCCGGCGGTAACCCTTTTTCATCCACTGGAACGAATCGACGAAGCGATGGAGCTTTCTGCCTTGGGTCAACATGGACGAGCACAATATCGTTTCGCAAATCTCCGGGACGAGTGGATCGCAAGCCGGCTCTCTTGCATCGCCCTTGCGTCAGAGGCACAGTCCTAGCCAACCGCCCGATTTCAACAGTCGGACGCAATCACCGAAAGGACGCAATCACGAAAGAAGGTTTGCGTGTCGTGGATGTGCTGGATGGTTTCCCCCCGTGGAAGACCGTCCGACGTCTCCGCGACGCTGGGAAAATGCAGATCGATTCTCTACCCCACAACCCGCTGATTCGACGTCGGGCACCAACCCCTCCTACAAAAAAACGGGCGGCGTCACGGAAAAACCGCAGCGCCACCCGTCCGATCTCCCGACTCGGCAACAACTACTGTGCTGTGGCCTTGCTCTTGGCCTTCTCCAGAACGGCCTTGGCGCGACCGGCGAGTTTCTCATCGGAAGCTGCCTGCGCCGCCTTCTCGATCGAGGGGATCAGCTTGGCCGCAAAGGGAGCAGGCTCGTTCCCGCCAAGCAGTTTCTCGGCCACCTTCACGATCGCCAGCGCCGCCTCCTGGCGAGTCGCAGCGGCGTCCATGTACGGCGTGATCAGCGCCACCGCGTCGGGCGAATCGATATTGCCCAGCGTGCCGACCAGCAGCAGCCTCTCTTCGTCCCGCTCGATCAGACCCGAGGCCTGCCGGCACATGGTCAGGCGGTCCTCGACCGACAGATCGCTGCGAGCAGCCAAATTGAGGTATCCGCGAAGAAACAGCGTTTTTTCCGAAGCGCTGGTCGTTTCCTTGGCCATCGCCAGCAGGATGGGGGCCGCGTCGGTGGTCTTCCAGGTACCCAGGGCGCGGACCGCCGCAGAACGCACGTCGGCGTTGTCGCTCTTGGCGTTGGCATGCACCGCCTGCAGTGCGTCGGGCCCGCCAATCGCGCCGAGCACACGAAGAATCGCCGCCTTCTGAGCGGGTTGAGACTTACCGAGCCGGTCGATCAGCTTCTCGGCCTGGGCTTTCGAGTCGACCGCCTTGAGGCAAATCGCGGTCATTGCACCCTCCACCGCCGTGAGGTCTTGCGATTCCTTCGCTCCGTCGAGCAACTCGAATATCACAGGCAACTGCTCGGGACCGCCCAAGTCACCGATCATCCGAATCGCGCCGGCTCGAACCGACGACTGGGCGTTGCCGGCCGCCTGCACAAGAACGGGTAATCCGCTCTTCATCCGCCTACGACCCATCAAATCGAGAGCCAATCGCTGTTTGTCCGGATTTGTTCCCGCGAACATCTTCATCACCACGTCGTCGGCCTCCTTTCCAGGAAAAGCCGCTAGGCCGTCCAGGGCCGCCTTGGCGATTTCGCGCTCGCTGTCGTCGATCAACTGGACCAGAACAGGCACTGCGGAGGCATCCGCCAGTTCCGTCAGTGTCTGGATCGCCGCGACGCGAACGCGCGAATCGCCGGTTTTGGCCGCGTCGAGCAGGGCCGGCGTGGCGCCTTTGTCGCCACGCACACCCAGTGCCTGGATCACAAGGATCTTTCGGTCGGCATCCAGGGTCTTCATTGCATCGGTCAGGATCGTGGTCGCCCTGGCGCTTCGCATCTGGTGAGACGCCTCGACGGCTGCGGAGAACAGGATGTAGTCCTGATTGCCCAGGTGCTCTTGAAGCAGCTTCTGGCGATTTGCCGCCTGGCGGGTGAGAATCGCCGCCCGCAAGGCTCCGCCGCGAACCTGATGAGGAGCGTCCAGCTTGTACAGCCGATCGTAGATCTCCAGGGCGGCCTGCCTGCGGCCCTCGGAGGCCAGCGTCTCGGCACAGCGAAGGAGCCCCTCGTAGACGTCGAGCCTGCATTCGGCGGGGACCTTTGATCTCGCCTGCTCGAGGGCCTGGGCCGCTTCGGCGTTGCCGATATCGCCCAGGGCCCGCGCCGCAGCCCCCGCCACGACAGGACTTCCGCTGGTGACCAACGAAGCCAGCGCAGCGACCGCTTTGGCGTCACGACGATACCCGATCGTGTGGATAACTCCGACCAGTG
This sequence comes from Phycisphaerae bacterium, assembly GCA_018055905.1. Classification (GTDB taxonomy): domain Bacteria; phylum Planctomycetota; class Phycisphaerae; order Sedimentisphaerales; family Anaerobacaceae; genus PLanc-01. Next base: position 10,800 of record JAGPGT010000012.1, read on the forward strand.
GCTTGCCCTTGACCGTGTCGAGCGCGTTGCGCAGCGCTTCGTCCACGGCGGGATCAGGATTCATCTGCAAAGCGTAGCGGGCGTTGTGCGACAGTTGTTCGTCGCCCAGCAGCGCCGCCAGCGGACCGATGGAATCTTTGCCGCCGATGATCCCAAGCTGACGGCAGGCATCGATCCTGGCCTTCAGGGGGGCCCCGGAATCCTTCACTAGGGCGATCAGCCTGGGCTCGTCGGCTTTCGATGCTACGGTTTGCGCGAACGCTTGCCCGGCGCAGGCCAACAGAATCGCCGCAATCAGTATAAAGCGTGTTCGTGATCTTGACATTATCAGTCTCCTCGGTAAAGTGGAGCTTGCTCCACCTTCAATCGTCTTTTCTCTTTCAGACGGCTCAAATCGTCCAGGGCTCACGCATCGCACGCGAACGGAAACGGTTGGCCTCGGCGTCGTTGACGAACTCTTCCTTGGTCGGGTCGAATTTCAGGTCACGTTTGAGCCACATACAGATGTTGGCCGCATGGACGGTGGACATCGTTCGGTGCATCATTACGGGGTT
>JAGPGT010000012.1:11453-32071 GCA_018055905.1 Phycisphaerae bacterium
TCGTGACGCATCTCCGCGGCGTCCCACGGGGCGATGTGCGCACGGACCGTGTGGACCGTGCCAAGATAACCGAGCCGCAACAGTTCGTTGGCAAAGGTGAAATTGCCCTCGCTGAGCCGCTGAATGCCGCTCTGATAAACGCGACGATGACGCCGGGCGGTTTCGACCACCGCCTGGCCCTCCGCGATGGTCATGGCCGAAGGTTTCTCCGAATATACGTCCTTGCCCGCCCGCATCGCCATGATCGCCGCCAGCGCGTGCCAGCGGTCGCCGGTGGTGCTCAAGACCGCGTCGATATCGGTGCGTACGGCCAGGAACTCGCGGATGTCGGCATAAAGGGCGCAGTCGCTGTTGCCGTAGCGGGTGTCCACCATCTGCTTGACTTTCTCGCGACGCGCTTTCTGCGGGTCGCAGGTGGCGACGAACTGAACGTCGGGTTCCGGCAACATCCAGTTCAGTACATGCGAGCCCCGGTTGCCGATTCCGATGCCGCCCAGAATGATCCGTTCGCTCGGCGGAACGGCCCCGTTGCGGCCGAACACCGAAGCCGGCACGATGTACGGCGCAGCGAGAACCGCCGCCGTGCCCAGGAATGCTCGCCGCGAGAGGTGGGAGTGGTTGTGTGACATGGCAATCTCCTCTTTGCAATTGACTATTGACGATTGATGATTGGCGACAACTGTCAACAACTCCCAATCATCACGCCCTTGACCTTCGAGGGATTCTACCGACTTTCCGCCTCCGCGCCCACTTCAAAAGGACCAATTCTCCGCGATGAATCGTCGCTACCCCGCCAACACAGACACCAAGACGATGAGAGGTATCGGTGGATCACTCTCCGAGCCGTCCTCCATCCTGCCATTGGCGAAAGGTGAAAAATGCCAGGTCGACTTCCCAAACGCAATGAATCGCGTTTGGGAATCCAGTCCAGGGGCAGAGGCCCCGGTGGCTTGATGTTCTCTCAATTTGGGTTTGGTTCGACCACTCTGCAGACGTTTCCGCTGCGGTCCTGACACTTGTCGCGAAGAATGAGGTTGTTCCCCACCATCCCCGCCATCTCCAGAGCCATGATGACGGATCTAAGGCACTGTCCGCACCAGACATTCGCGAGGATCCGTTCCCGTGTGTAGCGAGGAATTCTTTGCCACCGTTGTGCGACCTCCGACGGAAAGGAGCCCATTAAATGGCGGGGTGTGGTCATCTGGTCCGCTCATTCAGCATCACCGTGGCCAAACGATGCCACATTCGTCCGTTCGCTGCGTCGTCTCATCGGAGTGTCAGAATTCGTCCTTCATCCCGGCCATCCACTTCGGCCACTGGTCGGGCGTGACGCCGCCGGCGCGGGTCCACTTGTTGTTCGTGTTGAACGTCTTGTGCCACTTGAGCGTCCAAAGCTGCTTGAGCGCAACCTTGCGGACGGACCAGTCGGCAAACAAGCAGAACTGGGCGCCGCCATGGCGATTGACGCACAACCGCTGCATCTCGTCGCTGCTGAGAGTCGGGGTCGTGTCCCCCTGGGGGCAGGGGACATCGGTGTCGCGGGGCCAGCCGTCCACCCACCAGCCCTCGGTGAAAACCGGGACGTTGTCGGCCCCCTTGACCTGAGGGGTCCGCCAGTAATTCGCTGCCGGACCCCGGCCCCACATGCTGTCGCGTCCGGCGGGGATGTTGCACATCCACCCGTTGGGAGCATAGCTGCCCTCGTCGCCGCCCTGAGAAGCGGGCACCGCCCAAGCATCGAACGGATGCCGAGCGGGGCGGCTCTCGGTAACCGCAGCGGTCGATCGATTTTTGAACGCGGTGGGACACAACCACATCTTCTTGTTCTTCGACAGCGGCACCATGGTCTCGCGCCACCATTCGCCGTTGGCGACCCCGGCTTCGGAGTTCTTGACCAGGCCGCTGTAGAACTTACCGTTGTTCTCATCGGTGTACATCGCGAAGATCAGGCCCCACTGGTGCAGGTTGGACTTGCAGGCGACACCCCTCGCCTGGGTGCGGACCCGCGACAGGGCGGGCATGAGAACCGCCATCAGAATGGCGATGATCGCGATCACCACGAGCAGTTCAATCAGAGTAAATGCCCTTCGTTCACGCATGGTCGTACTCCTCAATCCAGACGCCGTATCCGCCTCACATACCACCATCGTAACAACAACCGCCCCGCAAAGCAAGCTTCCGTCCAAACCGACATTCGAGTAGCCCGTTCGTAGTGACGCCGTATGGCATTGTCTTCGGCGTCTTGGGAGGGGCACGTTTGAAATCTGCCGTTACGACCACTGTGGGTATGGCTGATTTACTCTGGCACATGGCCGATTTCTCCGCATGGGCCTGCCAGAGAATCCGGTCACACCCATCACCGACTGGATCGGACTCTCCCCATTGCGTAGCGGCTTCGACAGCCGTATCATTCACCCGAGAACACCTATCACAGACAATCATGGGAGATCATCGTATGTTCAAACCGGCCGACAATCGGAGAGCCCCTGTCAGGCTCGGAATCTCGTCGCTTCTTGTGTTCTTCGGGCATCTGGTTTCGTCCTCAAACGCAGCGTCTGCGAGCGGGCCGCTTCAGGTGTCTCGGGAGAACCCGCGGTATTTTGCCGACGGCAAGGGACAAGTTCGCTGTGGAATGGATGCATCCGATCTCCGGACAGGCCCCACCCGCCGAGTTTGCCGAAAGCGGCGCAACGCGGGAATTCGCCGCGACGTTTCAAAGCGATCCAGTGCTATATATTGGCGACTAGCAGTAGGAGCATGATATGCGGATTGGAATCATCTCGGATACGCACGACCATCATCGCAATGTTGCTCAAGCCGTAGAAATTTTCGCCCGGCATAAGGTCGAATATGTGCTGCACGCCGGGGACATCGTCGCGCCGTTTGTCACCAAGACCTTCGCGAAGCTCAAGATCGCGAAATTCATCGCAGTCTACGGCAACAACGACGGGGAGAAGCTGTTCCTGCGACAGACGATCGAAGGTTTCGGCGGCGAGATCCACGAATTCTGCTACAAGGGCGAACTGGTCGGCCGCAAGGTGTACATGACGCACACGCATCACAACATCGAGGAGGTGGCCGCCAGCCAGGTGTACGACCTGCTCGTCTACGGCCACACGCACCGCCAGGACATCCGCAAGGTAGGCCGGACGTTGATCGTCAACCCCGGCGAAGCGACCGACTGGATTACCGGCTCCAGTCATCTCGTGATTCTCGATCTGGCCGACATGACGCACACGGTTGAAACGCTGGGCGAAGAAAAGTAAGAGGCAAGAAAAGAGGTTCATCACGGAATTGCGGGGATCGTCGCAACCGCCGGAGCGGCACGCCAGAACCACCGTCTTGCAAGGGAATTTTGGCTCATCCGGTTTTCGGATACTTCGATCCCGCCCGAAGCGGGCGGGCCGGGGAGATTTTGCGCTTTTCGCCAGCAGCATGAACGGCGTGCTATGCACACCTGCCTGGCGACCCGTGGCCGGTGTCTCGGATCAGGGGTCACGGATCGCCCCGCCGTGCCGATGGCCCCAAAGCGGTAAACTTCCGATGCAAAACATCGGAATTCGTGCCCGTTCGTCCCGGCAGCTCGGTAAAGAACCAAAGCAAAGGGAAGAGCCGGCGGCGATCGCCATGCTCTTCCCTTCCTTGCTTTCTACCGTTTGCCTTCCTGATTTCTTCTCACGTCCGGAACTTCTTGAGGTTCTTCAGTGAGATCTCGATACCTTCCATCGGCGGGACGGTATCCTTCTCTTCCTCAATGATGTACCACTTCGTGCCGCCGATCGTCTTGCAGAGCTTGAAGATCTCGGTCCACTGGACGTCGCCCTCGCCGATCATGGCCTTGGGGTTGGTCTTGGAGTATTCTTTCAGATGAATCGTGACGGCCCGACCGGGGTATCTCTTCAGAATGGCGACCGGGTCGCCGCCGCCGCTCATGGCGTTGCCGGTGTCAAGCTGCATGATGACGTCTTTGTTCGTGTTGCTGAAGAAGACGTCCCAGGAGGTCGTGTCGCCCAGGGGGTGCAGGTCGTGGGCGTGGGCGTGATAGCCGATCCACATGCCCTGCTTCTTGAGCTTCTCGGACAGCACGTTGAACCGCTCGGCGTACTTGAGCCAGGAGTTCTTCATGTCCTTCTCATCGCCTTGGAGCCAGGGTACAATGACGTACTTATTCCCCAAGATCTTGTTGAATTCGAGGGTCGCGGCCAGCTTGTCGTCCGCGAGGTCGGTGTACTGCGTGTGGGTGCCGCAGCAGACGAGGCCGTTGTCGTCGAGCATCTTGCGGACGTCCTTGGCGCTGTGCCCATAGTAGCCCGCGAATTCGACGCCGACGTAGCCCATCTTGGCAATCCCCGCCAACGTGCCGGCCAGGTCCTTCTCGGCGACTTTGCGGACCGAGTACACCTGCACGCCCACCGGGATCTTGCCCGTGACCATCCTGGATGCGGCGTCGGTGGTGCTCTTGATTTCCGATTTTGAGCAGCCCGAACCCAGAACACCGAGGGCCGCAACGGAGGCAGTGGTCGCGAGGAAGCCGCGACGGGACAAATTGGGATTGTTCGACTGTGCCTTCATGCTCCTTCACCTCATCTCAATTCACTTGGACCCGGTTTCGGCGGCGGATCCTTCGCCTGGTTCCAACCTGAACAGCGGTGATTGTAGTCCCGGCCGCCGGACCCGTCAAATCCAAAAGGACCGCCCGAAATCGCCGGAAACGACATCTGTCTCATCCCTTGCCCGGCACTTGAAATATCGGCCGGGGATGCTAGAATGACTGCCAAGTTCAGATCGAACTGTTGCTTCCATTGGCTTGGAGCCTGACATGCATTTGACGCCTCTCTTTAAGGATCCACCCATGACCACGCCAACCGGGCTATCGCGACGCGACTTCGTGCGAACCACCGTAGGAACGACGATTGCGGCCCCCGCCATTCTCGGCACGGCCGCCCGGGCCCAGGGACGGGTGTTCAAACTGGGCTTGATCGGGTGCGGCGGGCGGGGCCGTGGGGCGGCCGCCGGGGCGCTGGAGGCCGGCAAAATCCTCGGTTTCGACGTTCGCATCGTCGCGACATCCGACTACTTCAAGGAGCGGGCTGTCGCGGCGGGCAAGCAGTTCAACGTCCCCCCCGAGCGGTGCTTCGGCGGACCCGCGGGCTACCATGACATGCTGGCGACCGATGTCGAGATCGTCCTGATGGCCGAAGCGCCGCTGTTTCGGCCCCTGCACTTGGAGGCCTGCGTCAAAGCGGGCAAGCACGTGTTCATCGAGAAGCCGGCCGCGGTGGACCCGCCGGGCTGTCGCCGCGTAATCGCCGCAGGCGAGGAGGCCCTGAAAAAAGGGCTCGTCATCACCGCCGGCACCGAGATGCGGCACGACTGGAAGTACATCAACACGCACCAGGCGGTCGCGGTCGAGGGGGCCCTCGGCAAGCTCTACGCCGGCCGCGTGTCGTTCTGCATCGGGCACATGTTCTGGCGCGAGCCGATCCATCCCCAGAAGCCCGAAGACCTCGTGAAGTCGTGGCAAAACTGGATCGCCCTCTCCGGCGATCATCTCGTCGAGCAACACGTGCACAACATCGACATCGCCAACTGGTTCGTCGGCAGGCCTCCGGTCAGCGCGGTGGGCTTTGGCGGTCGTTCGCAGCGACCCGCGGGCGACATGTACGATTTCTTCAGCGTGGACTACGACTACGGCGACGGCGTGCATATCCATTCCATGTGTCGCCAGATCAACGGCTGCTGGAACTGGGTAGGCCACGATTTCGTCTATGAAAAAGGTCACACGGAGGGCAGCGACTACAAAGGCAAACCCAAGCAGTCGCCGATCCCCGCCGATCTGCCCCAGGCGCCGGTCAGCCACATCCAGGAGCAGGTGGACACGCTCTACCTCGTGAGCAAGGGCAAGCCCGTCAACCAGGCGAGGGCGGTCGCGGAATCCTCCGCCACGGCCATCATGGGACGCATGTCCGCCTACACCGGCCAGCAGATCACGTGGAAGGAGATCATGGAGGACGCGACGATCAATCCAAAGCACTACAATGAAACGCTGCGGCCGACCGCGGAGGACTTCGAAAAGGGCACGGTCGAGATCCCGAAGGAAAACGTGGTCCCCCTGCCCGGCGTCAAGGCATAGCCGCCATAGGAACCACGAGAGATAGGAGTGAAGAGAATGTTGCAGATTCCGCGCAGAAGAATGTTCGTCGTTCGGGGGGCCTGTATCCTCGGGTTGTCCCTGCTCCCCTCGGTCACGGTCCGGGGTCAGGATGCGCCGCAAACCTCCCCGGTCACCGTCTATAACGTGCGTGACTTCGGCGCCGCCGGCGACGGCAAGACCGACGACACGGCCGCATTCCAAAAAGCTCTCGATGCGGCCGGTGAGGCAAAAGGCGGGACCGTCCTGGCCCCTCGCGGCAACTACTTTTTCGCGGGCCATCTGAACGTGCCCAACGCGGTGACGCTGGCGGGCCTCTGGGAATCGGTCCCGGCCCACAACGGACTCCGCGACCGCGGCCTGCCCAAACCCACCGACGACGGCACAACGTTCCTCGTCACCGAAGGCGCAGGCAATGAGGAGGGAGCATCGTTCATCACGCTCAATACCAACAGCACGCTCAAGGGCGTCGTGATCTATTATCCGCAGCAACACAGCGACGCCCCGCCCCAGGCGTATCCCTGGGCGATCTCCATGCGGGGCAAGAACCCCGCGGTCCTGGACGTCGAGCTGCTGAACCCCTACAACGGCATCGACGCGACCGGCAACGAGCGTCACCTGATCCGCAACGTGCACGGCCAGCCGCTCCGCCGGGGCATCTACGTCGATGCGATTTACGACATCGGACGAATCGAGAACGTACACTTCAATCCGTGGTTCAGTATGAAGCCAGGGCTGTTCCAGTGGCAGATGGAAAACGGCGAAGCGTTCATCTTCGCCCGCTCCGACTGGGAGTACGTGTTGAACACATTCTGCTTCGGGTACAAGGTGGGCTACAAATTCGTCGCCAGCAAGACAGGCGTCTGCAACGGCAATTTCCTGGGCATCGGAGCCGACGATTGCCACACGGCGCTGGTCGTCGAGCAGTCCGCGCCGTTCGGCATCCTGATCACCAATGGCGAGTTCGTCTCCTTCCACGGTCCCGATCCGACGATGATCGAAATCATGGAGACCAACACCGGTTCCATCCGCTTCGTCAACTGCGCGTTCTGGGGCCCCTGCAATCAGATCGCCAAGATCGCAGGCAAGGGCACCGTCGGCTTCGGCGACTGCACCTTCACCCAGTGGGGCGGGAAAGAGGGCAATCTCCCCGCCATCCAGGCCCAGAGCGGCACGGTGCTCGTCCGCGGATGCGAGTTCCGCCAAAATCGTCCTCAGATCCGGTTGGGCAAGGACGTCCGCCGGGCGGTGATCGCCGAGAATGTCTTCACCGGCGCCGAGCGGATCACGAACGAATCGGCCGGCAACGTCCAGATCGGACTCAACAGCAGCGATTGACGAACCCGCCGTCCCTTGAAGACGCAGGCCCGATCCCGTATACTGAGGCGGACAACCACAGACCAACGGCTGTAAGGAGTGTGACCATGGCACAGCAGGTCGATCGTCGCGATTTCCTCAAATCGTCCGTGGCTGCCGCGGTAGGAACGGCAATCGCAACCGGCTCGAGTCCATCTCCTGCGGCCCAGACCGGCGCCGCAGGCATGCCGATGGGCAAGATCAAGAACCTCACCATCAGCCGGCTGATCTCGGGCGGCAATCTGATCAGCGGCTGGGCTCATGCCCGAGATCTGAGCTACGTCCACCACCTGATGGCGAACTACAACACGGAACAGAAGGTGCTCGAAACGCTGGCCTTGCTCGAAGAGTGCGGCGTCAACGCGATCATCGCGGACCCGCGCAAGAAACCAATGGACATCTTCAAGGCCCATTGGAAACGCGGCGGCAAGATCCAGTGGATCGCCGAGGGCCATCCCGAACCGAACGACCTCAAAACCAACATCAAGGCATCGATCGACTGGGGCGCCTCGGCGGTTTACATCCAGGGCGTCATCGGCGACCGCTGGCTCAAAGAAGGTCACACCGACAAGCTGGGCGAATGCGTCGATTTCATCAAGTCCCAGGGCGTCCCCGGCGGCCTGGGTGCTCATATGCTCGACGTGATCGTCAACGCCGAGGCCCGCGGCTTCGACGCTGACTTCTACGTCAAAACGCTGCACCATTCGAATTACTGGTCGTCCCGCCGGCCGGACCAGGGCGTCGATGTCGTCTCCAACAAAGCGGACAACTTCTGGGAACCCACGCCGGAAGAGACGATCGCGTTTATGAAGACGGTCAAGAAACCCTGGATCGCGTTCAAGACCTTGGCCGCCGGAGCGATCCACCCTACCAGCGGGTTCAAATACGCCTTCGAAGGCGGCGCCGACTTCATCTGCGTCGGCATGTTCGACTTCCAGGTGCGCGAAGACGCGGTCATCACGAAAAAGATCCTCGATGGATTGAAGAGCCGGGATCGGGCTTGGTATGCATAAGAAGACTCCTGTCGCGGTCGTGGTCAGTCTGTTGTTCCTATTGTTCGTCCTGGCGTCGGGGATGGAGGTCCTCCTGTCGACCGTTTGGGCTGCACCCCAAGGCATGGGGAAATCGACGATTCGAGATCCCGGGATGTCCGCGCCTCCGCCGGGCCCGCCGCGACAGGATCGAGCGTATCGCTCGCCCTTCGAACTGGCGTTCTCGCCCGACGGTCACCTGTTTGCGGTGTCCGACCGCACCGCACGTTGCCTGTACCTCTTCGACGCTCGCACGGGCGATCTGGCGAGAACCGTTCCCCTGCGAGGACGGCCCTCGGGCCTGGCCTGGGAATCGTCCGACAAGGTCGTCGTATGCGAATACGACGCAGGAACCGTCGCTCAGGTCGAGGCCGAGACAGGACAAGTCTCGCGGCGGTTCTTCGTAGGACCCAAGCCCATCGGCGTGGCGGTGGCGCCCAACAAGGGCCTCCTGGTCGTCTCCGATTTCGGCCTGCACACCGTCTCGATCGTGGATCTCAAGACCGCCGCGGCGCGCGCGACGGTCCCGGCGGGCAAACATCCGTACTTCGTCGCGATCACGCCCGATGAGAAGATGGCCGTGGTCGCCAACCTGTTGCCCTCGGGCTCTGCGGCCGAGCACACCTCGACCGCTTTGGTCAGCTTGATCGACCTCGACAACGGCAGGAAGATCGCCGACGTCCCCCTGCCCGACAACTCCGCCAACGTTCGCCAGGTTCGGATTTCGCCCGACGGACGATGGGCCTACGTCGTCCACACGCGAGGCCGGACCATGCTGCCGACGACGCAGCTCGACCGCGGATGGGTCAACACCAATGCCTTGAGCATCCTCGATCTGGAGACAAAGGCGACTTATGCGTCGCCCCTGCTGGACACGGTGACCGAGGGGGCCGCCGATCCCTGGGGCATCGCCCTGTCGCCCGACGGACGAACCGCCTGGATCAGCGTGGCCGGCGCGCACCAGATGGCCCGGATCGAACTGGGCCGGCTGCACGAGCTTCTGGCCGGTCGGAAGGAGGGATCTGAGATCTCAAGTCTGAAGTCTCAGATTGGCGACGCCGGGACCATCTGGCGACAGATCCAGGAGGACCCGACCAAACGCGACCAGCTCTCCTATCACCTCAGCGCCCTGTACGCCGCCGGACTGATGTCGCGAGTCCCGATCGCAGCCAAAGGCCCGCGGTCGCTCGCCTTGTCACCCGACGGCAGGCAGTTGATGGTGGCCAGCTACTTCTCAGGCGAAGTGCTCGCCCTGGACCCGAACCATTGTCGAGTGATCAAACGCATCGGCCTCGGTCCTCAGCCGGCGCCGGACGCGATTCGTCATGGCGAGTTCGTCTTCCACGACGGCCGGCACAGTTTCCAGAGCTGGTTGAGCTGCGCCTCGTGTCACCCGGACGGTCGCGCCGACGGTCTGAACTGGGACCTGCTCAACGACGGCATCGGCAACCCCAAGAACGCCCATTCGCTGCTCTGGTCCCACAAGACTCCGCCCTCGATGTCCCTGGGCATCCGCGAGAACATGGAAGAAGCCACGCAGAAAGGCTTTCAGTTCATCCAGTTCCGCGAGATCGAGGAGGGTGACCTCAACGCGGTCCGCGCGTTCCTGCGATCGATGGAGCCCGAGCCCAGTCCCTACCTGGTCAACGGCGGGCTTTCGGACAAGGCCCGCAAGGGCCGCGCGATCTTCGAGAACGCCGAGGTCGGCTGTTCCGCCTGCCATCCGGCCCCCCTGTTCACCTCGCTCAAGACCTACGACGTGGGTACGCGATCGGCCCTCGACCGCAATGACGCATTCGACACGCCGACCCTGGTCGAGCTCTGGCGAACGGGCCCCTATCTCCACGACGGCAGCGCCGTGACGCTCAAAGAGGTGGTGACCACAAAGAACCCCAACGACAGGCACGGCAAGACCTCGCACCTGAGCGAAGAGGAGATCGACGCGCTCGTCGAATACCTTCTGTCACTTTGAGAAACCATTTATGAAGCACGAAATCCGAAACTCGAAATCCGAAACAAATTCAAAGGACCCAAATTCAAATGACCGAAACGCTGTCGCCTGTCGGAGGCCTCGTTTTGAGATTGGGGTCTTGGTCATTTGTGCTTGTTTCGGATTTCGGGTTTCGAATTTCGAATTTACCGCCCAAGCGGCGGACACCTCCTCCTGGTATGCCTTCGAGCCTCGAAACACCGCCGAGCCGGGCGAAATCGGGATGCAGGACTGGATCGAAAGACCTGCCGGCAAACACGGCCGGATCGTCGGCCGCATGGACAAGCTCCTCTACAACAGCAAACCGATCAAGTTGTGGGGCCTGAACCTGTGCTACGGCGACTGCGCGCCCCAGGCCTCGCTGGCCGACAAGCGGGCGGCCTTCTATCCCAAGTACGGCATCAACTCCGTCCGTCTGCACAAGTACGCCGACGGGACCGGCTGGGCGGGCATTCAGTCCCCGCAGAGTTGCGTCGAATACGATCCTGCCAGTCTCGATCGGATGGACTACCAGGTGGCGAAGTTCAAGGAAGCAGGGATTTACGTCCTGCTCTCCGCCCATTTCGGCACGCTGAAGCTCGGGCCCGCCGACCGGCAGTTCGTCCCCTATCTGGAGGAATTCGGCAGCTTCGAAGGCAACAAGGACCGCATCGCTACGCCACACAGCGCGATCCACTACTCGCCGCAGTTGCAGGACGTGCAGATCCGCCAGATGGTGAATCTGCTCAAGCACACCAATCCCTACACAGGCCTGACCTACGCCCAGGACCCCGCTGTCGCATTCATCGAGATCGTCAACGAGCAGAGCATTCTCTTCTATACCACCACGGCCCCGCTGAAAGCCAGCCCGACGCTTCGCAAAGACGTCGCGGGGCGATTCTCCGACTGGCTGAGGGCCCGGTACAGAACCCACGAAGGACTGGTTGCCGCCTGGGGTCCGAAGGCCTTCGACGGTTTCGAGGGCGATGGATTCCCCGCCGTCGGCGAGCATCTGGACAAACGCAACATTCTGCCGATCGGCAACCCCTGGTACTGGGACCCCGACCAACTCAACGGTTCGCAGGCCTTCCGTCGACAGCGGCTGCTGGACACGATGTTGTTCCTCTATGAGCTGCAGTGCGGGTTCTACGACCGCTACGTGAAGGCGGTCCGAGAAGCAGGCTACGAAGGCGAGATCCTCGGCTCCAACTGGCAGGCGGGTCGGGCGTTGAGTCATCTATACAACCTGCACTCCGACTGGCGCGTCGGTACGATCGACCGCCACAACTACTTCGGCGGCGGCAGCGTCAAGGCCGGCGAAAAATTCAGCAACGCCTCCATGCTGCGAGCCGCCGGCTCGGGCACGCTCAGCGTCGGGCTCCAGCAGGCAAGCGACCGGCCATTCATGCTGTCCGAGTGGATCCACGTCTTCCCGAACGAATGGGGAGTCGAGGGCCCGGCCATCCTCGGCGCCTACGGCCTGGGTCTGCAAGGCTGGGACGTCTCCTACCTGTTCCAGAATCGCGACAGCGGCGGTTTCAGCGACCGGATCGGTCGGGACACATGGGACGCCACGGCACCACAGGTGCTGGGCATCTTCCCCGCCGTGGCCCGCCAAGTGCTCCGGGGCGACGTGAGAGAATCCGACCTGTTCGCGCCGATGAACGTACACGTGCCCTCGCTGACTCAGGGCAAGCTCGGCTTCAACGACCGCACGATTCAGCAGTATGACGTCAAGAGCTTCGACACGGACAAAGTCCCCGCCCGCGCCCTGGCGGTGGCCCGCTGCGCCGTCGAGTTCACCGACCAGTATCGCGACACGCCGGCATTCGACTTGAGGCCGTTTGAGAAGGATGGTTTCCTCACCTCGTCGACCGGCCAACTCCGATGGAGCGAATCGCCCGACGCCAAGCTCGGCGGCTATTTCACCATCGACACGCCCGGCACGAAAGCTGTCGTCGGTTTCGCGGCAGGAAAAGAGTGCCGCCTGGGGGACATCGCGATCTCGTTGCACTGCCCCTTTGGCGCGGTCTATGTCACGGCCCAGGAGCCCGACAAGGATCTCGGCACATCGACGAAGCTGCTGATCACAGCCATCGCCCGCGCCCGCAACACAGGAATGCAGTTTACCGACGCCGGAGACGGACTCCTCAATCGCGGCAAAGCGCCCATCCTCATGGAGCCCGTCAAGGCTACGATCACAATCGACAGGCCCGGCGCAACGAAGTTGCGTCTCCTCGACCACGACGGCCTGCGAACGGAGAGCACGCTGCCCCTCCAAGACGGCATCGCCGTCATCGACACCGCGCGGGACAAGACGCCTTACTACCTCGTGGAGTTCTGAACCGGATCGGCCCGCCAGAGCGGGAATGCGTCATGCATTCTCAAGCAAGGCGATGGTCCTGCGACAGAGCTCCCGCCCCCAATCGGCCCAGAGACCTTGTCCCCAGTACCGGTAGCAGCTCGTCTGGCTCGTGAGCAGGTGCAGGAGAGCGTTGCGATATCGGGGGTCTGACGAAGGCACGCCTTGTCGCAAGAACACCTCGTTGAACCTCGCGCTGGCGGCCTCCATCGGCTGGAGCACATCCTGGTAGCCGCGGACCCAGGAGATGTTGTTCGTCCAGCTCCCGCCCTCGACGTGGAATCGCGAGTCTTCCCGCGCAAGCTGCTCGATCGTCGCAGCCAGGGCCTCAGGCCCGCCCCCCGGCTTGAATCGCTGCCAGATCCGGTGCTGGAAAATCGGCTGGATCTGGGGGAAGTCCGTCTCGCGAACACCGAGCGAATCGAGATAGTCGAGGTATTCGCCCACGTTCACCGGCGGCGTCTGCGTTCCGCTGCTCTCTCGCATCACCTGCTCGTACTTGGGCGGGAACTCATTCATCATCACGCCGCCGTTCTCGCCGTCGGCGATCTGGGTGACCAGCGAAGGTACGGCTTTTCCGCCCAACTCGATCCGACCCAGCCCCCTGGCCTCGTAATAGGGCTGCATCTGGCCGACGAGCTTGGTGTCGCTGCCCTGGGTCTTGATGATCGCCGTGATGGCGAGCGTCTCGCCGCAGGAGTTTCTGGCGACGAGTTTGTGTGGACGATGCGCGTACTTGAGGGCCCCTCCATCCTCCACGTGCTCGACCGTGTGCTCCTGCACGATCACCCATCGATAACCGCAATCCTTGAGCGTCCGGACGAATTCGTAGAAGACGTCGGGATGATTCGGCAAAGCCATCTCCGCAGGTGAGAATCCCCGAACGCGGGCCAGGGCCTCGACGCCGAAGAGGGCCGCGAAGAAATGCCGCCAGGTCTGGACGTGCAATCGGTAGTCCTGGACGGGAGTCGAAGGCGCGACGGGATGCCCCCACGCGCTACCCAGCCATTCGACACAGCTTCGATATCGCGGATCGCACGTGATCGTGCGGAGGCTTTCGAAGACATCGTGCAGGCCCATGGTGTACAGGCCGTGGAGCAGCGTGCCGGAGTAATCGAGCATCACACGAGGCTGCCTACCCTCCGCGACCAATCGCGGGATGAACTCCCCCATTCTTTTGTAGCACCAGTGAAACACCTTCGCATTGTGGTTGTCGCCCACGTGCGGATGGTCCATCATATGCTTGAGGTTGCTGATGACCGGAGCTTGTCCCAGTTCCTGGTCCGGGTCGGGAATCAGCGGCTGGTGCATGTGCAAAGCGATGGCGTACGCGCTGGTGACGGCCCCCCAGTCGATCTTGCTGCCGCCGGGGGGGCGAACTGCCTGCGACAAACCGTCGGTAATCATCGCTTCCGAGCCACAGAGATTCGGCACACCGTCCACATATGCAGGTAGGTTCATGAATCTGATACTAACCGCAATCGGGTTGGTTCGCCAACCATTCTGTGGTCAGCTCGCACGATAGGGCGAGTCGTAGTTCATCCCGATGGGAATGTCCAGCGACAGAGCGTCGGGCCGGCGGCGCATCAGTTCGATGCCCTGGCCGAACGTGCAGACCCGGCGCAGCTCGTCCATGCAGGTAATGCCCATGGCCGCCTTCTCCAGCCCGTCCTGGGCCATGGAATGCACGCCTTTCTTGCGGAGACAATCGGTGAGTTCGCGGTGGTGCGCGCCGGAACGGATGAACGTGGCCACCTCGTCGTCCACCTGAGCCACTTCGAACAGACCGGTCCGGCCCTTGTACCCGTAGGAATAGCACTCAGGACATCCGGCGGCGATCATTAAATGCTCGGGGACCTCGATATCCGATTGCGAAAACAGTTGGCGGTCCTCATCGGACGGCGTGATCGGTCGGGCACACTGCGGACACAACTGTCGGACCAGATTCTGAGCGATGACCAATCGCAGCGAACTGCCGATGATGTGGTAGGGCACGCCCAGATAGTGGAGCGCGTCGACCGCGCCCGCCGCATCCTGGGCATGAATCGTCGCCAGAACGAGCCGGCCGGACAGTGCCGCTCGGGTCGCGACAATGGCCGACTCTTCGTCTCGGATCTCGCCGATGAGGATCAGATCCGGGTCCATGCGAAGGATCGTGCGAAGTCCTTCGTGCATCGTCAGTCCATGCTGCTCGTCGACTTCGATCTGCTGAACGTAGGGAAGCCTGAACTCCACCGGGTCCTCGATGGAATAGGTCGTCGTGGTGCGTAGGTCCATCAGCGAGGCCAGGCAATACATCGTCGTGGTTTTGCCCGAGCCGGTGGCACCGGTGATCAGGATCAAACCGCTCAGACCACGAACCACGGAAGCGACTTTCTCCTGATCGCTCGACGTAAAACCCAGGCTGGCGATATCCCACTGGTCTTGGGGCATGCTCAGGAATCGCAGATGGGCGGACTCGCGGTCTCGCACGGGCGTCATCGTGACGCGGATCTCCCACTGCATCTGGCCGTCGGGCCAGATAAGCTGACCTTCTTTGGGTTTGAAGGATCGCACGAAGTTCAAACCGGAGGCGCTCTTCAACTGGTTCAGCAGCGTGCGGCCGTCGGCAGGCGAGAGCACTTCCTTGGGATGAATGATTCCGTCCACGCGGTGGAGCACGCGAAGCCCCTCGGCCACGCAATGCAGATGCACATCCGTCGCTTTCTCGAGGATCGCGTTCCAGATGCACGTTCTCAGGGGGTCGGGATAGGATGCGATGATGCCTTCGCCGAATCGGGTTGTGCACTCCTGTGCAGCCGTTGCCATGCCTGGATGCTCCTTCACGCGTCGTGGATCGCGCGCCGTGCGCTCGCCCGACGCAGGACGCATCCTCTACGACGCAGCAGGATCCGTCCCACAGCGTATCTCGACGGAACAAGGAAGCGGCTTAAGGAGATTCCTCGAAAAAGTCCTGGGACCGACAGGACCCATAGGGCAGACAGGACTTGTTTCGCGTCCGGACGCACAGGCGAGTCCCATAAGTCCCATTCGTCCCAGCGATCCTATCGCCCCATCGCAGGCGCGATCCAAATCGCCTGCCCGCCTCTGGCCGGCAGAGCCACCTGCAACGTCGTGCCGCGATCGACGGGACGGCGCTCCACTTTGACGTGGGTACGCGTCGAAACCGACGGATCATCCGAGTAGACGTAGGCGGTGTAGCTCCGTCCTTCGTCCAGGAAACTCAACGAAACGTCGAACGTGCGAGTCTCCTTGGCATTCATGCAGCCGACGAACCACTCCTGGCCCTTTCGACGGGCGACCACCGCGTACTCCCCGATTCGGCCGTGAAGGACCCGCGTGTCGTCCCAGGTGGTCGGCAGGTGATTGTAGAACTCCAGTTCCGGCGTGTCCTCCACCGCCGCGGGACGGTCGTACCAGAACAGGAACTGCCACGGACTGAACAAAACCACCGGCTTGGCCAGTTGGTACGCGTAGGTGGAGTTCTGCGTCACGCGAGGATCGTTCCAGCACACGGTGTTGTCCGCGTGGCCTGCGAGCATCCGCGTGAAGGCGTAGGCGAGCGTCTGCTCGTTCGTCGGGCGGGTCTCGTCGCCGTAGATGCCTTCGACCGTCATCAGGTTCGGATACGTCCGGGAAAAGCCCGTCGGCCTGTACTCGTCATGCACGTCCACCATGAACCCTTGCTCGGCGCACTTGCGAATGGCGTCGTGCAGCCATCGCGTCCACCGTTGGGAACCCACGTTGACGAAACCGAACTTGATGCCTTTGATCCCCCACTGCTTGTATAGGGGCAACAAATCATCGATCTGTTTTTCCAGAGCCAGATGGTTCACATAGACGATGATGCCGATGCCCCGTTCGTCGGCATAGCGGATCACTTCGTGCAGATCCAACGGCCCTTGACTCCGCTTGGGATCGAGCGTGACCGTCGTGGCGTCGGCGTTCGGGTCGTACTCGTGGCCATACCAGCCGGCGTCGTATTCAACGTACTGAAGCCCTCGCTTGATCGCGAAATCCACGCAGGTCTTGCCGCCTGCGGTCGTCAGCGACACTTCGCGGATGACTTTGCCCGGCTTGATCCAGGACGGGTCGCGGATCGCGCAGGGTTCGTTGAGGTTCAGGATGATGAAGTTGTTCTCCAGGAGCCCCCCTGGGCTCTGCGCCGCCATCACCACGCGCCACGGCGTCGTCAGCAATTCCCCGTTGTTTCCTTCACAGACTACTTCGCCGTCGAGCCGGCCCTCCAGAGCGTGCCGAACCCCCTGGATCGGGGCGAACTTCATGCGGGCGTAATCGACGAGTCTGGCTTCCGCCAGCGCCACATAGAGATCGTCCGCCACCTCCACGACCAAAGGCCGCTCGCAACCGGCTTTGATCTGGCTGAGCGGTACCCTCTGATACTGGCCCTGGCCCGAGTAGGTCGCCCAAGCCGGATGATCGGCAAAAAATCGGAACTCGGACACCTCTCGCTTGACGCGGGCGGTCTTCAATCCCGGCTGCCTTGGAAGCGTGTAGCAGAACGCGACGCCCTCGTCATAGGCCCGCAACGTCACGCACAGAAGCCGGCCGGGGTCTTTCGCCTCCTTCAACCCGAGAACGACCTGGTTGTACCGATCGCGGATCACGGCCCGTTCGCCGCACACCGGCTTCCAGGTCGAATCCGACTGGCTGGTCGTCTGCTCCACGAGGGCCATGCCTTCGCTTAGGACGACGCCCTCAAGTTCGAGCCCCAAGCGAGAATCGGCAAGGATCGGCCGGCCCAGGTATTCCACTCGATAACAGGGACATCCCGCCGCGGCGCCGAAGTCCTTGACATCGAACGTCACCGTGAAACGTCCGTCGGGCGACTTGACCTCCACCGAGGCGAAAACCGTAACCGAGGCAATCATCAGAGCGATCAGCGCGACACACAGGCGGTTCGTCATGTTGGGCCTTTCCATATTCCTGACGACACAGTTTCACCCATTCTACAGCCTGCCGGGATAATCACAAGCTACGTTCCTCGACATGGGACACTGGCCTTGTTATGATGAGTCGGCAATCATCGATCCGATCTGTCAGAGGAGACAAGACCTATGATGAATCGAAGTCCTGCCGAACGAACCTCTCCGAACCCCTGTGTCCTTCTCCTGGTCCTGAGTCTCGCCGTTTCGATTCAGGCCGCAACGCCCCCTGTACAGAGCGACTATGGGAGCCCTGCAGTCCAGGTGGCGCAAGAGGACGACTCGTGGCGTATTCAGGGGACGAAGACCCGCGTTGACCTCAACCCGGCCACTTTGCAGATGACCATTCGAGCGGGCGAGCGGACCTGGTCCACGGTCCCCTCCTTCGCGGGCGACCTCGTCGTCGAGGCGTCCGGCAAGACACACTCTCTGCGCCTGGCCGATGCAGGCAAGCGACAGGTGACTCGTTACGAGACCGGTTTCAAGACGGGCGTAAGAATCTCGCTCGGCGACTTCCGCCGGGACGACGTGACTGTCGGCCTGCGGATCGATCTGCTCCTGTGCCTGGAAGGCCCGCAGGAAGAACTCGTCTGTGAACTGGTCGCCCACGAGAACGAAGCGAAAGTCCTGGAGTGCTCGTGGCCGCCTGCGATGGCGGAGGACTCCTTTGACGCGACGGTCGTGCCCTTCATGCAGGGTATGCTCCTGCCCAAAGCCTGGCCCGAGAGGGTCTGGCTGTACGACACCCTGTCTTATGGACGGGGTCTGTACATGCCCTGGTGGGGGCATCAGAACGGCCGGTCCGCAATGATCGTCCTGATCGAGACGCCGGACGACGGCGGCTGCCACTTCGCTCATCCCGCAGGCGGGCCCACGCGAATGCAGCTCCGCTGGGTCCATTCGCTCGGCGCGCTGCGTTACCCGCGACGTGTCCGCCTGGGGTTCTTCGCCGAGGGCAACTACGTCACCTTGGCCAAGCGGTACCGCAAGCACGTGCAGGAAACCGGCCATTTCGTCTCGCTCCAGGAGAAGATCGCCCGCAATCCGCTGGTCGGCAAGCTGATTGGATCGCCTGTCGTGCACACACATATTTTGGTTCACATCCAGCCGGAATCGCAGTACTACAGTAAGGACGATCCTGCGAAGAACCACCACTTCGTCACCTTCGACGAACGGGCCGCGCAGTTGCGTCAACTGGCTGCCAAAGGATTCGATCGCGTCTATGTACACCTGGACGGCTGGGGTTTTCGCGGCTACGACAACCTCCATCCCGACATCCTGCCGCCCAGTCCCGAAGCGAGTGGCTGGGAAGGGATGAAGCGTCTGGCCCAGACCTGCGAC
Source organism: Phycisphaerae bacterium (assembly GCA_018055905.1). Classification (GTDB taxonomy): domain Bacteria; phylum Planctomycetota; class Phycisphaerae; order Sedimentisphaerales; family Anaerobacaceae; genus PLanc-01. The sequence goes on from JAGPGT010000012.1 coordinate 30,610, forward strand.
GAACTGGGTTACGTCTTCGCGATCCACGATCAGTACCGGGATTACTACCTCGACGCGAAATCTTACGATCCCGATCACACGATCCTCGACCGTCAGGGCAATCGTCCGCTCCACAGCATCTGGTACGGCGGTAAACAGACGGTGCTTTGTCCCAGATTCGCGCCGGGCTCTGTCCGACGCAACTACTCCTGGCTGCTCGACCACGGAATCAAAGTCCGAGGCGCGTACCTCGACGTCTTCGCGGTGGTCCCGCCGGATGAGTGCTATAACCCGCTCCACCCCGCGACGCGATCCGACTGCCTCCGGTATCGGGGCCTATGCCTGGACTTCATCCGGTCACAGGGCGGCGTCGTCAGCTCGGAAGAGCCGGCGGACTGGGCCATCCCGCACTTGGATCTGGTACACCACGGCCCGTATGCCCTGGTCCCCGACCCCGGACGCGGCCCGGCCATGGGAATCCCGATCCCCTTGTTCAATCTGGTCTATCATGATGCACTTTTCTTGCCCTGGTCGCTCGGCAAGGGCGAATGGGGAATCCCGCAGAACGACCTGGGCTATCTGCATGGCCTGGCCAACGCCGGGATGCCCTACCTGTCGCTGTTCCCCGACGAACCGCACAAAGAGCAAGTCCGCACGATGTGCGCCCTGCACAGGCGAGTCGCCCTGGCGGAGATGACGCGTCACGAGTTCCTCGATGGATCGTACCGCAAGCAACGGACGACATTCTCCGACGGCACGACTGTCACAATCGATCTCGACAAGGACGTTTTCGACGTCACGCCGAAGCTGACTGAGGGAAATGACGCAAAAGAACTTACAGGGGTGGATTCCTGATTGCTTTTGTCTGTTCGCCGGCTTCTTTGCCTGAGATAATCCCGGCCACAGGACACGCCGGATAAAGCTTCTGGCAAACTGGCGACTATCAGGAAACGCAAATTTCGACAAAGGAAAATGACATGACGATACCGCGATTGAGTGTTCTTGTTTTTCTGACCTTTTCTCCCCTGTCGGTCTTGGGTAAAGGCAATCCCTCCACCGCAGCGGAGCTGCGTACCTATTTGCAGGGCCTGGGCAACGGGTCCTACCTCTTCGGCCAGATGGCCACCTGGGTCCACAACGAGAACCCCGACATGGACCATCCGTCCAACTGGCTCAAGAAGGTGTACGATCACGCGGGCAAGATGCCCCGCTATGGCGTCGTCACCTACGATTTCGACGACGACCCCTTTCCCGATTCCGCATGGAATCAAGGGGTCAAGAAGATGTACGACCGCGGCCTGATCACCGGAGTGTTCTCGTTCTACGCCAACCCCGCAGGCGGGCGATGGAACAGTCCCGTCGATATCGATCTGATCTTCGCCCCCGACGACAACCCGACGAAGGCCCATTTCTATCGCCAGATGGACCGCATGGCCGCCAATCTGCAATGGCTGAAGGATCAGGGAATTCCCGTGATCTACAC
>JAGPGT010000180.1:0-5586 GCA_018055905.1 Phycisphaerae bacterium
GTGGACAAGGACCGGGCCCAGCAGATCATCGAGCGTCACCTCAAGAACGGCGAAGTCATCAAAGAGTGGGTTATCGACTGAAGAAGCGTGAAGTTTGAAGTGTCAAGTTCAAGTCCGAAGGAGCGGTTCCTCCTGCGTCAAATTTCAAACTTGAGACTTCAAACTTCTTCTCGAAAGGAATAGGCACAGTGACTGCGACAGCATATCGAATTATCGTCTGCGACGGGACCTCCTGTATAAACAAGGGGTCGCGCAAGCTCACCGCGATCCTGCGGGAGCAGTTGGACAAGCACGGCCTGGCCGACCGAACGACCATCGGTCTATCCGGTTGCCTGGGCATGTGCGACAAAGGCCCGATCATGGTGGTCAATCCCGGCTACACCATCTACGGGCGTCTGACCGACGCCGACATCCCCGAGATCGTCGAGGAACATCTGGTCCACAATCGGCCGGTGGCCCGCCTGGTGATCCAGGAGGACCACCTGTACAACCGGTTCTTCCGCGTCTTCGGCGACGCGAGATTCTTCGGCAAACAGATGCGGGTCACGCTTCGCAACTGCGGCATCATCGATCCGGAGAACATCGACGACTATCTGTCCCTCCGCGGGTATGAGGCCCTGGCCAAAGCGATCACGGAGATGACGCCCGACCAGGTCATCAGCGAGCTGGAGAAGTCGGGCCTTCGCGGCCGCGGCGGCGCAGGTTTCCCCACCGGGCGCAAGTGGCGGCTGACCGCCAATGAGAAGGCCACGCCCAAGTATGTGATTTGCAATGCCGACGAGGGCGATCCCGGCGCCTTCATGGACCGGAGTGCCATCGAGGGCGATCCGCACACAATCGTCGAGGGCATGGCCATCGGCGGTTATGCCATCGGCGCCGAGAAGGGCGTGGTCTACATCCGGGCTGAATACCCGTTGGCGATCCAGCGAATCCAGAAGGCCATTGAGGACGCGCGAGCCCACAACCTGCTGGGCAAGAACATTCTAGGCTCGAACTTCTCGTTTGACATCGAGATCCGGCTGGGTGCCGGGGCTTTCGTCTGCGGCGAAGAGACCGCGCTCATCCACTCGATTGAAGGCGCTCGCGGGATGCCGCGACCGAGGCCTCCCTATCCGGCGGCGATGGGCCTCTTCAACAAGCCCACCCTGATCAACAACGTCGAGACCTGGGCCAACGTTCCGGTCGTCATCCTCGACGGCGCCAACTGGTTCCGTACGATCGGCACTGAGACCAGCAAGGGCACGAAGGTCTTCGCCTTGGCGGGCAAGGTCGTCAACACCGGTCTGATCGAAGTCCCCATGGGCACGACGCTTCGCGAGATCATCTACGACGTCGGCGGCGGCATCCCGTTCGGCAAGCGATTCAAGGCCGTCCAGACCGGCGGCCCCTCCGGCGGTTGCCTTCCTGAGCAGTACCTGGACACGCCCATCGACTACGAGTCGCTGGCCAAGGCCGGTTCGATCATGGGCTCCGGCGGCATGATTGTCATCGACGAGGACTCCTGCATGGTCGACGTCGCGCGGTTCTTCCTGGAGTTCACCCAGGATGAATCCTGCGGCAAGTGCACCCCGTGCCGGGAGGGGACCAAACGCATGCTCGAAATCCTGGTCCGCATCACCGAAGGCAAAGGCAGGCCCGGCGACATCGAGAAACTCGAACGGCTCGGCACCATGATCAAGAAGTCCGCCCTGTGCGGCCTGGGGCAATCAGCGCCCAACCCCGTGCTCAGCACGATCAAGAACTTCCGCGAGGAGTACGAAGAGCACATCCACGACAAGAAGTGCCGGGCGAAGGCCTGCAAGTGCCTCATTTCATACGAGATTGTCGACAAGTGTATCGGCTGCGGCGCCTGCAAGCGGGTGTGCCCGGTCGGCGCGATTTCGGGAAGCCCCAAGACCAAACATACGATCGATCAGGACAAGTGCGTCCGTTGCGGTCTGTGCTTCAACACTTGCAAGTTCGAAGCCGTCGCAAAGGTTTGAGGATAGAACATGAACGATACGAAGAAACTTACGATTACGATCAACGACAGGGAATACAAGGTCGATCCCGGCCAGACGATCATGCAGGCCGCCGACAAGTGCGGCTACCACATCCCGAGGCTCTGTTACCATCCGAAGCTCTCGATCGAGGGCGCGTGCCGCGTGTGCATCGTCGAGGTCGAGGGAATGCGGAATTTCGTGGCCTCGTGCTGCTATCCCGTGGCCGATGGGATGAAGATCCGCACCAACACCAAGGAACTCCGCCAGGCTCGACGCGACATCGTGGAACTGCTCGTGGACAATCATCCCGAGGACTGCCACACCTGCGAGCGAGACGGCAACTGCGAACTCCAGCGGCTGGTTTACTCCATGGGCATCCGCCATCGCCACTTCACCGGCGAGCGCAAGCACTATGAGAAGGACCTCTCCGGCGCCAGCGTCATCCGCGACCCGGACAAGTGCATCCTCTGCGGCCGGTGTGTGCGGATGTGCTCGGAGATCCAGGGCGTGCACTGCCTGGCGCAGGCGCACCGCGGGTTCAACACGGTCGTCATGCCGGCGTACAACATGCCGTTCGCCGAAAGCGTCTGCAGCGGCTGCGGCCAGTGCATCAATGTTTGTCCGACGGCTTCGTTCGTCGAGAAGAACCATACTCAGGAGTTGTTCGAGAAACTCAACGACAAGAGCCTGATCAAGGTGGCGCAGTTCGCGCCCTCGGTCCGGGCCGCCATCGGCGAGGCCTTCGGTCTGGCGCCCGGCCGGAACATGGAAGGCCAGCTCATCGCCGCGATGCGAAGGCTCGGGTTCGACTATGTGTTCGACACGCAGTTCGCCGCCGATCTGACGATCATGGAAGAGGGCAGCGAGTTTCTCGAGAGGCTCCAGGGCAACGGCCCGCTGCCGCTGATCACCTCGTGCTCCAGCGCCTGGATGAAGTATGTCGAGCAGTTCTATCCGGACATGCTGGACCACATCTCGACGGCCAAGTCGCCCATGTCGATGGCGTCGGCGATGATCAAGACCTACTGGGCCGAGAAGATGAAGATCGACCCGAAGAAGATCCTAAGCGTCGCGACGATGTGTTGCACAGCCAAGAAGTACGAGGCCGCCCGGCCCGAACTGGACGTCCACGGGATGCGGGCGACGGACCTCGTCGTCACGACCCGCGAGATGGCCTGGATGATCAAGTCCGCCGGCATTGATTTCGTGAACATCAAGGAAGAGAAGCCGGACTCGCCGTTGGGCCTGTCCTCCGGCGCCGGCGCCATCTTCGGCGTCACCGGCGGTGTCATGGAAGCGGCCGTCCGTACCGCGTACGAGCTCTACACGGGCGAGACGCTGGTGGACATCGAAATGGCCGACATCCGCGGCTTCAAGGGCGTCAAAGAGGCCAAAGTCGTCATCGACGGCAAGGAACTGCGCCTGGCGGTCGCGCACGGACTGGGCAACGCCCACAAGGTCATGGAAATGGTTCGCAAGGATCGTAATCGGTTCCACTTCGTCGAAGTGATGGGTTGTCCCGGCGGTTGCATCGGCGGCGGCGGCCAGCCCTACGCCACGGCCAACTCGATTCCGCTCGATGAGGAGGCGCTGCGGCTTCGAGCCCAGGCCCTCTACGACTTGGACCGGGGCAAGACAATCCGGCGCAGCCATGACAACCCGGACATCCAGAGGCTCTATCGCGAATATCTCGGACGGCCGCTCAGCGAGAAAGCACATGAGCTCCTGCACACGCACTATAAGGCAAAATTGCCTCGCGGGATCGTCTCGCCGGAGTTGAAGATCGTCTAAGGGGGTGATTTTTGTGACGATGCTAAAGGACGACAAGTCCGTACGAGGCTGGGTCCGTGATCGGATCAAGCCCGAGCAGATTGAGAAGTATCTCCACAACGGTCGGGACTTCATCGACGAGTCCGCGATCGAGGAGGCTCTGGCCTCCAACCCGGGTTGCGACGCTCAGCGGGTCCGCGACATTCTGGCCAAGTCTCTTGCCATCGAGACGCTGACGCCGGATGAGACGGCCTGCCTGCTCAACGTCACGGACCCGGAGTTGCTGACCGAGATGCGGCAGGCCGCCGCGGCGGTCAAGAAGAAGGTCTATGACAACCGCATCGTGACCTTCGCGCCGCTGTACGTGAGCAATCTGTGTGTCAACGACTGCGTGTACTGTGGGTTTCGATGCAGCAACCATGCAGAAAACCGGCGGATCCTGTCGCAGGACGAGATTCGCCGGGAGGTCGAGGTCTTGGCCGGACAGATCGGGCACAAACGTCTGATCGTCGTGTTTGGCGAGCATCCGAAGTCCGGCGTGGACTACATCGCCGAGACGTTGCGGACCATCTACGATGTGAAAGTCAAGACGCGTCGGGGCTGGGGCCAGATCCGGCGCTGCAACGTCAACGCGGCGCCGCTGCAGATCGAGGAGCTTCGCGTCCTCCACGACGCGGGCATCGGCACGTTCCAGGTCTTTCAGGAGACGTATCACCGGTCGACCTACGAGCGTCTGCATCCGTCTCGCACGATCAAGGGCGACTATCGCTGGCGCCTGTACGCCATGCACCGGGCGATGGAAGCCGGAATCGACGACGTCGGGATCGGGCCTTTGTTCGGCCTGTACGACTGGAAGTTCGAGGTCATGGGCCTTCTGGCCCACGCGATCGATCTGGAGAAGCAGTTCGGGGTCGGACCCCATACGATTTCGTTCCCGAGGCTCGAACCGGCGCACAACACGCCGTTCCTCGAGAATCTCCCCCACGCGGTCAGCGACGAGGACTTCAAGCGACTGGTCACGGTGATCCGTCTGGCGGTGCCGTACACGGGGATGATTCTGACCGCCCGCGAAAACGCCCAGCTTCGGCGGGAAGTCCTGCCCCTGGGCTGCACGCAGACGGATGCTTCCAGTCGGATCGGGATCGGCAGCTACGCCGACCGGCCCGACGGTAGCCAAGTGGGCGATCGCCAGCAGTTCATTCTGGGCGACACCCGCTCGCTGGACGATGTGATTCGAGAACTGGCCGAGGCCGGTTCGATCGTGTCGTTCTGCACGGCCGGTTATCGCTGCGGTCGCACCGGAGACAAGATCATGGGCCTGCTTCGCAGCGGCAAGGAAGGCCGGTTCTGCAAGCTCAACGCCGTCATCACGTACCGGGAGTGGCTGGACGATTTTGCCAGCCCCGAGACCGCCGCCGCCGGCGAGAAGGTGATTGCCCAGGAGATTGAGCAGGTCAGGCAGCAACAGCCGGAGGTCTTCGAAGCCTTCATGGACTACTACGAAAAGACCCGGGCCGGCAGTCGGGACCTATATTTCTAGATTCGATGATTGCGGGATTCCGCAGTCTTACTGAGAAAGGAACCAGGACTGAACACATGGCAAAGACTCTGACGAAAGAGCGGGCGACACCCGCCACGCACGAGGAAAAACTGGCTGAGCTCAAGGCGCATATGACCGAGCTTCAGAAGCAGGAGAACCCTCACTCACAACTGATTTCGATTCTGCACAAAGCGCAGGAGTTGTACGGGTACCTGCCGACCCAGGTAATGGACGAGATTGCCCTGACGATGGGGATTCCGACCGCCCACATCTGGGGCGTCGCGACCTTCTATC
>JAGPGT010000180.1:5686-7569 GCA_018055905.1 Phycisphaerae bacterium
CAACTGATTTCGATTCTGCACAAAGCGCAGGAGTTGTACGGGTACCTGCCGACCCAGGTAATGGACGAGATTGCCCTGACGATGGGGATTCCGACCGCCCACATCTGGGGCGTCGCGACCTTCTATCACTACTTCAAGCTGACCCCTCCGGGACGGTACGAGATCGCGCTGTGCCTGGGTACCGCCTGCTACGTCAAGGGCGCCGCCCAGATCCTGCAGGTCATCAAGGACGAGCTCAAGATCGACGTCGGCGGTGTCACCGAGGACGGCGTGTTCAGCCTCGCCCCGGCCCGATGCCTGGGCGCCTGCGGGCTGGCGCCGGTGGCGATGATCGGGGAGAAGATCCACGGCGAACTGACCCCCAAGAAGATCGTCCAGATTCTCAAGGACTACCGCAAACAGGCGGAGAAGGACAAGTAGTGGCCGATCGCGGCATAGAGACGGTGCTGGAGAGAATCGCCTCCGCTCCGACGCCGGAGCGGGCGGACTTGACTCGCATTCTGCGCATCGAGGACCCCGTCGAGATGGCTTCGCTGACGGGGTTCGCCGATGCGGTACGGCGTCGGTCCGTCGGGGACGGCGTCCTGCTGCGAGGCATCGTCGAGTTCTCCAATATCTGCCGCAACACGTGCCAGTATTGTGGTTTGAACCGCCGGAACATCCGTTTGTCCAGGTACCGGCTGACCCGCGACCAGATTCTCGAAGCCGTCCGAAATATTTGCGCGGCCGGGATAAAAACCATTGTGCTCCAGAGCGGTGAAGAGGATAATCTCGACGCAGTTTGGTTGAGAGAGGTCATCAGTGACATACGATCGTCTCTTGACGCGGCCATCACGCTTTGTGTCGGCGAGCGAAGCCGCGAGGAGTATCAGATGTGGAAACAGGCGGGCGCCGACCGGTATCTACTCAAGATCGAGACCTCCGATCCTGTGTTGTATGGATCGCTCCACCCCACCATGAGCTTCGAGAATCGGATACGGTGTCTGAAGGATTTGGCGGATCTGGGTTACCAGGTCGGCAGCGGCAATCTCGTCGGTCTCAAAGGCCAGACGCTCGAAAGTCTGGCCGGCGATTTGCAGTTCTTCAAACAAGGCCGTTTTGACATGATCAGTGTCAGCCCGTTCATCCCCCATTCCCAAACGCCTCTGGCCGGCGAACCGGCGGGCGACCTGGAGATGACCGTGAAGATGATCGCCCTGACGCGAATCCTCTGTCCCAACGCCCACATCCCGGCCAGCACCGCGATCGGCTCGCTGCACGGTCGGGACGAGCGACCCCGGGCCCTGGCCGCCGGGGCCAATGTCATTATGCCGAATTTCACGCCCGGCGACGTTCGCCGGCTCTATGATATTTACCCCGGCAAGGCTGGTTGCGACCTGACGCCCCCGCAAAGCGTGGCCGCCGTCAAGGAGATGGTGACCGCGATGGGACGTTGGGTTGACTATGCCCGAGGGGATGCGCTGCGATTGACCAAGGTTCTTCCCGGCGAGAACTCGCCATGGGAGGCTTCTTGCGATGCCGGTTTAGCCAAAGCGCTGTACCAGTAGCGTGCACGCGAACTCAAGGAGAAGCAAACGATGTCGAAAAAAGTGCTGATGATTGATGATGACCCGGAATTTGTCGACGCGATCTCGAACCTGCTGGACGCCAAAGGTTACGAAGTCCACACCGCCAACAACGGCAAGGATGGCGTGGCCAAGGCCAAGGCCGAGGATCCGGACATCATTCTGCTCGATGTGATGATGACCACGAAGAATGAAGGGTTTAACGTGGCCCGCGAATTGCATGAGGACGCCAAGCTGGCGGAGACCCCGATCATCATCATGACCGGGATCCGTCGGGAGATGAATCTGCCGTTCGGGTTCGAGCCGGACGAAACCTGG
>JAGPGT010000181.1 GCA_018055905.1 Phycisphaerae bacterium
TTCTCTTTCATCTCGGCCTCGGTGGCCGCGCCGACGTTGATCTTGGCGACGCCGCCGGCCAGTTTCGCCAGACGCTCCTGGAGCTTCTCGATGTCGTAGTCGCTGGTGGACTTTTCGATTTCGGCCTTGATCTGCTCGATCCGGCCCTTGATCGCCTCGGTCTTTCCGGCGCCTTCGATGATTGTGGTGCTGTCCTTGTCGACGGTGACCTGCTTGGCCTGACCAAGCTGTCGAAGCTCGACGTGCTCAAGTTCCAGTCCGAGATCCTCAAAGATCGGCTCGGCACCGGTCAGCACGGCGATGTCGCTGAGCAGAGCCTTGCGGCGATCGCCGAAGCCGGGGGCCTTGACCGCGGCCACCTGCAGCACGCCGCGGAGTTTGTTCACGACCAGCGTCGCCAAGGCCTCGCCCTCGACGTCCTCGGCGATGATCAGCAACGGCCGGCCTTGCTTGGCCACCTTCTCCAGCAGGGGCACGAGGCTCTTGACCGAGCTGATCTTCTTCTCATGGACCAGAATGTACGGCTTGTCCAGCACGACGGACATGTTCTCGAGGTTGTTCACGAAGTGCGGGCTGAGGTACCCCTTGTCGAACTGCATCCCTTCGACCAGCTCGACCTCGGTCTGAAGCGATTGGCCTTCGTCGACGGTGATGACGCCGTCCTTGCCGACCTTGTCCATGGCCTCGGCCAGCTTCTTGCCGATCTCCAAGTCCTGGTTGGCCGAGCACACGGCGACCTGCTCGATCTGCTTGCTGGATTCGACCGGAGTGCTCATCTTGTGCAACTCGTCGACGATCGCCTCGACGGCCAGATCAATGCCCCTCTTGACCTGCATCGCGTTGGCGCCGGCGGTGATGTTTTTGAGCCCCTCCTCGAAGATGGCCTCGGCCAGGATGGTGGCGGTGGTGGTGCCGTCGCCGGCGACGGTCGAGGTCTTGGAAGCCACTTCCTTGACCATCTGCGCGCCCATGTTCTCATACGCGTCTTCGAGCTCGATTTCCTTCGCGACGGTTACGCCGTCTTTGGTGACGGTCGGCGAACCGAAAGATTTCTCCAGGATCACGACCCGACCCGCCGGACCCAAAGTCACTTTGACGGCGGCGGCCAACTTCTTCACGCCGTCCCGGATCGCTGCACGGGCGTCGGTTCCGAAAGCGATTTTCTTAGCTGCCATGTTTTCAGTACTCCTTCTTTCTTGAGTTTGAAGTTTCAGGCTTCAAGTCAGAGCGACCGCGTCGCTTGTCACCCTTTCTGAGGCTCGCGATCAACCTTTGAAGCATTCTTGAGATCTCGGTCACTTTGGCCTCTCCCTCCACAGGTCACAAACGCCGGGCACCTCTCTTCTTCCCCTTGAAACTTCACACTTCAAACTTCACAGTTCTTTGGGTCTTACTTCTCGATCACCGCCATGATGTCCGACTCGTCCATAATCAGGTACTCTTTGCCGTCGACCTTGATTTCGCTGCCGGCATAGCTGGTGAAAAGCACCAGGTCGCCCTTCTTGACCTGGACGGGCCTGCGGGTGCCGTCTTCGAGCATCTTGCCCTCCCCGACGCTGACCACGTTGCCGCGTTGGGGTTTCTCCTTGGCGGTGTCCGGCAGCACGATCCCGCCGGCCGTTTTCGCCTCCGCTTCGACGCGCTCTACAAGCACCTTATCTCCCAAAGGTCGAATCTTCATGTGTCCTTGCTCCTTTCCATTGGTCTACGGTATCACTCACTTACGCCTATGCGATTTTGGAAAATGGACGATCCTTCCCGAACCAGGCCTGATTGTCCATTTTCCAAAACTCCACTTCTGCCTTGCCTTCATCGTGCGAACAAGTCGCTGTTGTACCGCTTGAGGAACACGCGGTTGAGCAACTGCTGCAGAATGTCCATATCCACCGGCTTGGCGATCACCCCGACGGCATCCAACTGCAGGGCCTTGCCCAAAAGCTCCTTGTCGGCCTTGTGCGTCAGAACGATGCACGGCACCAGTGGGTAATCCCTGCGAATGATCTTCACCGTGGTCAACCCGTTGAACCGCTGCGAATCAGCATCGACGATAGCCGTATGAATCCGGGTCGTTGCGATGATGTTGACAAACTCCCCGGCGTTCTCGGCCATCAGCAGGTTCACGCCGCGAGGCTTGAAGATGTTACGCACCGCCTCCGGCCAGGCCCAGTCCGCCGCACTGGCCAGCACGTTCACCTCACCGACTTGTGACCACTGAGTCGCCATAGATACACCGTGTCGAGGGAATATTGCAAATGCCGTGCCACTGAGCCGGTCGGCCACAACCATTTCATAAGCAGTTATTTGAACAAAACTTATGAAAGCAATCCTCCTTCACGGGCATCTGGCAAAATTGCAGGCGGATCTGACGGTTCTGCCAGCGTGGCAGGAGCCGAACGACTTCTGCAGCCATTGACATCAACGCCGGGGTAGATACAATCGGGTCTCCTGCCGGTATCAAGATACAATTGTCGTGGGAAAGACCGTCATGAGAATCCAGGCGTTGCCCGGTCATTTGAGCGTGATCCTTCTGGCCTCCCGACCCCAATATCTGGGGGCCAGCGCCGCCCCCGTGCTGGTGGGCTCGGCGATGGGGTACGCCCTGACCGGCAGTTTCCACTTGGGCCTATTCCTGTTGGCGACAATCTCGATCATGGCCCTGCACGCCGGGGCCAACGTCGTCAACGACTACTTCGACCACCTCTCGCGGAACGACTGGGTGAACCAGCACCCCACCCCCTTCTCCGGCGGCCGGCAGTACATCCAGCGAGGCATCCTCTCGCCCAAAGCCACCCTCCTGGCGGGCTTGGGCTACTTGGCCTTCGGCTGCGCGATCGGGTTGATCCTCGTGGCCCTGACGCAGAGCCTCTTCGTCCTGGGCCTGGGAATCGTCGGCGTATTTGGGGCTTTCTTCTACACCGCCGGGCCCATCCAGTTGGGTTATCGGGGTGTTGGGGAGATCCTGATCGGCTTTCTCTTCGGCGTCCTGCCGGTCTACGGCTCGTACTATCTCCAGGCGCAGTCGATCGACTGGCTGCCTCTCCTGCCTGCGGTGATCGTCGCCATCCTGATCTTCCTGGTGATCCTGATCAACGAATTCCCGGACCTTCCCGCCGACCGCCAAGTGGGCAAACGCACAATGATCGTCACTCTGGGCGTCCCGGCCTGCGTGCAAATCTACCGCTGTGCGCTGATCGTGACCTACGTGATGGCCACTCTCATGCTCCTCCAGAACGTCACTTTCTTCGCGGGTCTGTTTTACCTGCTGACGTTGCCTTTCGCGATCTTCGCCATGCGAGCGGCCAACCCCACGGACCTCGTCAAGCCGGGCCTGTACCGCGCCAATCAGCTTACCATCCTTCTGCACAACGTCGGCAGCCTCACCCTCGCCGGTGGCCTCCTCATCCCCGGCCTGGTCGGGTGAGAGAGAAGGTCGCGCTCTTCCGCCACCCATGGGAGCGGATTTCCGGTAGAATGGAGGCATGGACAAGGCGCAGGAACAATTCATACGCCGCTGGGTCGAGAACTGGCGGCAGGCAGGTCCGCAGCTCGAACGGTTGCGTGCCGAGGAGATCCGCAACCGCGACACGACAGCCGCCATCGAGCAACTGTCCGATGCCTTCGAATCCGCCCGGCGTCATACGCCAGTAAGCTCGTCTCGACTGGAGATACGTTTATGAACCATTGGAGCCCCTGAGCCAGGTCAAGGACGCTCCCGAGATCGTCGATCGCTTGCGTCAACTCAGGACCAACCACCTGGAGCAGATGCACAGGGAGGGATACAAGCGCAAGTCCCCACAGGGGGGGGGAGTTTGACACGTGGGAAAAGGAACAGACCTGGCCGGAGCCCTGACTGAAGATCCTACGCGGGCTGGCGGTTTCTCTCGTAGCTCCAGTAGAGGTAGCCCGGGATGCCCAGGGCAACCCAGACCAGCCCCATCAGCGAATTCACCAGCGGCGTCTCGCCCTTGCGGAAGCTCAGGATGTCCGAGTAGAGCGTGAAGACGACGTAGATCGCCGCAAACACGATGAACAGGATCGGCGTCCAGGGGTAACCCCAGACCTTGTAGGGTCAGGGTGTGTCGGGCATGCGACGACGAAGCGTAAAGACGCTTGCCGCCGCCAGGCCGTAGAAAATCCAGCTCACAAAGATCAGCATGTCCGTCAGTTGATCGAAGGTGCCGCTGAGAATGAGAATCGACGCCCAAATCCCTTGGACCAGGAGCGACCGTCCCGGCGTGCGGAACCGCGGATGCACTTCGCCCAGACTTCGAAAGAACAGACCCTCGCGAGCCATGGCGAAATAGACCCGCGCGGACATCATCGTGGTCCCGTTGACGGCCCCGAAGGTCGAGACCATGATGGCCGCCGCGATGATCGCGTCGCCCCAGCGGCTGTGGAAGGTATTGGCGACGTCGATGGCGACGATGTACCCGCCGCCCGTCGCCTCGGCGGCACGGTAATTCTCCGCGATCCGGTCGACCGGGATCACGTAGAGGTACGCCAGGTTCACCAGGACGTAGACACCGACCACGATCATGACCGCGATGGCCATGGACCTGGGCAAGTCACGCTGGACGTCGCGAATCTCGCCGGACATGTAGGTGACGTTGATCCAGCCGTCGTAGGCCCAGAAGGCACCTGCCATCGCCATGATGATCAGGAGAAAGACCGAGGTGGAGCCGACCGGGCCGGACTCGACGTCGGCCGCCGAGCGGGTGAGGTTCGCCACGTCGCCTTGTCCCAGGGAGAAGGCCAGCACGACGATGGCCAGAATGATCGCGACCTTCATCGCCGCGAAGACGACTTGGATCGCGCTGCCGAGCTTGACGCCCAGGTAGTTGATCCCGGTCAGAAACATCACCAGAGCGATGGTCGAGAGCTTCAGGCCGAGGAATTTGAAAGGCGTCATCGCACCGATGCAAGGAATCGGGATGCTCCACTGCTCCCACGCTTCCGGGAGTCGTGGCAACGGCACGAAGTAGTTCAACGAATCGGAGAAGACATACGCGATCGAGGCGATGGAGCCGGTCTGAATGACGACGAAGACCGCCCAGCCGTAGAGATAACCGACGAAACGGTTGTAGCCCTTGTTGAAGTAGATGTACTGGCCGCCGGGGTCGCGGAACATGCCGGAGATCTCCGCGATGGAGAGAGCCCCGAAGAGCGTCATGACGCCCGCCACGACCCAGACCAGAACGAGCAACTCGGGCGAGCCCAACTGCGCGGCCATCAACCCGGGCTTTTTGAAAATGCCCGACCCGATCATCGAGCCCACGCCGCAAGCGATCGCGGCGATCAACCCCAGCTCCCGGCTGAGCTCGTGACGATGCGTCTTCGGTGCGACGGTTTCGGTCATAGACCTCCTTGAAAAACGGGCCCATTGTAGTCCCCCGCCGGGACAAGATCAACGCGATCCTCCTCAAAGCCCCTCGCCATACGCGAAAACACTTGACGAACCCGCTGTTCACTTGCCTTGTTCCGCTGGGAGTGAGGAACCTTGTGGGGTTACGGGCCAAACGCCGGTCATGACCTCCCGTCATTCCTGCCGCACGGCGACCGCCTCGATCTCGACCAGCGAGTCCTTGGGCAGGCCCGCGACCTGAATGCAGCTTCGGGCCGGGAAGGGCTCTTTGAAGAACTCGCCATAGACCGCGTTGAAGGCCGGGAAGTCCCGCATGTCCTTGAGAAACACGGTGGTCTTGACGACGGTGGTCAGGTCCGCCCCGCCTGCGACGAGTACCGCGCGGAGATTCGTCAGCACCTGCCTTGCGGCGGTGGCGATGTCGCTGTTGCGAAGCTCGCCGGTGGCGGGGTCGATGGGGATCTGGCCCGACGTGAAGAGCAACCGCCCTTCCGCAACCGCCTGACTGTAAGGCCCGATCGCCGCCGGCGCGGCGGTGGTTCGTATCGGTTTCATCGTCTTATCTCCTGAAACTCGGGGTTTCCACCCCTACATTCTATTGAAGAAACGCGGCAGCAGCCGGGCCGGCCAACACCGGGCTTCAGATCGACGGCTCGATTGAGGCGTGGATGGGAATTGCCCAAATGCCTCGATCGATGAGTTGGACGCGATTGCCGGCGTACAGAACGAAGCCGATTCCATCTCGTCCGCTGAGGGCCATCCAGCGTCGCAGGGGTCTGGCATCCTCGGCGGTGACCGTTTGGGCGGCCTTGATTTCGAACGGGATCAGGGTAGAACCCTGCTGAATCAGACCGTCGATTTCCAGGCCGTCGTGAGTGCGAAGATAGTAAAGTCGTGCCTGAGGCATGTACAGCGGCAGGAGCGCCTGGATCTCCCCGAAGGCGAAGGTCTCGAACAGGGGACCTTTCATGCGATTCGTCACGAGGTAGTCGCTCGAGTGGATGCCGAGCAGGTGGCAGACGAGCCCGGTATCGTTCCAGTAGAGTTTCGCGGACTTGACCAACCGCTTGCCGATGTTCTCGTAGTAGGGAGCCTGGCGATGAATGAGAAAACTGGCCTCCAGGATCGAGAGATAGCGTCCCGCCGTGGCGGGGCTCAGGCCGGCATCCCGAGCCAGCTCCGCCTGATTGAGCAGTTGGGCCGTCCTCGCGGCCGAGAGCTCCATGAGGCGCGAGAATTCCGCCAGATGACCGATATCGCTGATGCGACGCAGATCCCGTTCCAGATACGTGCTTCGAAATGCCTCCAGCCAAAGAGTCCTCTGAGAGTCGTTCTTTGCGGTGAGGCTCAGGGGAAAGCCACCCGTGACGATGCGATTCCAGTTGAAGCTCTCGGGGTGAATTCTCGCAGAGACCGCGGTGTCGATCGTCCCCTGTTGCAGGAAGTGGGCCCAGAGCGGGGTCCCCGGCATACCGCGCTCTTCGAAGCAGGTGATGGGCGGCAGCGGCAGGATTCCGACCCGCCCGGCCAGGACGCCGGACAGATCCGCACAGTGGTTCAGGTCCGCCGAGCCTGTGATCAGATAGCGCCCCGCGGAACGATCGCGATCGACTTGCTGCTTGACGCCCCTCAGAAGCTCGGGAACCAGTTGAATCTCATCGATCGTGACAGGACCCGCCTGTTCCAGGAGCGCCAGCGGGTCCCTCTCCGCCAAAGCACGGCTGGCCAAGTCATCGAGAGTGATATACCTACGGTTCCGACCGATCGGCTCGGACAACACGAGCGTGGATTTCCCCACCTGCCGAGGACCGATAACCGCCACGACAGGGAAAAGCTCCAGCATCTCCAGGAGCCGTTTTGTGTAGATGCGGTATATCATGTTTTGAAATTATATCACACCATGATATAATTTCAAATACTATTTCAACTCGGTTAAATAGACGTTTCGGAAGCGGTGCTGGCCGCCGCCGGGGACTTCGGCTTGCAGGGCGATGTAGCCCTCGGGGTCGGCCAGGCCGTCGGCCTCCCAAGCCGGTTGACCGTTGATTTCCAGGGCCGCTTTCGTGCCGCGGACGGTCAGCTTGAACCGGTTCCAGTCGCCGGGCTTGATCAGGCCTTCGCTCTTTGCGCCTTGCAGGTCGCTGACGTTGCCCTCCTGGCCTTGCAGGAGGTTGGCCTGGTAGCGGGCGGGCCA
>JAGPGT010000182.1:0-4930 GCA_018055905.1 Phycisphaerae bacterium
GGCGCCTGATGGCCCAGTTCGATTCGCAGCGTGCCCCCCGGCGTCACCTGGGCCTTGGCGTCGGTCGTAGCGACCGCGCCGACATCGAACCCCGATCCAAAGTCAAACAGGATCGCTGGAGAGGTGGTGCTGTTCGACAACGCCGGTTGCGCCGTCACCAGAGTCATCACGCTGATCAAGAACATCAAACGGTCTCTCATGAATCTACCTCTCGAATGAGCTTGGGGATTGCTCCTGGACATCGAATCCGATTCGATACGCGAACTCGCCCCGCCGGGTCATGAACTGCACGAGACCGTTCGTTTGGTCGAATTCGACGCGACGGATCTCTTGTCCCCGCACGTCGACGGCAGCGATCGAGTCTGCCCGCTCCGATTCGGCCACGCCCAGTCTTGCCGGTCGCAGCGCAATCGAGAACGGACCCAGTTGTGGCAGGGGAGTGACCACGAACCGATTCCCGGCCCGTTCGCAGCGGAACGCTCCCTCGGTGATCGCCGGTCCGAAATCGACCGTGACCCGGTCGAGATTCCAGCCCGGGGCGTCCTCGCTCGCAGCGTTGGTCTTGACCAGACGCAGCCCCCCATTTCTGTCGGAGGAATCCGAAACGATCAGCGTTCCCAGGCTATACCGCATCGAGCCGTCGTCGGAGCCGAGCAGGCTGTAGCGTCGTCCTGTAGCCGGGTCCCAGAGGCCGACCAGGATCTCGTATTCGCCCGGGCCGTACTGGGCGGGGACCTGCACGATCCAGTTGTCGCCCAGGCGGACCGTGCCTGCCCACTGGCTCGTGTCGGGCGAGGGTCGCCCGCCGCTCTGAAATGCGATGTGGTCCGAGCGGGTCGATTGGCTGCTCGTGAAGTGGATGAATACGTGGAGATCCTTCGGGGGAGGTTCGTGAGTTTGCCAGGTCGTGATGAGCTTGAACTGTCGGTTGCCGAGAACCTCGATGTTCTCGGCCTGCGGTCGAATCGCCAATTGGCCCTCGGGTCCGAAACCCCTGGCGCTGAAGTACCATCGGTTCGGCCCGCGAGATTGCTCGACCACAACGCCGTCGATCTTCTCGACGCTCGATTCGATCTGGCCATTGACGGCGCAGTACCCATATGGCGGCAGGGTTCGCCCGGCTGTTTGCCAGTCGCTCCGCCCTCGATTCACATGGATTACGGCGCCTGATTTCCACGTGACGATCTGCCGGTGGATGTCGCCGTCGACGAACCGCACGTCGGTGATCTCGTCGAGAGCGAGGCTGTGAACGAGGTCCTGGGCCAGCCAGTACTTTCGCACCGCGCCGCGTCCGAAGGCCTGGGCGTCGATCATCAGGGCGTGGCCTTGGAGGATCTCGGCGCTGAGATAGTCGTCGCTCTCGATACCGTGTCCTTGGCGACTCCGCCCACCCTGGTAGCGGTCGGAGTAGCCGACGCCGTGTAGGCTGAACTTGTCGTGCAGGACCGCGTCATACCAGGGCACACGTTCCCAGTCTTGGCAGTGCAGATGGATGCAGAACGACTTGCCCTCCGACGAGAGTTGCAGGTGCTGGCAGTCCGCGCCGTCGAGGTAGCCGATCAACTGGTCGTGTCCGGCTTCCGAGGTCATCGGCGCATGGCCGCCAAGCGTGTCGCGAATCCAGGCGAAGGCCTCGCCCCAGTGTTTGCGGGTCGCCAGCATCGAGTGGTACCGGCCCGACCGGTCGTAGAAGTCGATGCAGCCGATCGAGGTGAAGACGTCGATGAAGTAGTGCGTGGGCTTGAGATTGGGACCGATCAGTCCGAGATTCCGCTGGAGCCAGGGCATGAACCGGTCCGGCCGCCATCGGTAGCTCTGCGCGTCGCGGCCCTCGTTGAGCCAGGCCTGAATGGGCCGGCCGTCCTCGGTGAAGCAGATGTGATCGTAGCTGTAGCCCTGGGCGTCGGGATAGAAGTCGATGTAGTTGTCGTGCAGGCCCCAGGGGATGTCGTGGGCGGCGCAGACCTGGGCGATCTGCTGTATGTCCTCAATGGTCCCGAGCGAAGGCAGCGGGGGATAGATGTCCGGCAAGCGGTAGTCGTAGCCCCATCGCTGCCAGACGTGCAGCGTCAGCAGAGAGTCCGTGAGGCCGTAGCCGACCATCTGCTGCATCGTCTGTGCGATGTCGGCGTAGCGGCCGCCCCAGAGGTCGAAGACGAACCGGCCCGCCTTGCGGGCGAAACCGGGCGATGCCTGTTTGTCGTATAGCGGGCGGTATTTCCTCGCACAGTCAAACGCGCCTTCGGTGCTCGGCACCAGCGTCATCGTCGCATCCAAATGCGTGTGCAGCGCATACGTGCGGCTGTCGGGGTTCACCTCCAGGAAGTCCGGCGGGTGGTCGCTGGCGACCAGCAGCGACAAACCGCCGTCGAAGTCAAAGCCGACATGACTGGTGGACAGGTTATGCCCGCCGAAATCGGCGTGAAAAGCCTGCGGCTCGACGATACAATAGCCGTGGCCATAGTAGACGCCAGGGGCTTTCCGATCCGCTGGGCCGAGGGCGAAGTCTGTGATCCGCTTGGGGCAATCGACCTTGATTCGCAGCCCGACGCCCTCGGGCCACATTCGCACCGTCAGGTCGAACCGCTCGCCTGCGAGTTCCAGGGGCTGAGTGACATGCAGCCCGCCGGCATCGACGGCCCATGTGGTATCGCCTGCCAGAGCGACGACCGACGGGCCTGATCCGAGCGGGTATCCGAGCACGGAGACCCGCAAACCATCGAATACCACGCACGCATCCCGGCTGGCTATCGCGATGGCTGCGTCGAGGATTCCGGCGTCGCCTCTCGCGATGCCGATGCGATACCCGTCAGCAAGCGGCAGGATTGTGCCGAGCCCTTGGCCGGTCTTCGCGAGAGTTGCAGCGGTGTCCCGCCTGTGCTGCTTTGCGCTCTCAGTCGTAGGCTCGGGCCGTGGGCCCGCGATCAGGACCGGCTCGCCCCAGAACGACGAGTCGCAGGTCGTGTCTCGTCTGGGGCCGGGGTGGCTCTCCAACCGCAAAAACACGGTCTTCCCTCGATACGCCGAGAGGTCCGCCTCGCCTTCCACCCATACCTTGCTGTCGGTGTGTCTTTCGAAGAGCTTCTGATTGCCGACCCAGACGCGGAAGGTCACGCCGTCGCTGGGGGGCTCGGAGGCGGTGTTGTCGCGGATGGCGTTGGTGAAGGTCAGCGTCAGCGGCACGACATCGGGCAATTGAACACGATACTCCGCGAACACCGTCCCGGCGGCGGGCCTCCACGGCGGATGCATCGTAATCGCCTGTTTGGTCTCGCCTCGTGTGACGGGTCCGATACCCAGAAAGGCGAACGACTCCGGCGACGAGCCTTGCCAACCCGCCGGCATGTACATCAGCGGCTGATCGAAGAACTGCCAGGCCATTCGGAAGGTCTTCAACCTCCACAGGGGCAATGCACCTCCGGCGGACACCACGTTGACCGGCAGGTCCGCCGGCCGGGTCGTGGACGAGGCGGGTTTCTCGAAGTCCGTTTCAAAGATGCGGATCGCATGGGCCGTTGTTTCCTGCCGGCCGAGTTGGAACGTCGCATAAACGTGAACGGGGTACAGCGCCGACAACGCGCCGGGGGAAGCCGCGATCTGAAACGTCGCCTGTGTTCTGGTGTGGGCGTCGATCGCGACATGTCGGGTTGCTTCGGTGACCGCATGCCACTCGTCCACGAGATCATCGATGCGAACATCGACTTCGAGAGAGGTCGAGCCGGTGTTTTCCAGGGTCACGACGACATCGACAGCCTGATTGATCCCGGTCACCTTGGCCACATCGCCGATCGAGAGGACCAGCGGCCCCTCGGTGACCGTATGCCCGTCGAACCCCATCGCCGGATGTACCATCCACAGGGCGACAACCAGCATCAGCCCGACAGGGAACCACGTACGTGCCACTTCCTGGGGGGCTGGGGGCAGAGCCCCTGAGATCGACGAGCGGTTTTCCATTCCGATCTTGTTTCTCATATGACACGTCGGTCCGTCAGTTCGATTGCCGGTCAAGCAGATACCACATCGTTCCGTATTCCGGCGACATCGCGAGCACGCCTCGTCCGTCCTCGTATGTCACGGTGACCTGCTGTTTCGGCTTGCCGTCCGGGGCCAAGGCGTGGCACGTCCATTTCCCCTCCGGCAGAACGACCGTCCCCCGCACGGCCTCGATCTGCACCGGCGCAGTGCCCCAGTTGCGTCCGACCGTCCGCCGATCCGCCGAGAACTGCATCCCGACGTTCTCGCATCGTCCGCAGGCCGTCAGGAGGATCTGTGTGTTGCTATGGAGAGGAGTCATCGTCAGGGTCACCAGTTCCGGACCCGCCAGTCGAATGGTTCCCTTCGTCGCTTCCTGGAACCGGCTTGCGTGGCCGGAGTAGACTTGGGCTTGACGGCCGATGACTTGATAGAGTCCTTTGCCACCCGCGTCCACAGTCCACATCACCTCCACGGATCTCCCGCCGTCCAGGCCACCTTCGATGTCTCCGTGGCTGGAGGCGATCCGGGTTCGCAGCATGTCCTCATAACGGACGCCGCGTGCCTCCGCCAGCACGTTGAGCATATTGGAGCCATGCTTGGCGTGGAACCGAGCCAGGGACGACAATGCATCGGACGCCTCCACCACTCGCATCGTCTTGACCGCCGCCAGCGGCGGCACAGCCCCCTCGCGGAAAATCGATGTGCAGGCCCGTATGAAGCCCCACTTGGCGGGATTGGTGTCCACGTCGAAGAACCCGCTCATCGCCTCGCGGGCCCAGTTGTCCGTTGCGTGCGAATAGGTGAACAGCCAAATCCCGTCCCAATCCTGCGCCGCGGCAAACGACGCGACCATCGGGACGCATTCTGCCTGCGAGTCCAGCGGGGCGGGGTGGTTGTACTCGCTCAGAGTGAAGGGCTTGCCGCCAAGTCGTTCGGCCGCGATGCGGAACAGCGT
>JAGPGT010000182.1:5030-7467 GCA_018055905.1 Phycisphaerae bacterium
CGCTTCGAAGGAAAGCGTGTAGTAGCGGCCTTCGCTCAGTTTCAGGCCCCCCTGGGTGAGTTGGAGATGCCACTGGGTCCCGTTCGACCTCGTGATCTCGACCTGCACCATGCCTTCGGACAACCCCTGGGGGCGCGACAGCGTCGCGATGCATCCCTCATGTTGTTCGAGATTCCAGCGTGCGGGTACGGGGTGGTTTTCTTGCCAATCGGTGAATGTGGCGTTCTGCAACATTTGCTCGCCAAGGGGCTCGGTGCCCCTACCCCAGGCCGCAGCCAAGGCTTCATCCGAGGAGTACCGTTTGCCCAGCCAAGAGTTGAACTGGCCACGGAGGATGTCGGCGTAGTACGACGGGAGCGTCCGCAGGGTCT
Organism: Phycisphaerae bacterium; assembly: GCA_018055905.1. Lineage (GTDB taxonomy): Bacteria > Planctomycetota > Phycisphaerae > Sedimentisphaerales > Anaerobacaceae > PLanc-01. The sequence continues at coordinate 5,402 of JAGPGT010000182.1, forward strand.
GGTCGGCGTCCCACATGAAGAAGCTATCCTCGTTGGTGATCTCGACGAACGCCACGGCCGGGTCGGCGGCGTAACGGACTTTTCGATAAGGGTTTACGTGCGTGAGGATGTCGCGGGCGTACTGCTTCTGGGCGTCGATCAGAGCAGGGGTGAAGATGCCGTAAATCTTGTCGAATTCACGGTTTGTCGTCGGCAGGCCCAGGATCTCGCTGTGCTTATGGCCCACGTGCAGGTTGACGTTGATGAAAATCCCGCGCTGGGCCAGCTCGTTGATGAAGAAGTCCAGTCGGTCGAGGGCTTGGGGTTCGAGGGTCCGCCCATCTCGGCTCCAGATGCCAGCGGGCCAGCGGGAGGTGTCCATGTGGTGGAGCCGAACGGAGTTGACGCCGGCTGCAGCCAAGCGAGTTGCCACCTTGGGGGCGTCCTCGTGGGCGGGGAAGTTTGCGCCGAAGCACAGGTTTACTCCCCAGATGCGGACTTGTCCGCCTCGATAAAAGTGTCCTTCGTGGACTTCGAGCCGCTCGGAATCGACCGTAATGGGCCTGTGCTCACTCTTCCAGATCGGCTGCCTCCCATCGATCTGCAGTGGAATGACGAAAGGCACGAAGTCTTGGCCTGACACCGGGATTGCGGCCAGAAAAATCATGCAGACCACCGCCATCGCTGCCTGAGGAGGGAGGACTCTGCCGGAACATACGGTACAAACTGAGCTTACGGAAAATGCTGAGGGCGATGGGGTATAAACCTTCATGATCTTTCTCCGACTGTGAGGAATCGCAGGCATTGACGTCAGAGATATCAGAACTATCGCCCCACGGCAACACAAAAAAACCGGTGTAATTACCTTTGTGGAGAGAGCTCTGGTCCTGAAAAAAACTGGGCAAAGTGATGGAAAAGCTCTTGTCTGAACCGCGGAAACGCGCAAAATACGAGTTGAGTGAGTTGACCGACTTGGTGTGGTTTGTCGAAATGCGAAGCCGACATGGCAGTGACGGGGGGGGGGCTGGAAGCCACAAAGGGTTTGGTGTGGAGTAAATTCGATTGCAGGTTTTCTCGGGGGGCCGAACGGTTTCTTTTTCTTTCGAGCTCTCGGTGTTGAAGGAGACAAGGATGGGTTCAACGGGCGTGGTGTGTAGAAGTATGACGATGACCGAGATTAAAGCGAAGGCGAAGGGGCTGGGCATCGAGCCGGGCAAGCTGAAAAAGGCCGATCTGATTCACGCAATCCAGGTCGCGGAAGGGTGTACGCCCTGTTACGGACTGTCCAAGGGCGACTGTCCTTGGACACAGTGTTGCTGGCGGACCGATTGCTTCAAAGTCAAGACATAGGTGGCCGGGGACGGCGCATCCATAAATAAAAGAGTGCGAACCAGGTTGGACGTTGTTTTTTCTGTCCTGCTGCTCGGAATTCCGTTGACGGGGTCGTGACATCGGGATACGATTATCGGCCGAAGTCAAGGTGTATACTTTCTTCCCTCGGAGCATACCCCTGAATAAGACAGAGGGAACTTGTACTGTGGACGCGCCAAGGTCCAAGGAGAAGACAACGTGGCACGAGGTACCGTAAAGTGGTTCAACGAGAAGAAGGGGTTCGGCTTTATCACTCCCGATGACGGTGGTGAGGATTTGTTTGTCCATCATTCCAAGATCGCTGGCGAGGGTTTTAAGTCCCTGCAAGACGGTCAGGCTGTGGAGTATACCGCAGCGCCTGGTCGCAAAGGCCAAGAAGCTACCAATGTCCGTCCTTGCTGAGGCAGATTGAGAATCAGGTAACGAAAAAGGCCCCGTCATAAGGCACAACGGGGCCTTTTGTTTTTTTGTTTTTCATCTGTTGTCATGCGGCGTGATTTGTTGGATTCCCCTTCCGAAAGTCAGATCCTATCGTCTGCTTTCCCGACGTGAATCCATCGTTGTCCTAACGGTCACCAATCCTTGCCGTCATCGTCGTCGAAGTCTTCGTCTTCGAATTCATCCTCATCTTCTTCTTCGTCGTCGAGGTCTTCATCTTCATCGTCATCGAAGTCCTCGTCATCTTCGCCCTCATCGTCGAAGTCTTCGTCCTCTTC
>JAGPGT010000183.1 GCA_018055905.1 Phycisphaerae bacterium
CCCATCTGGGTGACGACCTTGAATTTACGGGCCGCCTCGGTCATCGCGCGGGCCTCGGACACGAGGCGAGTCAACGGTTTCTGGCAGTACACGTGCTTGCCCCGCCGCATCGCGGCGATCGAGGCGATCGCATGCATGTGGTCTGGCGTTGCCACGATCACCGCGTCGATGTCCTTCTGCTCGTCGAGCATCTTGCGAAAGTCTTTGTACTGCTTAGCGTTGGGGTACTTCTTGAACTGCCCGGCGGCTCTTTCGAAATCCACGTCACACAGAGCCACGATATTGGCCCCCGCGCCGGCGCAGGCATCGGTATTACCCGCCCCCATGCCGCCGGCGCCGATCGCGGCGACATTGACCTTCTCGCTGGGGGCCGTGTTGCCTTGGCCGCCCAGAACATGTCGGGGCACGACCGTAAATGCGGCGACCGCCCCCGCGGCGCCCATGAAATCACGACGAGACAGCGCCCCGTCCCGCCTTTGTGCTCGGTTCTTCGTTTCCATGTCCTTGGGTCCTCAAAAAAGACTGTGCCTACTGTCCGTTTTCCGCAACTCGAGATCTCACGGGGTCTCCACAAGCCAGATATTGCGGAACCGTACCGGATTGCCGTGGTCTTGCAGATAGATACCGCCGGGCTCGGCGACGTTGCCGTCCATTGCACCGCCGGTCGGGCCGGGGAGCTTGCGGCGGTCGTGAATCGTGACGCCGTTGTGGACGACCGTGACAATTGCGTCTTCGGTCTTGTTGCCGCTCGCGTCAAATCGCGGGGCCTGGAACGTGATGTCGTAGGTCTGCCACTGCAGGGGAGGCAGACACATGTTCACCATCGGCGCCCCCACCTGGTAGATGCCGCCACACTCGTTGTCCCGTCCCTCGAGGCCGTAGCTGTCCAGTACCTGGATCTCGTAGCGGCCCTGAAGGTACACGCCGCTGTTGCCGCGGCCCTGGCCTCGCGCCTCCGGCATGAAAGGCGTGCGGAATTCGATATGCAACTTGAAGTCTTTGAACTTGTCTTTCGTCACGAGGTTGCCGCGTCCGACCTCCATCGCACCGTCGACGATGGGCCACTTGACCTTGTCGCCGTCCGGGTCATGCACACTGATCCACTTCCACTTCACCTCGGAATCGGAGTCCTTCTCGGGGGCAAACGCCACGTCGAAGAGCACCTCAGGTCCCTTGCCAGTTTCCTGGTACGGCCCGGCCACCTGCCACTGGGTGAGGAAGCCGTTGTTCTGCCGCAAGTACTCATCGGAACCCTCTGGGGAAGCGAACTTCGGAGAGACTTCGTTGAGATTCCGCAGCGGCCCGCCCTCTCCCGCGAACCGGGCGATCGCACCCCAGTCGCCGCCGCCGTTGGTGACCTTCAGCAACAACTCGTTGAGGCCCTGCTGCAGCGAGACCGGAACCTTGTCCTGATCCACCGCGACGCCGCGGGCGGCGTTGTTGGCATGAATCTGCTTGCCATTGAGCCAGACCTTGACGCCGTCGTCCGTACCCAGAAGCAATGTGGCCTTCTGCGTCTGAGGCGACCAGACTTTCGCCCGCAGATACGCAACCGCATCCTGATGGTTGCCGACCACTTCGATCAGATTGACCGCCCCTTTGACCGCGCCGAAGCTAATCCACTTGTCGAAGTTCGTGCCATCAAACAGGACGATCGCGCCGACGGGCGGCTTGGCCCCCAGCGTGGGCGACTTGCGGACGGTCTTCTCCAGCGAGAACGTGCCTTGGACCCGCTCACCGCCGCTGGTCTGCCCTTCGAAACGGCCGGTGAGTTTGCCCTCTTCCAGGGTCGCATCAAGCGTGCCGTCGATCGGCGTGCTGTCGGAATCGAGCTGGCCGGAGAGCTTCACTCTACCACCCTGGGCCTGCCCGTCGACAACGGCGTACGGCCTTGTCGTGACTGCGAATCCTTCGAGGAATTTCACCCGGTAGTTTCCACCGCCCAACGCGATCACCTGAGCCACGATCGGGCCGGAATCGTATCCATCGGTGACTTCCCACCGGCCCTGATAATCTCCCATGAGGGGGTCTGTATCGGCCGCCCGCGCCGCGACCGGATACCACAGCCCGGCGACACCCACGATTATCGGAACCCAATTTCGTATGCGGATTCGGAACCCAAACCTGCTTCTCATGACCATCTCTCCGATTCTCTTTCGATCAGGGCTCGACCTTCAGGCCTTCGATTTTGCCGCCGTCGGGGGTGCGAAACCGCAGGGCCATGGCCCATTGACCGCCTTCCTGCGTCAATTTCACCAGCACCACGTTGACGCCTTCTTTGAGCGTCACATCGACTTTGTCTTCGCCCAACGTAACCGGTCGGCCCACGTTATTGGCATGGACGAGTTGGCCGTTGATCCAGACCTTGATTCCATCGTCGCTGCCGAGTTCGAGCCGGGCCTTCTGCTCCTTGGGCGACACGATTTTCGTCCGGAAGTACGCGACACGATTGTCGCCTCTGAGTTCCTCCACCTTCTCGGGTTCGATCAGCCAAGGCTGGTCGGGAGTCGTTCCCACGGCCATCGGACGCCATTGGACCTCCTGCCCTTCTTGTTCCGGCGCGAACACGGTGTCGAACAGTTCGTTGGCTGTCACATCCTTCGTGTACGGCCCGCTGACCTGCCAGACAACGATATAATCGTCGAACCGTTCGAGCATTCCGATCAGGTTCTGCGCCTGTTGGCGGACAGCGTCCTGCTTGGTGACCTGGATCACCTTGGCCAGCACTTCCTTCGTGCGCTGCAGGTCGACGCCGTAGGTCCCCTGGGCGATCTGCACCGCCGCCGACTCAGCCTCCTGGTGCAAGGCCAAATCGTCCAGGTACGCAGCGACCATATTCAGCGCCGCCACCGAACGGGCAGAAGCAAGGCCGGAAAGCACCCGTTTTTTCTCCTGAGCATCGGTGGCCAACTCCATCGCTTTCTTGTACAATTCGATCGTCTCTTCGGCAGAACGACTACTTTCCAGACCCAGCAGCCTCACGAATCCGCGAAGCGCAAGAACCTTGTATCGGGCGTTTTCGGCGGTCTGGGCCACCTTGAGCAGATCGGGCACCGGCTCGGATGTCGGCCAGTCGGAGAGGGCACGGATCGCCGCATCCTGGATCTCCGGTTCTCGATTACCCAGCGCGGTCCGCAGGGTCGGCAGCGCACTGCTGTCGCCGATGCGACCGAGCACACGGAGCAGCGACGCGCGATTGGAAGTATCCTTCACATTCGGCAGCACCGCCAGCACCGCCGCAGCTTGGCGGGTCTTGTCCTCGATCTTGTGCGCCACCACCGCGATGGTCTTCTCCGCCTCCGTGCGGTCGGCTTCCCCCTTGATCTCCAGCAGCAGATTCACCATCGCAGGCAGATCCTCGGGCTTTCCCACGATCTTGAGAACCTTGAGGGACTCGACGCGAACTTTGCGGTCTTCGTCGCGGGCGGTGGTGAGCAACGCCTCCACGGAGCCGGCGATGTTTCGTTCTCCGATCGCGGTGACCAGTTCGGCCTTCACATCCGCCTTGGCCGACGGCAGACTCTGGAGAATCGCGGCGTCAACCTCGGGACCTCGAAGCCGGTACAGACTCTCGCGGGCCGCCTTTTGTTCGGCGCCTTTGCTCGTGGCCGCACGGTCGGCCAGAACGCCGACGCTCGAGGCATTTCCCAACTGCCCGATCGCCTTGAGCGACGCGATCCGAACGGATTCGTCCGGGGATTTGCCCGCCTCGATCACGGCCGCAAGGGCCAGAGCGTCGCCGCGATCGGCCAGGGCCGAGATCAACTGCACCTGCGCGGTCGTGCCCAGATTTGGCAGTTCCTGCGCCAGAGCCTTGGTCACATCGGCCCCCGGGATCTCCCGCACGATCGCAATGGCGCCCGTCTGCATCTCAGAGTCCGAACTCTTGAGGGCGTCGATCACCATCTTGATGATCTCCTGGTCGACCTCGTCGGCCGAAACCACCGAGACGAACAGGCCCCACAGAACCAGAACAATCGCCCCGATCCGCAACGGAGGAAATCGTTTTGACTTACGCTTCATTTCTCTCTTCCTACTCATTCAACACACAGCCTTCTGTACTCAGGGACGTGGCAGACGCCGCCGAATCTTGGAATTCGCGCGGACGACAGACCCTTTCCACCTCAGCGGGAATGACCTGCGCCGCCGGTCCCCTGTGCGAATGACTACTTGCTGCCGCCACGACTGCCGGCAATCCCCTTGAGGGCCGCCGTGCGAACCAGGGACGGCACACCTTCTTTATTCAGATTGATATAGATCTTGTTGGCGCCGAGCTTGTCGCCCTCGGCCGCCATCTTATCCGCAATTCTCAGATAGGCGTCGTAGACAAGCATCTTCTGCTCCTCCGGAACGTTCTTGATCGCGACATCCAAGGCCGCGACGGCCTCGGGTCCGCCGATCTTGCCCAGCGCGCTGATCGCGGCGCCGGACAACTGCTTATCCTGACTGTCCACCAGCTTGGCAATCATCGGGACCGCCACGGCGCATCGACGCTCGCCCAGACTGTTGACGATGCCAATCCTCGCATTACCCTCGGCCTTGTTCAGGTTCTCAATAAGGACCAGATTCACGCGATCGCCGGGAATCCGCTCCAAGGCATAACGGGCCATGTCCGAATACTCCGGGTTCGTCAGCATACCCGCCAGGACAGGCACCGATTGATCGGTCCCGATGATGCTCAGTTCGCGGCAGGCGTACTGTTTGCCGGCATACTTGGCGTCCGATTGGAGAACGGCGATCAGGGAGGCCTCAAATTTTTTCAGTTCCTCGGGCTTGCCGTAGGCCTTGCGAATGTCGTCGCTGATTGCGGTCAAAGCTTCCCGGCTCTGACCAAAATCGTACGCCTTGACCTTTTCGACAATAGGATCGCCGGCCGGAGTCTGAGCTTGGGACGCACCCAAGGGTTTGGTTGGAACAGAGAAATCGCCCATCGCGAACTGAATGCCGCGAAGATAATGCTCGAGGATTACCGGATTCATGAAGATCGCGTCGTTGTGCCCCAACGAGCAGTAGAACAACCGGCCCTTGCCCACTTCTTTGATCCAGGTGATGCCGGTGTCGGCGTCGGTCGGCTTCCATTCCCGAACGTTGCGAGTCGTCGGGTCGCTGGTATCCAGACTCATTAGAACCAACATCTTGTCGCGGGAGTACAAAGGCGGCTCCGTCCGGTAGATCTCATCGCTGAGCTTGAAACCCTGGCCCTTAAACGGAACCATCAGCGGATGATCCGGGACGTCGATCTTGAAGGCCCAGGTGCCGCCGGCACCCCAGGGATGACCAGTGAACTTGTTGCCCATCATCTCCATCCCTTCCGGCCATTGGTAAAAGTTGTCCGCCGCCGCATGGATGCCGATCAGGCCTTTGCCACCCTTAACGAAATCCATCAGGGCCTGGCACCGCTCCGGCGTGGTCTTGGGGTCGAACTTCAAGCTCGTCGTGTTGTTCAGGCAGATCGCGTCGAACTGCTTGAGCGTGTCCGCGTTGAACACGGCATAGTCATCGGTCACCACCGTCACCTGAAACGCCCCGGTCTTTTCACCCATGATCTTGAGGGCTTCGTTGGCCACGGGAATCACGCTGTGGAAGAACGTCTCGCATTTCCAGAACACCAGCATCTTGCGAGGCTGCTTGGGCTCGACGACGGCCTTGGAGGGCATCGCCTCCTTGATCTTGGCGATCTCCTCTTCCTTCAACTGACGCAGTTCCTTCGGCGACTGGGCCCACGACACAGCAGACAGGCAGAACCCGGCAAGCAGCATCGCAGCCATCACTCTCGACCTCACCATAACAGCTCCTTTCTCTAGTTTCTCGTGAAGCGTGAAGCGGATCTCGTGAAGCGTCAGAACGCTTGATGTTTCACGCTTCACACGGAACGTCTTTCACAAATGCCACGGGGCCCGCATCGGCCGGGACAACAGCCGATTGGCCTCGCAATCGTTCACAAATTCCTCTTTCTGTGGATCCCACCGGAGCTTGCGTTCCAGCAGCATCGCGATTTCACCCAACAGGCCCACGGTGATCGAACGACAGGCCGTCTCAATGGGCGTGATCGTCTTCTTGCGGGACTTCACGCAGTCGAGGAAATTCTGGTGATGATCCCGACTTTCGTACAGACGGTCCTCGTTGGGCCCGATGACTTCGTTCCACAAACTCGCCGGTTCGGTCGCCTGTCGACCGCGGTCCACATGAACCCAGCCTTTCTCGCCGTACCAGACGGTCCCCATCCCCTTGGGTACCTGTTTGTCGTTGGCCACGACCATCTCAAGGCCATTGGCGTACCGGCAGGTGAATTTATACTCCGTCGGGACGTTGAAGATTCCGTCCTTGGGATAGATGCCCCGGCCTTCGATTTCTACCGGGCCGGTCTCGTCGAACCCCAGCCCCCAGTGGGCAATATCGATGTGATGACCCGCCCAATCGGTGAGCTGGCCGCCGGAATAGTCCATGATCCAGCGCCAATCCCAGTGGTACACGCCTCGGAACGGCACCCACGGCGCCGGTCCCAACCAGAAGTCCCAATCCAAATGCTCCGGCACCGGCTGCACGGGCCGGTTCCCGCCGGGGCTTCCGGTAGGCAAGCCCACCTCGACTCGAATAACCTTGCCGATCCGACCGTTGCGAACTAGCTCGGCACCGTGGTGGAAGTTGGCCACCGACCGCTGCCAGCTCCCGGTCTGCCAAATTCGGCCGTAACGGTTCACCGTGTCCCGCATGACTTTGGCTTCGTGGATCGTGCGGGCCAGGGGCTTCTCCCCATACATGTCTTTGCCGGCCATCGCTCCTAATACGACCGGAATCGAGTGCCAGTGGTCCGGAAGGGCTAGCGACAGCGCGTCGATGTCGGTCCGCGCGATCAACTCACGGAAATCGTGATAGGTCGCGCAGTCCGAGTTCCCATATTTTTTGTTGACGACCTCTTTGGCCCGGTTCAGGTTGTTCTTGTCTACGTCGCAGACCGCCACCACCTGGGCCAGCTTCTTGTCGAGGAACGAATTCATGTTCCCCGAGCCCATGCCGCCGACGCCGATGCAGCCGATGGTGATCCGCTCACTCGGCGCCGCAGCCCCGAAGACTGTCGAAGGGACCACATGCGGCAAAGCCACGACACCGGCAGAAACCCTCGCGACGTGTCGCAAGAACCGGCGCCGTGATTGGATGAAATTGCTCATCTACCATTCTCCAAATTCAGGATGGACAGGCCCCAGAGGGCCCACACGGATCTTCACACTTACAACTGCCACGGGCTTCGATACGGCCGGGACAGGAGCCGGTTGGCCTCGTCGTCGCCGAGGAAGACCTCGTGAACCGGATCCCACTGGAGCGGCCTCTCCAGCGTATAGGCGATGTTGCCCAAGTGACACACAATCACCGAACTGGCGCCGATTTCGATGTCACAAATGGGCTTGGCGCGTTTGCGGATCGCGTCAAGCCAGTCGGTATAATGGTTCTTACT
>JAGPGT010000013.1 GCA_018055905.1 Phycisphaerae bacterium
GTGACCTCGCTGCACGTCGTGCAGACCATGCACGCGAGAAAGGCCCTGATGGCCGAGCTGTCGGACGCCTTTATCGCCCTGCCCGGCGGGTACGGCACCGCCGAAGAATTCTTCGAGGCTTTGACCTGGGCTCAGCTCTCGTTGCACGCAAAACCTTGTGCCTTGCTCAATACCAAGGGCTACTTCGAGCACCTGATTCGCTTTGTCAACCACGCTGTGCAGGAAGGATTCATCCACCCGACCCACTGTAGACTTATGCTTGTGGCCGATTCTCCTGAGAGTTTGCTGGACCAGCTCGAACTCTACGAAGCTCCGGCGGTGGACAAAGTCGGCTGGGCGACCAATGTGCGTAACGACAACGGCGAGAGGGGACGCTGACGGCTTGGGACACGGGGCTGGGGGATTAGGAGCAGATCGTGGCGGACCAGCGCAGGGAAAGCCGGCTTTCGAGTACAGCCTGGACTACGTGATCGAGCAGCGGTTCTGTCGTTCTCCAGCAGGTTGGTCGATCTGTCGTTGTCGTACGTCCGCGACCAGATGTTCTGCGACGACGGGCACGGTTACTTCGCTGCGGCGATGGCGTCTTTGAGGTTGAGCGTGCCTTCATAGAGGCTTCGCCCGACGATCACGCCCGCGACGTTGATGGGTTTGAGCTTGTGGATGTCCTGGACCTCTTTGACGCCGCCCGAGGCGACGACCGGCGTCTTGACCGCCTGGACCAGCGAAGCGGTGCGTTCGATGTTCGGGCCGCTGAGCATGCCGTCCTTGGCGATATCGGTGTAGATGATCGCGGCCAGCGGAAGCCTGTCGGCTTTGGTCGCGAACTCCACGAGGGATTCGTGGCTGTTTTCCAGCCAGCCGTGAGTGGCCACCGTGCCCCCGCGGGCGTCCAAGCCCAGCACGAGCTTGCCTTTGAACCGCAGCGCCATGTCGGAGAACCATTCGAAGTCACTGACGGCCTTGGTGCCGATGATCACCCGCGAGACGCCCATATCGAGCAGCTCGCGGATGGAGACCTCGTCGCGGATGCCGCCGCCGACTTCGATCTTGAGCAATCCCAAGGCCGCGATCGCGGTGATGGAGGCGGTGTTGACCGGTCGGCCGATCTTGGCGCCGTCGAGGTCTACGATGTGCAGCCAGCGGGCTCCGTCCGCGTGGAACTGCCTGGCTTGGGCGACCGGATTGTCGCTGTAGGTGATCTGGCGGTCGTACTGACCCTGGATTAGGCGGACACACTGGCCGTCCCGAAGATCGATGGCGGGGATCACATCCATGAGCAGACCCTTTGTCATTGACTATCGACGATTGACGATTTACTATTTTATGGCCTCAGGTCCAATCGTAAGGCGTACATCGTGAAATGTAAATCGCAAATCGCTGGAGTCCGGCTATGAACAGAGCATTTTGTAGTTTCTGGTGCATTTCCCTTGCGATTCTTGCTGCTGTTGCGCCGGTCGGCGCGGCCCGGCCGGTGATTCTCGACACGGACATCTGCGACGATATCGACGACACCTGGGCGCTGGCCTTGCTACTCAAGTCGCCCGAGTTGGACTGCAAGCTGGTCGTCACGGCGGTGGGGGACACGCAGGCCAAGGCCAAGATCGTCGCCCGCTTCCTCGCGGAAGCCGGACGGGCGGACATCCCCGTCGGCATCGGGGTCAAGCAGGGCAAGGGGCCGCACCGACAGATGGGTTGGGGTAAGGACTACGATCTGGCCTCCTATCCAGGCAAGGTTTACGCCGACGGTGTGCAAGCTCTGATCGATGTGATCATGAGCTCGCCGACGCGGGTGACGCTGATCGCAGTGGGCCCGCTGCCCAACGTGGCCGAGGCCCTCAAGCGGGAACCGCGGATCGCGGAGAAGGCGGACTTCATCGGCATGCACGGCAGCGTCTTCGTCGGCTACGGCGGCAGCAGCACGCCGCACGCGGAGTACAATGTCGTGAAGGACGTGCCGGCGGCCAGGACGGTCTTCACCGCCCCCTGGCCCATGACGATCACGCCGCTGGATACTTGCGGCTTGGTCGAGCTGGATGGCCCGAAATACCAGTCCCTGCTCAAGAGCGACAGCATTCTGGTCCGCAACCTGCTGGAGAACTATCGCCTCTGGTATCTGGACGGTCTGCAAGACCGCAAGGACCTGGACGAGGCGGGCCGTAAACGCGTCACCGAGGAGAAACTCCGCCATAGCAGCACGACCCTGTTCGACACGGTTGCCATCTACCTGGCGGTCAGCAGGGATCTGGTGGAGATGAGGGAATTGCCGATCCGCGTCACCGACGATGGTTTTACCCGTGTCGAGGAGGGCGCCAAGAAGGTCAATTGCGCCGTGAAGTGGAAGGACCTCGACGGCTACGAAACCTGGCTGGTTGAGAGGCTGACAAAGAACTGATGATGGGTGATTTCTGATGGGTGACACCGCAAACCAATCTCGTCCCATCGTGGTGGTCGGCAGCTCGAATATGGACCTGGTCGTCAAGGCGGCGCGGATTCCGGCGCCCGGCGAGACGATCCTGGGCGGCGAGTTCCTCATGGTCGCCGGCGGCAAGGGGGCCAACCAGGCGGTGGCCGCAGCCAAGCTCGGCGCCAAGGTGTTCTTCGTCGCCCGGCTGGGCAACGACCTGTTCGGCCGCAAATCCCTGGACAACTTCCGCCTGGAGGGACTGGACACGACGTATGTGTCGTTGACCTCCGACGCGCCTTCCGGCGTGGCGCTGATCGCTGTCGACCATGCGGGCAACAACGCGATTGTCGTCGCTCCGGGCGCCAACGCCAGGCTTTCGCCCGACGACGTCCGGCGGGCGGAGGACCGGATCCGATCCGCCGGGGCGGTCGTTGCGCAGCTCGAAGTGCCGATGGCGACCGTACAATGTGTTGCCGAGATCGCACACGACGCGGGCGTTCCCTTCCTTCTGAACCCGGCGCCTGCCCAGTGGTTGAGTCCTTCGTTGCTGAAGGCCGTGTCGGTCCTGACCCCCAACGAGAGCGAGGCCCGCATCCTGACGGGCGTCGAGGTGGTCGACGCGAACTCCGCCCGCAAGGCTGCGGAGATGCTGCTGAGCACTGGGGTCAAGTCGGTCATCGTGACGCTGGGCTCCAAGGGGTTTTTGCTGGCCGAGGGGAACTCCACCGAACTGGTTCCGGCGATGGAGGTCCGGGCCGTCGATACGACCGCGGCGGGCGATGCCTTTACCGGCAGTTTGGCGGTGGGCCTGGCGCAGGGGCAAAGTCTGCGCGAAGCGGCCCTGTTCGCCAATCACGTGGCGGCGTTCTCCGTGACGAGATTGGGCGCACAGCCGTCGATGCCGACGAGGAGCGAGTTGGAAGAGTTCATATTGCAGCACGGTGGATGATGCCGAGGAGAATGGAATGAAGAACAGCAGAATAGGGATGTGTCGCGGACTGGCGCTGTTGACGATTGCCGTCGGAGCGATGATCGGCGGATGCCGGAAACAAGACGACCGGCCCAAGGTCGTCCTGCTGATGAAGTCGCTGGCCAACGAATTCTTCAAGACAATGGAGGAAGGGGCTCTTGCCCACGCCAAAGAGCACGAAGCGGAGTATTCGCTCAAGGTCGTCGGCATGAAGAACGAGACCGACGTCGCCGAGCAGATCCGCAACGTCGAACTGATCATCGCCCAGGGCGCGGATGCCATCGTGATCGCCCCGGCGGACTCGAAGGCCCTGGTTCCAGTGTGCAAGAAGGCGATGGACGCGGGCATCATCGTAGTCAACATCGACAACAAATTCGATGCCGATGTCCTCAAAGACAAGGGTGTCAAGATTCCATTTGTCGGTCCGGACAACCGCAAGGGCGCTAAAATGGCCGGTGTGTATCTCTCTACCCGGCTCCAGGCCGGCGACAAAGTGGCGATTATCGAAGGGGCCCCCAACGCCTACAACGGGATTCAGCGGAAAATGGGTTTCGATGACGCCATGAACGGCAGCGGGATGAATATCGTCAGTTCGCAGACGGGGTACTGGGAGACGGACAAGGCCCGGCCGGTCGCCGCGGCTTTAATCAACGAGTACCCCGACCTCAAGGCGATTCTGTGCGCCAACGACAGCATGGCCCTCGGCGCGGTTACCGCGGTGAAAGAGGCCGGAAAGACCGGCGCGATCTACGTGGTCGGATTCGACAACATCGCCGCAGTACGCCAGTTGGTCAAAGAAGGCAAGATCTTGTGTACGGTCGATCAGCATGCGGACCAGCTCGCCCGATTCGGCATCGAATACGCATTGGAGATGCTCAAAACCAAGGCCCCGCCGGCGGACAAGGAGACACCGGTCGATTTGGTCACGGCCGAACTGCTGTGAAGAAAACGAGAAATCCGAAATTCGAAATCCGAAACAAGCACGAATGACCGAAGTTCCAAATTCAAACCGGCTAGGCCTCGGAGTCGCGTCAGGGTTTCGGTCATTTGATTTTTGAGCCTTTGTATTTGTTTCGGATTTCGTGCTTATCTTCCCGGTCTTGATGAACCCCATGGCAGACAAGCTGCTTGTCGCATCCGGCATCGTGAAGGCTTTCCCCGGCGTACAGGCCCTTCGCTCGGTCGATTTCGACCTCAAGGCTGGCGAGGTCCACGCCCTCGTGGGGGAAAATGGCGCGGGCAAGAGTACGCTGACGCGGATCCTCGCGGGTCTGGAGCGTCCCGACGCCGGAGAGATGGTTCTCGTGGGGCAGGCGTACGTGCCGCGATCCCGGACCGAGGCCGAAAGTCACGGCGTCCGCATGGTTATGCAGGAACTCAACCTCGTCGGCAATCTGACCGTCGCGGAGAACCTCTTCATCGAGCGCCTGCCCAGCCGGCTGGGCTTCATCCGCTATCGCAGGCTCCACGAATCTGCGCGCGAAGCCATGGCCCGAGTCGGTCTGGAGGACGTCAATCCCGCGACGCCCGTCAAGTCGCTGGGCGTCGGCCGCCAGCAGATGGTCGAGATCGCGGCGGGGTTGTCCCGACGGTGCCGGGTTCTGGCGCTCGACGAGCCCACCGCCTCGCTGACCGACAGCGAGGTCGAGAGACTTTTCTCCCAGATCCGCAGGCTCCAGACCGAGGGCGTCGGCGTGATCTACATCTCGCACCGCATCGAAGAGGTGCTGAGTATCGCCGACCGTGTCACCGTCCTTCGCGACGGCCAGATCGTCGGCACGCGGGCCGCGAAAGACGTCGGGCCGGAGGATGTGATCCGCATGATGGTCGGCCGGGATCTGGGCAGTGAATGCTTGGCTCCGACAGGCGGCAGGGGAGCGACGGCCCTTCGCGTCGTCGGCCTGGCGTGCGGGCCGCGGGTGCGGGGCGTTTCGTTCGAAGCCTATCGTGGCCAGGTGCTTGGTGTCGCGGGGCTCATGGGCTCGGGCCGGACCGAGACCATGAGAGCGATCTTCGGCGCCGATATGCCCGAGGCGGGTGAAGTGTACCTGTATGGCCGTGACGAACCCGCTCGCATTCGAAAGCCCAGCGACGCAGTCCGGCAGGGAATCGCTTTGTTGACCGAGGACCGCAAGGAGCAGGGTCTATTCCTCTCCCTGCCCGTTCGGGCAAACATCTCCATCACGAAGCTCAGGGCTCTGAGCCGGCTCGGATGGATCCTCGCGGCCCGCGAGCGGCAGGTCGCGCGCGAGTACGTCCGGTCGCTCGGCGTCCGGTGCTCGTCGATCGAGCAGACCGCCGGCCAACTCAGCGGCGGCAACCAGCAGAAGGTTGTTATCGCCAAGTGGCTGCACCGCGACTGCGACGTCCTGATCTTCGACGAGCCCACGCGCGGGATCGACATCGGGGCCCGCTTCGAGATCTATCGCATGCTGGCCGATCTCGCTGCCCAGGGCAAGGCCATTGTCCTGGTTTCCTCGGACCTCAAGGAACTGATGGCAGTCTGCAACCGAATCCTGGTGATGTCCGCCGGGAAGGTGGCGGGGACCTTCGAGCGGGACAACTGGAGCCAGGAGGCCATCATGAACGCCGCGTTCAGCGGGTATGTCCAGACCTCGGGAGGCATCGTCGGACATGAATGACGAATTATTGAAGAACCACAACATCCGCGGCCTGTTGGCCGATTACTTGGGCATGACGATCGCTCTGATCTCATTGATCATTATCTTCGGTCTTTCTGCGAATAATTTCTTTACGCAGGCCACCTTCCGGACACTCGCCAACCAAGTTGCCGACGTCACCATCGCAGCGGTGGGGATGACGTTCGTACTGATCATCGCCGGGATCGATTTGTCAGTGGGCTCGGTAATGGCGCTGGCGGGCGCGGTGCTGGGAATCACAGTGGTCAACTGGGACGCGCCTCTGGCCCTGGGCGTGGTCCTGTGTTTGCTGACCGGTCTGGCGTGCGGCACTGCCAATGGTTTGATCGTGATTCGCTGGGGACTGCCTTCGTTCATCGTCACGCTCGGGATGCTGGAAGTGGCCCGCGGCGCATCCTATCTGGTGACGGACTCCCGCACCATCTACATCAATTCGATCGATATGGTCACCGAGCCGATTGTCGCAGGGTTATCGGCCCCGTTCTTTCTGGCGATTCTGGTGGTGATCGCCGGGCAGTTGGTCTTGTCCCGCACGATGTTCGGGAGATACCTGATCGCCATCGGCACCAACGAAGAGGCAGTGCGTCTCTCGGGCATCGACCCGCGTCCCTACAAGTTGGCGGTGTTCGCGCTATCGGGTTTTCTGGCGGCGGTGGCTTCGGTGATCCAGACGGCCCGCATGTCCTCGGCCAATCCCAACACCGCCACCGGCTTCGAACTCCAGGTGATCGCGGCGGTGGTGATTGGAGGGACCAGCCTGATGGGGGGGCGGGGCTCGGTCGTGCGGTCCTTCTTTGGTGTACTGATCATCGCCGTCCTCGGCGCAGGCTTGGCCCAAGTCGGTGCCCAGGAGTACACCAAACGTCTGATCACCGGCTGCGTCATCGTGGCCGCGGTGATTCTCGATCAGTACCGTCACCGGCCCGGCCGTGTTTCGTCACGCTCTTAGATTCGACCCCTGTGGCCTCTCGTTTGCAACCGTCTGTTTGTCGCGGACTTGGGAGACGTCGAAGTTGCACCATTTTCACATTATCCAACAAATCAGGTCTTGACAGGCAGGTTGTTGGGAACAATAATAAGACCGCATCGAAAACCCGTGTGTGGAGGTACTGACCATGCGTCTGGTACTAAAACAAAAAGACGGCGAGGCGAAAGAATATCAATTCACCCAGGGCCCGATCCACATCGGTCGCGCCGCGGATTGTCATGTCTTCTTGCCGGACCGCACGGTCTCCAAGAAGCATGCTGTCATCGTCTGTAACGAGGAGGGTCGTTGGCTTGTCCAGGACCTCGAATCGGCCAACAAGACCTACCTCAACGGAGAACCCATCCGCCAGGCTCCGATCAAAACGGGCGATTCCATCCGTATTACTGATTTTGTCATCGAGGTCAACCTCGATGAAGTTCCCGAGTCTCCCCATCCTGAACAGTTCGAGGATACTCTGAACCTGGAGGCCGGGCTGGCGACCCCGTTGCACGAAACGGTCGTTCGCAAGCCCGACGCCGGTCATGCCCCGGCGATGCGTCTTCCGGCCAAGCGATTGTCCGATTTTTCTCACGCTTGCGACGCGATTTGCCGGTCGAAGAACCTGGAGGAACTCCTTGTGACGATACTGAACTTGTGCATCAAACAGTTCGGTGCGTTTCACACGTGGTGTGCCCTGCGCGAACAACCCAGCGGTCCGATGACCTACCACGCGGGCAAGCGACGGGACGGTGGGGCGGTCGAACTGAGCGACCTGAAGCTGGCCGACAAGATCAACCAGGCGGTCGAACGAAGCCAGTCCCTGGTGATGCCGAGAGTGGCGGCCGACGTGGAAGAGAAAGCGAGAATCCGCTCGGCGCTGATCGCCTCTATCGCTGGCCCCTCCGGTTGTTACGGCGTAATTTACGTCGACAACGCGATGGTGCACGATCATTACACGCTGGGCGACTTGGACTATCTGATGTTAATCGCGGCGCACACCGCTGCCGTGTTGAGCAAGCTGCTCATCTAGTAGTCCGCCGACACGTCGGACCTGCCAAGTGATCCGACGTGTTCTCTATCCACGCCGCACGTTTCATTTTGTTCCGCATGACGGAGGCCGGCCCCAGCCCACGGAATCCGCTCGCACGCACGATGTAGTCCTCGACGGTTTTTGATTGACATTTCCCGACCGCTGCGGTATGCTATTGGAACATGGATGAATGTGGAGAAGAGGGTTCTTCCTTGTATTTCGGGATATCGGTGTCTCTTTTTTTAGGGGGGGGGTGTTTTGTCATTGGAGGAGGTTGGGTATGGGTCGTTTCGTTATGGAGACGGCGATGCTCGTGGTCGTTTGGGGGTGTCTGCAAAGTTGGGCCGATGACGGTATTCTCAACCTGGGACCGGAGGAGATCCTCCAGGCCGGCGGGGTGGACATCGTCGTACCGGGCTATTCGGTTCCGTCCTTCGAAGATTGGAACACCGACGGTCTTCGCGACCTGATCGTTGGCGAGGGCGGAAACGGTTTTCCAGGCAAAGTCCGCATTTATTTGAATATGGGAACCGAATCCCATCCTTGCTTTACGGATTACTTCTACGTCCAGGCCGAGGGAGTCGACTTGACGGTGACCCCGGCAGGCTGCCAGGGGGCCTTCCCTCGCGTCGTGTATTGGGATGAGGACGACCGCAAGGACCTCATGGTTGGTCTGGCCGACGGTACCGTGAAGATCTTCCTGAACGTCGCGGACAACAACGAGCCGGCCTTCGACGCCGGGACGTTGGTGAAGGTGGGCGTCAACGACGCCACGGTCTTGGATGTCGGCTCCCGTGCGTCGCCGTCGATGGTTCACTGGAACGACGACGGCATGTTGGACCTTGTCGTAGGTGGTCTCGACGGCGTGATTCACCTCTATCTGAACTGCGGCTGCGGCGGGTGGATTCCCCCCCATTTCTTTTTCTCGACGCAAGACGGCTATCCGTTTGCCCAGCTCGCAGGACGAGACCTGACGGTTCCGAGCGGACGGTCGAGCCCGGAGTTCGTGGACCTCGATGGCGACGGCAAAAAGGATCTGCTTGTCGGCAACACCGACGGCATGATTCTGTTCTACAAAAACATCGGAACGCCCTCGCTTCCCGATTTTGCTCCCTATACGCTCGTCCAATCGGCAGGTGTACCCATCGACTTGCCTGGTGGCAGTCGATCCAGGCCGAGTGTTTGCTACTGGACCGGCGACGGCAAATTCGGCCCGAAGGATGGTTACTGGGATCTCCTTGTCGGCTACGGCGACGGGAAAGTCCGTCTCTACCGCGGCTTGCCCAAGGCAGGCGACTTCGACCTCGACGGAGACCTCGATGGAGACGACTTCACCTTCCTGGCGAAAGCCTTGGACAAGCCCGTCCCTGCGGAAGGGCCGTCTCCCGACCTCAACGGCGATGGTGTCGTAGACAACCTGGATCTGCGTATCTTCGCAGAACTTTGGTTGGCGGCAAACCCATAGGAGAATGGGCTTGAAACAGCCTACCTGGGGCGAGGGTCGGTCCATCTCATTCTGCGTTGTCGGGCGGATCTTAGAAGACTGCGGTTGTCAACAAGTCAATCGCTGAGCTCGGCATCGATTTGGTGCGGAAGGGGGTTCAGGGGGCAGTTTGGACATTTCGCACGGGGTTTGCAGTAGTTCTTACCCACCATGACCAGGAGAGCATGAAACTCGTTGAAGAGGGCTGCGTCGGGCTCCAGGTTGGATGTGAAAAGGTCCTGCAACTGGCTGTAGTCCAGGCCCTCGGCGGGGATCAAGCCGTGGCGGACCATCACCCTGGCGGTATAGGTGTCCACGACGAAGATCGGGCGGTTCAGGGCGTACAGCAGGATCGAGTCGGCGGTTTCGGGGCCGATGCCGGAGATGGCCAGGAGTTCTTCACGCAGGCAACCCGTCGCGATGTCTTCGAGGGCCTGCATGTCGCCGCCATAGCGGTCGCACAGCCAGGTGGTGAAGTTTTGCAGACGCTTGGACTTCACGCGAAAGTAGCCCGCCGGGTGGATCAGCGGTTCGAGCTGCGCCAGGTCGAGAGCGTGCAGCTTGCAGGCGTCCAGGCAACCGGCGGCTTTGATGTTGGCGATGGCCTTCTCGACATTGCTCCAACTGGTATTCTGCGTCAGGATCGCGCCGACGGCGATCTCGAACGGGGTCTGGCCGGGCCACCAATTCTGAGGCCCGAAAAAGTCAAAGAGCAGACGGTAGATCTCAAGCAGTCTCTCTCGTGTTGTCGTCATGCGATTCGTCGTGTTCTCCTATATGGCGTCCTCATAGAGGGAGCCGCGGCGCGGCCGGGTTTCCGTTTCGAACGATATTCGGACTCTATTGTAATATTCCTTGCGTTGAAGTACACTCCGGGAGATTTCACCGGTGCGATTCCGGGGGGTCGTGCGAAAGGGGTACAGGACCACGAAAGGTGACCGTTTGGCAATGGTCGGCCGAAAGAACCACAAGAAGGATTATGCGACCGCTCAATTGCTCAATTTCGCCCAGGATTCGTATCTGGAACGGACGAGCCGGCCGGTGTACGCCATCGTTTTCTTATTGCCGTTCATCATTTTTTATGAGCTCGGCACGATTCTGATCAACACCAGTATTCTCAACCAGGTCCAGGTACGGGTGGTCGCCTTCGTTTGGCTTCAGAATTTGCTTCGGTATCTCGGAACGGGCTGGCGGTTTGCGTGGATTGCGCCGCCGATGATGGTGGTCATTATTCTCGTCGGTCTGCAGATTGCATCTAAGAAACCCTGGTATTTCTGTTTGGGCGACTATACGCCCATGGTGTGCGAATGCGTCTGTCTGGCGGTACCTTTGATTCTCCTGAGTTTGCTGCTCAACAGTTCGCCGGCAAACCCCGATCCAGTCGCGCAATTCGACCACGCCGTTGCACACATCACGGTTTGTTCCACTGGGCAAACGGGAGATCCGCCTGGGGGAGCAGGGGGGGCAAGGGCCACGGCTCTTACGGTCGGAGGAGTACCCCGGCGGTCTCTGATGGCCGACATTGTGACAGGCGTTGGTGCGGGCATCTATGAGGAACTGATTTTTCGCCTGATCCTGATCTGCGTCCTGATGGTGCTGTTTCAGGATCTGATCGGCCTGGGCCATCAGAACGCAGTGGTTCTATCGGTGATGATCTCCGCGGGTCTGTTCAGTGCTCATCATCACATTGTCTGGGTCGACGGCCAGTTGGGACGCAGCGCCCCGTTTCATTGGGCGGAGTTCGGCTTTCGAACCATCGCAGGAGTGTATTTCGCCATCCTGTTCGCCATCCGGGGGTTCGGTATCACCGCCGGAACCCACGCCTTCTACGACATTATCGCCACTGTTATGAATGCCTTGTTTTTCACTCGTTAAGCGAGGGCTGATATCCCTCTTTCGTTTTCTCCAAACCCCGAAAAAACTGTTTTTTCTTTAGTCGTTTGATGTGAGGAGGTTGCGAAACAATCGTCCCATAAAGGCCCGAAACGGCCTTATCAGTACTGATATTGCGCTTGAATCCAGGGGCCGAATCGGCTATAATAAGCCAAAAGATTGAAGCGTGTTTTTCGGGGTTATTCGTTATGGAATCGCCGCAAATCAACGTTGCCATCGACCAACTGACTTTCAGCCTATTCCAGCGGCCGTTGCATCCGGAACTGTTCCAGCTCTATGCCAGCCGCCAGCTCAAGACCGAGAAGTACGAGGCCTTGATTTGGGTGACTGGTTGTACCCATGTGGTCAGCGTGTTTGCGGGCGATGTCTGTCTGAGCGAAGTAGTCAGTACCCCGGGCCAGTTGCTGCCGCATCGGGGACTAGTGGAGCGATTTCAGTTCCGCGGACCGCGAACCCACAAATGCACTCTCAGCCGCGGGGTCAGCTACATGACCGATTTCCAGATCGAAAAGATGAGCCCGAATCTGTACCGCCAGAGTCATACGGACTTGGAGCGGTTCGCCCGCAATCGCGGGGTGTTTGTGAAGTTTCCGGAGCTGGAGGTGGACAGCCTCCAGCCGTTCTGCTACATCGACTTCGAGGCCCGTCGCAGCGAGTTGCACATCCACACATTCGCCGCCTATCCCGATCAAGTCACGATGGTCAAGACGCAATCTCTCTTCGACTTCCAGTGAGGAGGTCGATTCATAACGCGGATGTCACGGCCAAACGGCTTGGTTTTGACGGTTCGTCTCGTTTCGAAACATGTCTTGGCTGGCTGACGGACGGCGGTGGCTTTGTCCGACTCAATTGTTTTGCATTTGGACGTTCTGGCGAAGCACATGGAGCTTCTCGCGGATCTCGCCGGACATCCGACTGTTCGGGAAATCCTTGATAATCTGCTGGCCGATCTCCAGAGCGTTGGTCCATTGTTTGTCCGACACCGCCATCGCAAACTGCACGCCCAGGTTGTGCAATTTTGTGCGGAAGACATCCTTGGCGGCTTCCTGGAGTGCCAAGGCTTCATTGGGGGTCAGATACATGTCCAATTCCCGCAGGATGGACAAGCTGCGGTCGGTTTCCTGACGCGTCACGGCGTCGTCCCACGCGGCCAGCAGAATCCTCTTTCGTTCCTCTTTTCGTTCGACGAGTTTTTGACGTAGGGATTTCATCTTCTCCGACGTCGGATGGGCCCGAATAAGGGATTCGATTTGCAGGCTGGCTTTCACCCACTGGCAGGAGTCGAAGAGCCGTTCGACCTCTGCAATCCCCTGATCGACCCGCTCGTCCTCGGTTGCATTGCGGTAGTCGTCCACCTGGCGACGGAGCTGCTCGGCCAGAAGGCGATATTCCGAACGGTTCTCGATTTCATCGACGATTTCGTAGGCCCCGTCGAAGTCTTTCTGTTTGAGTCGTTCGAAAACGGCTTCCCGCAAAGACCGTTTGTCTTCCTCACGAAAAGCGATGGCCTTGGCTGCGTCGCTGATCCGCGTACTGTGATTGATCTGCATCAGACCGTCGCGAATGTTGCTCAAGGCCTTGCTCGCTTCTTCCAGCCGGGCGCTGTTTTCATTGAGCGTGTCGGCAATCCGGGAGACCCTCGACAAGGTTGCCAGCAGGGCCCCCAAGAAGATCAGGCCACCCAGAAGAAGAACGAGCTGGCGAACGCTCTCGGATTTCTCGAAGATATTCGTGAAGACCGACAACAGGAGAACCGTCGCAAGCGTGACCGCGATGATCGCGATATGCCACTTGTACCGCCATGCTTGGCTGTCTTTCCCGGAGTCCATAGGCTTTCTCCTAAGAGCAGGAACCCTTGTCGCAGCCACCATCTATTGTAAGAGAGGGAGGCTTTCAAGTCAACCGTACGGTTGATTGATGGATGGGGTTGTTGTTCCGGTGTCGATGAGAAAGAGCTTTGCGGTTTTTCAAGACCGCAGACTCACAACGACGCGTCTACTCGGTTCATCGTGATCATCAAGTAAGACGCTTGAATGAACAGATTTATTGTGCGTCGTGAGGTGGTCGGTCCGGCGAATGTCAAAAAAAGAAAGATCGACGGAAGTCTGCCTAGGGGTTTGGGGAGAAGGTTCTGAACAGAAGACCCGTTCGTAAATCGCGAACAGACCCGAAGTTCAATCTGTTACCGGCGCGACACAGTAGATATAGGCAAGAGGACCGGGGCCGGTGTTGTGGACGTCGTGCAACGTTTCCGGGGGGATATAGGCGATCTTTCCCGCTCCGACCGGCAGGCGGTCGCCATTGCCCAGGAGCAGTTCGCCCCGGCCGCTCAAGAACACGAGCAGTTCCTCATGGTTTTTTGTGCTGTGTTGTCCGCAGGTTTTGCCCGGCTCCAGGTACACCCGGCCGGAGCGCATTCCCTGCGTCTGAGGCTTGCCCTCCAGGATTCGCTGATATTCCGGTTGGCTGTTCAGTTCCATCGTAAATGCTTGCGATGAAGCCATGTGTTCTCCTTGAAAATCGTTTGCATAGATTATTACCGTCGCCGTTAATACGGGTTCGGGGGTTCTCTGTCAACCGTCTCGTATCCTGGTCGAAAAGAAGGAATGGGTGTTGGTCGTGTAACGAATGCCTTGTCTTGGAAAGGCAAGGGAGGATTCGTGACGAACGAAGCCGGATCGCGGGTTGTTGCCGCCGCGTCAATTGGGTTCTTGCACACCCTGCTGGGACCGGATCACTATGGGCCCTTCATCATGATGTTCTGGGCGAGGAACTGGTCGGCAGCCATGACCGTGGCCATCACTTTGATCTGCGCCCTGGGCCACATCGCGGGGTCCGTCGTGCTGGGTCTTGTCGGCGTGTCGCTGGGCCTTACGCTCAAGGGGCTAGAGGTGGCTGAGTCGGTTCGAGGCGACATTGCGGCGTGGCCGCTCATTGCGTTCGGCCTGGCCATTCGCTTCCTGGGGCTCTGAAACAACCGAACAAGACGAAAATATTCGCAAGGTTCCATTTTTTCTTCTTGGCGCGATCCCGCCTGATCTCTATGATGACAGGTCGTAGCACGAATTTTATGTTTTTATGCGCAACTGTGCAGAGGCCGGTAGGCCGGAGGTGGAGTATGAAAGGTCGTTTGTTACTGAGTGTGGTCGTCATGTGGGCATGCGTCGGTACGGCGTGGGCCGATCCGACGGTTGGTCAGGTCACCCATCGGCAGTTCCAGGCAGTCAAGGACAACGGCGAGCAGGCCTACGCGGCCACTCAGAAGGTTGTCCTGGAGGGCATTGTCCTGCACCAGCCCGCCGATATGCTGGACCCGATGCCCAATGACGCCATCACGACGATGTATAATCTCTCGGCTCAATGGCAGTTCTTCTTCCAGGGCGAAGGACAGGACCATGCCGGAACCGCGGTGTTCATGGGGCAGCTCTACAACAATCTGCCCTGGATTTCCCCCACAGGCGGCTATTCCAACGCTCAGTGGATCGCGGAGATGACCCGCCTGAACGCCGCTCAATTTGCCCCGGGCGACCGTATTCGCGTCACCGGGTACTTCCTGTCGTACAAGGGCAAGTGCAACATCAACGAGCAGCACAACAACAATCCCGACCACGACTTTACGATCGAGGTGCTCGAACGGGGTGCAGGGTTGCCCAAGCCCGAGGTCGTTTCTCTGAGCGAGTTGAAGGATGAACAGGATCAATTCGTGTTCGACAGCGAACGACTGGTCGGGGGCGAGTATCACCAGGGCTGCCTGATCAAGATCGAAGGTGTCACCGTGGTGGATCCGAACGCGTGGGGCCCCAACGGCACGTTGACGGTCACCGATGGAGTCCACACACTCCCGGTCAAGCTGGGACGCGGCAACGGCATTTATCCCGGCTCTTTCAACCTCTCGCAGCCTTTCGACGTGATCGGTATTCTCGACCAGGAGAGCACGGACCTTCGCAGCGGTTACCGCCTCTGGGTCGTGAACTATGACGGTAACGGGCAGGTCCTGGCCTCCTATGAACACCGGATGGCCGATCAGGCGATGCGGAAGGGGGATGGAGAGGAGAATCCAGAGTAGCGATCGATTCGAAATAGCAAATTCTGCGATTTCAGAGATCGCGGGAGTGGAGTGATGCCTCTGGGCAGCGGCTGAGACTCGCCTCGATAGTGGCGGTCGTCACCCGGCTGCCCAGAGTGCTATCGCAGGAGAAACAAGGATGAAACGGGCTTTCACGCTGATCGAGCTGCTGGTGGTCATCGCGATCATTACGGTGATGATGGGCATTCTGATCCCGGTGACCGGTCGGGCCCGGCTCCAATCCAAGGTGTTGGCCGTCAACGCCGAGCTTCGCCAGATCGGCTTGGCCCTGGAGGCGTATTCGCTCGATCATGAAGGCGAGTACCCGCCCACCCGCGTCGATTGCATGCTCGGCGGGCATTTTTACCAGCTCCCCGAGGAGTTGGTTGCCGGCGGATATCTTCCCGCGCCGCCGGGGGATTCGTTCATGGCCGCCGGGATGGAGGACCGATTCAACCGCGGATACACCTACAAGTATCGTTCCGTTGGAACGCTGATTTATAACCGAACCACGGTTGTCAAGGAGGGGGCTTGTCTCTGGGTGCCCGACGGGTTCCCTGACAACGAGCAGGCCCAAGGACAGACCTACAGCAATCTGAAGGATTCGCCTGTCAGTTGGGTTTTATACAGCGAAGGACCGCGATTCGATAACGACCGGATGAGGGAGATGATGTACCCGGTTCCGCGAGGAACGTGGTACAGCCCTCGGATCAATCAGGGTGTGATCGTGCGGATGAGATTGAAAAACGGTCGCCAGATCGGTTCGTTCGAAGAGTAGGAATTAGATGAGAAGAATCGTTGCGTATTTGGCCGGCTTCCTGTTGCTGGCGGGCGTGGTGATGGCCGGTTGCGACGCTGCTGGTTCCGCACCGGGGTGCGAAATTGCCGTGACGAACTCGTATCTCGAGTGCGCTGTGAGAGATTTGTGGGGGGAGGAGGCTGCCATTCTCTGTCTGGCGCCGCCTGGTATGTGCCCGGGGCACTTTGACATCTCGCCTGCCCAGGTTCGCCAACTGAAGGGTTGTAGGCTCCTGTTGCGATTCGATTTTCAGCGGGGCATCGAACAGCGATTGGGCCGGATGCGGCAGGGGGGGCTGGATATCCAGCCGGTGCAGGCCCCTGGAGGGCTTTGCGTGCCCGATTCATATCTGTCGGTTTGTCGGGAGATCTGTCGGATTCTCTCCCAGGTCTATCCCGAACGGTCCGGTTTGTTTGAGGCTCGCCTTTCGGTTGTCCAGGAGCGATTGACGAAGTTGGCGGCACAGTTGCGTGATAGCGTCATGGAGTCGGGCGTCGCGACTGCGGCGGTCCTGACTTCTCACCATCAGGCCGAGTTCGCCCGATGGCTGGGGCTCGATCTGGTCTCCACGTTTGTCGGCAGCGACACCGAAACCGTAGCGAACATCGACCATTGTCTCAAGAAAGCCGCTGGACGCGAGGTACGTTTTGTGATCGCCAATCGGCAGGAAGGCACGGCCCTGGCGGAGGCACTGGCGGAGAGGCTCCAAGCCAGGGCCGTTGTGTTCAGCAATTTTCCCCAGAGGTGCGAAGGCAGGACCGGCTTTGATCAGCTTCTCCAGGACAACGTCCGGCTTCTGTGCAGGGCGGTGGCCCAATGACCGGCGGTACGCTGGCACTCCAGGGTCTCTGCGTCCGGCATCCGAGCCGGACCATTTTGCAGATCGATCGGCTGGAGATTCCCGCCGGTAATTTCGTGGGGATCATCGGGACCAACGGAGCAGGCAAGACAACGCTGCTGAGAGTCTGCTCAGGGCTTCTGTGCCCCGACGGCGGTTCGGTGGTCTTCGACGGCAACGACCTGTTCCGTCTGGGCCCCTGGCGCAGATGCGCACTTCGACGGCGGATCGGGTACATTCCTCAGTCGGCCGAGTACAACGCCGATCTGCCGTTCACCGTACGGGAGGTGGTTTCGATGGGCCGTACGAGCGTTCGTCCGTTATTGGCCCGCTTGAATGCCCAGGATCTTGCGATTGTCGATCGCTGGATCGAGGCTCTGGGCTTGTCCGCCCGTCGGGATCAGACGTTTCGAAGCCTCTCGGGGGGCGAGCAGCAGAAGGTTCTGATCGCCCGCGCCATGGCCCAGGACCCCCAAGTGCTGATGCTGGACGAGCCCTGTGCGAGTCTGGATTTCCACTGGCGCCGGCAGATCTCCGAGATCGTAGAGCAACTCCACCGAGAAACAGGAGTTACGGTTCTCCTGGTTTCTCACGACACCAGCATTTTGCCTCCGGCATGCAGGCGGATTTTGTTGTTGGCGGACGGGCACCTTCTGGGCGATGGTCCCCCGGAGGCAATTCTGACGTCTGAGATGTTGGCCCGCGCCTACCCTGGCGATCTGGTCGCCTCGACCATCGGTGGCCGGCGGCACGTTCTGGGGGGCAAACCCGGCGGCGGATCGTAAGGAGTCGACGGTACGAGAATGGACCCGTTTTTCTATTCCATTTTGCTCGCGGGAGTGATCGCCGGCGCCAGTTGCGGCTTGTTGGGTGTCTACATCGTCGGGCTTCGCCTACCGTTCGTCGGCGTCTTCGTTTCCCACACCGCCATGGCGGGCGCCGTCTACTCCTATCTGTTGGGTCTCAACCCGGTCTTGGGTGCGACCTCAATCTCCGCGGTGACCGCGATGAGCTTGGCCGCAATTCGACCGGGGAGGACCCGAGTCGATTCCAACGTGGCGCTGGCGATCCTGTTTTCCTTAATGCTCGGTGTGACTTTTCTGGGCATCGGCCTGATCCAGGACAGTCGCACGGAGATCCTGGGCCTGCTCTGGGGCAGCATTCTGTTCGTTCGTCGCGAGAACATCATCGTCCTCTCCACGGCGGCGGCGGTCTTGGTTTTGTTCACGATCCTGTTCAACAAAGAATTGAAGGCTTTGTTGTTCAGTCGGAGTATCGCCTTGGCCACCGGCGTCCATGAGACGTTCGTCTATGCGATGTTCCTGGCCCTGTGTGGCGTCATCCTGGCGGTGAACCTGCCGTTGATCGGCGGGCTGATGATCTTCAGTCTCATCTCGAATCCGGCCGCTGCGGCCTACCAGCTTTGTCGGGGACATCGTGCAATCGTTGTGACGTCCGTGGCGTTGGGAGTTCTGAGCACTGCCGGCGGCTTCTTCATCTCGTACTTCCTCAATCTCCCCACCGGCGCTTGCATTGTCCTGGCCAGCACGCTTGTGTTCGCGCTTTCCGCCGGGTACCGATCCTTCAGCGGCCGCAAGGATTGATCACGATCCCGCGGTCAAAACACTGAAATCCGCTTGAGCCGGGATGCCGGAGGGGATACAATTTCCGTGAAGTCCTGTCTGACTATCGGAGATGTGAGAGTATGCTGGCGAGATTGCACAGCGTAACGTTGGAAGGGATCGAGGGCGTTATCTGCGAGGTGGAGGTGGATGTTGCCCGTGGTGGTCTGGAGAGGTCGATCATTGTCGGTTTGCCGGACGCGGCCGTCAAAGAGAGCCTCGAACGTGTCCACAGTGCGATCGTGAATTGTGCCTATCGATATCCCAAGACCCAGTCGTTGATCAACCTTGCCCCTGCGGATGTCAAGAAGGCGGGGCCTGCCTTCGATCTGCCCATCGCCTTGGGCATGCTTGTCGGGGAGGGAGTCTTGCCAGGGACTGTGTTGAAGGAGTTTGTAATCGTCGGAGAACTTGCGCTGGACGGTCGTGTCCGACCAGTCAACGGAGTGCTCAGCATGGCGATGACGGCGGCGGCCAATGGATTCACCCGGATGATTGTGCCTTTGGAAAACGCCAAGGAGGCCGCCGTGGTCCAGGAGGTCGAGGTCTATGGGGTCGGCTCGCTGTCCCAGGCGGTGGAGTTTTTGGCGGGCCGTCTGATGCTCGAAACGACGGTGACAAACATCGAGGATCTCTTTGCTGGGGCCTCTCAGTACAATGTGGATTTTGCCGATGTAAAGGGCCAGGAGAGCGTCAAGCGGGCCCTGACGGTCGCGGCGGCGGGCGCTCACAACATTATGATGATCGGCCCGCCAGGGGCTGGCAAGACCATGCTGGCCCAGCGGCTGGCAACGATCTTGCCGGCGTTGAGTCTGGAGGAATCGTTGGAGACCACGAGGATTTATTCGGCCGTCGGGTTGCTCAAGAAAGACCAGGCTCTGCTGGCGACCCGTCCCGTCCGGGCGCCGCATCATTCCGCCAGTGGTCCGGCCTTGGTCGGCGGCGGCTCTTCTCCTCGTCCGGGCGAATTGTCGCTGGCGCACTACGGGATTCTCTTTCTGGATGAGTTCGTCGAATTTCCGCGACACGTCCTGGAGATGATCCGCCAACCGCTCGAAGACGGTTTTGTTATTGTTTCCCGGGCCAAGAAGACGATTCAGTTCCCGGCTCAATTCATGCTGGTGGCTGCGATGAATCCGTGTCCTTGCGGATATTTCGGCAGCAACCTGCGGGCCTGCAAGTGTACTCCCGGCCAGATCGCGCGGTATCTGGCTAAAGTCTCCGGCCCTCTGGTCGACCGGATCGACATCCACATCGACGTACCCGCCGTGGCGTTCAACAAGCTGCGGTCCGCCGACCGCCAGGTTGACTCGGAAAGTCTGAGGGCCATCGTCCTGGCGGCCAGGACGGTCCAGTCTCATCGCTTCGGGATCGGTAAGTCGCGTACCAACGCCCACATGAGCCATCCACAAATCGAGCGGTTCTGCCGGATCGACGTTGCAGGCGAAATGATGCTCAAGCAAGCGATGATGGAACTGGGTCTCAGCGCCAGAGCCCACGACAAGATCTGCAAGGTGGCTCGAACCATCGCGGACATGGAGGGCAGTCAGGACATCCGCAGCGAACATGTGGCGGAAGCCATCGGGTATCGCAAGCTCGATCGAAAGTTGTAGTCTGGACCTCCCACGGCGGTCGCCTTTCAGCGGTCTTTACGAGCGCTGGAAGGATTTCTGAGATTGGCCGGAATTCGTCCGATTCAACCCGGGGGATGAAGTTCTTATCGGGCAAGAGCACAGAACACAGAAAGTTCCCATTTTTTCTTTATGCCTCCTTGTCGCTTGCCGATAATACGCCTGACACATGAGCACAACAGTAAACAGAGGAGTATAGACATGGGTATTCAAAACTGGTCCGAAGACATCATTCTCGTGGACTTGCCGGCGGAGCCCGATCTGGGCGAGGAACTCAAAACCGTCACACAAATCGCCCGCGACCGCGGCGACTGCGAAGTCGTCGTCGACTTTTCCAACGTCGATATCGTTACGTCTTCGAGCCTCTCCAAGCTGCTCAGACTCAAGAAATTGATGAGCGACTGCGGACACAGGCTGGTGTTCTGCAATGTAGCCCCGGCCACCAAAGGAATTTTCACCGTGACGGGTCTTGACGGAATCTTCGAAATCGTGGACGATAAATTCATCGCCTTGGCCAGCCTGCAAATGGTTGGGTAAGGATCGGTAAGAGTGCCTTCGAACAATCAAAAAACAGCGCCTGCAGGCGGAGGGGACCGCCGCCGCCTGCAGGGGCGTTGGATCGATAGATACAGTAAGTTGCCTTGAGCGGAGCGTATCACGAAGATCGCTTGGAGGAGCGGTGTTCGTGATCTGCTCGCGAGGCGTTGGGGAATTGTGGTGGTGACCTGCGCCCGGATGGGGCGTTGGTCTTGTTGCGTGCAGAGGCAATGGATCCAGATATTCTGCATCAGATCGAACAAATTCTCGGGCATCAATTCACCGACCCGGCCCTCCTGGCCAAAGCGTTCACGCATTCCTCTTCCGTCGACAACCGGCTGGAGAGCAACGAGCGTCTGGAGTTCCTGGGGGACGCGGTCCTTTCGATCGTCATCTGCCGACGGCTGTTCGAGGAGTTCTCCCGCTATCCGGAAGGGGAACTGACCAAGATGAAGAGCATGCTCGTCTCCCGCGGGACCTGCGCCCAAGTGGCGCAGCGACTGGGTTTGCCGCGGTACCTGGTGGTAGGAAAGGGGATGTCGTCGCACAAGTCGTTTCCCCCTTCGCTGGCGGCCGGCCTGTTGGAAGCGGTGATTGCCGCCCTGTACCTCGACAGCGGCTTTGAAGCCGCACAGCGTTTCATCCTGGAGAACTTCGCCTCTTTCCTTGACGACATCGATTCGGAACAGGCTCACGGCAATTACAAGTCTCTGCTGCAGCAGCACGCCCAGGAGCAATTCAGCGCCTCGCCCACCTATGTTCTTCTGGACGAAAAGGGACCCGACCACAACAAGTGTTTCGAATCTGAAGTTGTGATCGACCAAAGGCACTTTCCCAGCGCCTGGGGGGCCAACAAGAAAGAGGCCGAGCAGAAAGCCGCATACAACGCCCTCGTGGAATTGGGGGTCGTTCAAAAACCCGCCGCACGGGATGCGAATTGATCGGGTCGGTCCTGGATCTCCCGTGGATCGGAGCCAGCCTCATTTGTACCGTTGCGAGACTTTTTTCTATGCCTTCGGGAGATCCGTGCTCGATCGCCTCGGTAAGGTTCCCGTCACTATAGGACGATTCGAAAATCCGTGTAGCGCGGGCTGAAGGCGGCCGGCTCGATCTGAGTGTCGCGGACGTAGCCGGCGAACTCGCTGTGAATCTCCGCGATGCAATTTTCGATCTCGTCGGCCTCGCCTTGGATAAAAAGCTCGACCGTGCCGTCGGGGCAGTTTCGCACGAACCCGGTGACTGCGTAGTGGCCGGCAATCTGACGTGTGGTGTAGCGGAACCCCACACCCTGGACCCGTCCTCGAAAGATAACATGTCGTGCCATCTGGCCCATAGGGTTGACGATTGACTATCGACGATTTAGTATTAAACTTTCATGATGCCGCGAACGATGCGGCGTCTGAGATTATACGCCCTACGTTGCTGGTCGTACACCGAAAACTGGAGTTGTGCCCGCGGGATGGAGTCGGATCGAGGATTGAGCTGGGAAGGCACGGACGATGCACGACCACAGGCAGCATCAGTGTGTTCTCGCCCCTCGGTTTCCTGCCGCGTCCAGCGGCTTTGGGCTTCGCGGTACTTGCCCCTGGTTTTGGCGCTGACGGCGGTCGCTGTATCGTTGCCCGCCGTGCGAAGCGGGTTCCTCAATGACGATTTTATGCATCGGGCGATTCTGAGGGGGCCTTCGGAGTCGCTGAGCCGTCTGGACGAAAGGAATCTGGCGCCCCAACAGTCCGGGGAACTAGGTTACGCCTTGTCACATATGTTCATCGCGGTGCATCCGGACGAGAACCTCAGGCCTTTGTTGGATTACGGGGCTCTACCCTGGTGGACCTATGAAGGCTTTCGCGTTGCATTCTGGCGGCCGGTCGCCTCTTTCACCCACTGGTTGGACTATCGGCTTTTTCCCCAGTCATCGGTCATGATGCATCTGCACAGCGTTCTGTGGTTCGGCGTAGCCATGTTGGGCGTTGCTCTCCTGTATCGGCGGATTGCCTCCGTTGGATTGTCGTATTTTTCGTCGGCGGTCAACCCCGCTTGGGTCGCGGCCTTGGCCTCGTTCATGTACCTGTTCGACGACAACGGTTACTTTCCAACGCTCTGGATCGCTAACCGAAACCTATTGATTTCGCTGTTCTTCGGGACCTTGACCCTGCTGGCCTACGATCGGTGGCGAAGACTGCGATGGCGTCCCGGTGCGCTGGTCGCCCCGGCGGGTCTGTTGATTTCAATTCTGGCCACCGAAGGGGGCATCGCCACCTTCGCCTATCTGTTCGCCTATGAGGTGGCGTTGGGTGGCGGACGCGCCTTGCGGCGGGTTCTGTCGTTGGTTCCGTTGGTTGTTGTGGTCGTCCTGTGGCGGCTGGTCTACAATCTTCAGGGCTACGGCTCCAACGGCGGGGGGTTCTACTTCGACCCAGTGCGGGAACCCGTGGATTACGCCATGGCGGTGCTTCAGCGCGCACCGTTTTTCCTGGGGGGGCAGTGGACCAGTGTCCCGGCGGATCTGTACAACTACCTTCCGCCTGCGAACAAAACACTCGTTTGCGGCCTGCTGGCGGCCGTGACGATACTGATCCCGATCATTTTGTTGCCCCTGTTGCGGGTGAACCGCCGGGCGAGATTCTGGATGATCGGCATGTACCTGGCGGCTTTGCCCATCTGTGCGACGGTTCCGATGGGACGGGCTATGCTCTTCGTCGGGATCGGGGGCTTTGGCGTTGTGGCCGAGTACATCGCCGGCTGGATGGCCAAGGATCCCTGGGTCCCAGTCCGCGGCTGGACGCGACATATTCCTGGGACGCTCTTTGTGGTGTTCTTCGTCGCCCATTTGCCTTTGGCGGTGATCGGACGGCTCGGCGCTCCCCATGTGACCGCTTCTTTGCAGGCGAAGGTAGCTGAGACACAAGATCTCGGTCCGACAGGAGATCTGGAGAATAAAGATCTGATCGTGGTCAACGCCCCTAATCCGGTGTCGTTTCTGTACGATCCCTTCCAGCGGGCCAGCGAAGGCCGTTCTCTCCCTCGCGGCGTGCGTGTCCTGGCTCCCGGCTTCAATTCAATGTTGCTGACCCGCACCGGCCCCCGGCAAGTGACCGTCCGAGCGTTGTCGGACAGCTTGTTGGATTGCCAGCGGGGCAAGCGGATGGACCTCGCATTCTTCTACCGATACCTGGCAGACGTCCGCAGTCCGGCCCATCCGCTTTGCGTAGGCAACCGCATTTCGTTGCCTCGGATGGAAGTGGAGGTTCTGGCGGTCGATGGTCGGGGTTTCCCCGTCGAAGCGGTCTTCGAGTTTGAGACGCCGTTGGAAGACGGTTCTCTCAAATGGTTGGTGTGGGACTGGGACAGAGACGTGTATCGCCCTCTCGTTTTGCCGCAGGTTGGGCGATCCCTTCGGTTGATGGGACCCTTCTGATTTTTCATTGTGGTGGAGAATGCGTGGCACAAGAGGAGTCTGTGGTTGGTGACGCCCATTCCGAAATCCGTCAGCACCACATTCGCAGGGCCCGGGGCAGGATTTTGAACTCGAAGCTCGTGCCTTTGCGATAGATGTTGCCGTCGATCTGGGCGAATCGCTCCCGCCGGGTTGTGATCCGGATCTCGCAGGCTTTGCGGTAGATGCCCATCCGGTTTTCCTTGAGAAAGGCGTTGGCCATGCCGCCGACGATCTCGGCCCAGCCGGAGTTGATGGCCAGCAGGTGCAGGTGGCCGTCATCGAAGACCGCGTTAGGCACGATCTTCATATTGTACCCGTAGTAAGGGATTTTGGTGACGATCGCAGTGACCGCGTTGGGAACCTCGAGTTCCTCGCCGTCCAGATGGATGGACATATCAGTTCGTTCCAGTTCGGTGAAAAATGAGCCGAATGTGGCGATGGCATAGGCAGGGGGGCCGTAAATGCCGCTATTTCGCAGCGACTCCCGACGGTGGATGATGTCGGCCTCCAGTCCGACGCTGGTCATGAAGCCCTTGTGTTGCCCATCGCACAAGATCAGGTCGTAGAGTCGAAGGCGACCTTCCTTGATTCGTTTGGCGGCCCGCGTCACCTGGGGCGGCAATTCCAGGGCATACCGCAGGGCGCAGCCTGAACCGAACGGAAGATAGGAAAAGGTCGTCTCGCTGTCCAAGGCGTTGATCGCATCCGAGAAAGAGCCGTCGCCGCCGGCTACGACCAGGACATCGACTTCCTTCGCCAGCTCGGCGGCACAGTGCATGAACTCCTCGCGCGAGGCGGTTTCCAAGCCCCGAATCTCGCAATCGCCCAGAACTTCCTTGACCGCCTGCAACTGGTGGACCTTGCGGGGGGTATTGGTCGGACCTGCTTTCGGGTTGATGACCACTCCGAACTTCACGCGTCGATGGGCTCCTTGCAATGATCAGCCTTCAGGGTCGTTCGATTCAATCACGTTTGTCGGCCGGCGTCTGCCTCCCGAACCCACACATGAGGATTATAGCGGTTCATTTACGGCACGACAAGGATCGCATCGAGGGAGGAATTCTCCACGGGTTGCGGCCGGCTCTTCGATATAATCGGGATACCGCGACCGTGGGGGATACGGACGCACAAGGAATCCGGAGATTTGGCATGGGACAAGACATGCAGATTGATCGCAAGAACAACTTGCACGGGAGAATCGTCATTCTGGGCGCAGGGCCTACCGGTCTCGGGGCCGCCTGGCGGCTGCACGAAGCCGGTTACGCCGACTGGCAACTGTTCGAAAAGGATTCGCATGTCGGCGGGCTTTCGTCCTCTTATGTGGACGACCGAGGTTTTACCTGGGACCTCGGTGGACATGTGGTCTTCTCGCATTACGACTATTTCGATCGAGTGCTCGATTCGGTATTGCAAAACCAATGGGTCGATCACGTGCGGGAAGCCTGGGTCTGGATGCGTGGGCGGTTCATCCCTTATCCCCTGCAGAACAACATACGTCATCTGCCGTCGCAGGAATTGCTGGCGTGCCTTGAAGGGCTTCTCGACGTTAGAAACGTTGTTGCCCCTCCTCCGGCCACGTTTGCTGATTGGATTCTACGGAGCTTCGGCCCAGGGCTGGCGAGGGTTTTCATGACGCCATACAATCGCAAGGTCTGGGCGACCGAGCCGGCGGAACTGGGCACGCAGTGGGTGGGTGAACGCATCGCGACCGTCGATCTCAAACGGGTTCTTCGGAATGTGATCGAGGGGCGGGACGACTTGAGTTGGGGACCCAACGCCACGTTTCGTTTCCCTCTGCAAGGCGGGACTGGACGGATCTGGGAGGCGGTCGCCGAGCGGCTCCCGACCGAGCGGTTGTCTTTGGAAACCGAAGCGATCGCGATCGACGCGGCAGCCAAGACAATTCGCCTGTCCGACGGCCGAACGACTTCCTATGACTGGCTGATCTCGACCCTTCCGCTGGACCTGTTTTTGGGCAGGACCTTGGCTCTCAAATCTCAAACGACAGACCCTGAGTTCCGCAACGGCCTGCGGTATTCGAGCACGCACGCCATCGGCGTGGGCCTGGAGGGACCTGTTCCCGAGTCGCTGGCGAGCAAATGCTGGATGTATTTCCCCGAGCCCGAGTTGCCATTTTACCGCGTAACGGTGTTCTCGAACTACTCGCCGAACAACGTGCCCCAGCCGGGACGGCAATGGTCGCTGATGGCGGAAGTGAGCGAGTCGTCCGCGGTGCGTGCGGGCCAAGGGAGGCTTACGTGTGACGAGGTTGTCCGTCGAACGCTTGAAGGGCTAAAAGTTGTCGGGTTCCTTGGGCCCGAGGTTACAGTGGCAAGCCTCTGGCACAAACGCCTGGAGCATGGATACCCGACGCCCGTTCTGGGTCGAGACCGCGTTCTGGCAAGGATCGAGCCGATGCTCAGCGAGAGGGGCATCCTGAGCCGAGGTCGGTTCGGCGCCTGGAAATACGAGGTGGGCAACATGGACCATTCGTTCATGCAGGGCGTGGAAGCCGTCGACCGCATTCTTCGGGGATGCACGGAGACGACCGTGCAATTCCCCGACCGGGTCAACTCCCAACCTCTTCGGCCCAAAAGAAAGAGAGAGGGCTGTGAGCCAAGCTCACAGCCCTCGATGTGACCAGTCAATTGATTCCACCGTTCAACTGGCGTTTACTGCAGCATGTATGCGACGGCATTGAGGAACATCACGGCACCGTCTTCATACAGGTCGTACTGACCGGCGGTCTGCGCATCCTTGCCGCTGGCGGCTTCGCGAGCGCCGCTTAGGAAGACCAGGCGAGGAGCCGGCAGGATATCCGTCCCCGCGCCGCCGTCGTGAATCACAGCGGTGCCGGCCGGGTATTCAGCGATGATCATGGCGCCGGCGGGACCGGTCGTCGATCCTGCGGGAACGGTCGCCAGAGTGATCGCTCCGTCCACGGGAGGCTCGGTCACGATGGAGATGCCACGAGC
The DNA here is from genome assembly GCA_018055905.1 of Phycisphaerae bacterium. Lineage (GTDB taxonomy): Bacteria > Planctomycetota > Phycisphaerae > Sedimentisphaerales > Anaerobacaceae > PLanc-01. The sequence continues at coordinate 27,315 of JAGPGT010000013.1, forward strand.
CGCGACACCATCCGGGTAGAGAACCATGCCCGCGTACGGGTTGGTGGTCATGCCGTCAGTCAGCGAGATTCCCGCGAAGATCGGGTGAGCCGGGTCCAAGACGGCCAACTTGAGGTCCCCGGTGCTGTCCGGAATTGTGCTCCCGGTGTTGAAGCCCATCCGGCTCTTGCGGTTGATGTACCCGTTCATGGAGATCATCGGAACGGGGATGGTGTTCCACGTGGTGGCCGCGGCGTTCTGGAAGCTGCTGCTGGCGACCGAACGACTGATGATCACCAGGTCCGCCGATGCCTTGATCAGGTCCACGTTGGGCGTACCGGTCTGGACGTAACGCACGACATTGTAGCCGGCTTCCTTCAGCAGGTCGGTGTAACCTTTGTCGGGAGCCGTGGTGAAGCCGCCCGTAACCGCGGCGGCCGTCGGGGCGTTATCGGCCGGATGGAAGGTGACCCAGAAGATCACCGGGCCTTCGTTCTCGGCAACGGTGCCCAGCAGCTCGATCTCGGCGATCTGCATGCTGTTGGCGTTGGGACCGCGAACGGCCGTGAACACAACCTTATAGGTGGTGTACGGAATCGCATTGGCGAAACCGATCGGGGTGACGTTCTTCCACCGACGCGGCCAGGCGATCGGACGGGAGAAGTCGTCGATGGCGCCCTTGGCGATCAGCGCCCAGGGACCCTCGACTCCCTGGTTGGAGCCGTAGAGCTCGAACGCGACCGGATCACGCTCAACCGCATCGTTGGCGGTCGTGAGACTCAGGCCTGTGACCACCGTCGGGCCGACTGCGGGGGTCACGATAATACCGCTGGGCCGCGAGGCGCCGCCGAAGTTCAAATACTTGGTCGTGATCTGGTTGTCGATGGCCAATGCCGGATGCTCGGCGGCCGGCCAGGAGCCGGCGTATTCCGGGAAGCCGATCACAGCGTCGCCCGCGGCGGTGATGTCCGTCGCGCCGGCAGCCGGCGAAACCGCGGGCTGAACGGTGCGGATATCCCCAAAGGTCATGACGCCGGTGCCGCCGGGCTGGCCGTCGCCGACCGAAAGAGTCAGCTTCACGGCGTTCGTGACATCCACGCCGGCAAAGGCGGCCAGCGGGACTCTCACCAGATCCATGACCGTGGTCTGAGTGGCCTTGGGATCCGGATGGGCGACCACAGCGACCTTGCCCGCGGCGTCCTCAAGGGCGACGCTCATCACAGCGGGGTCGTTGCTGGCGATGCCGATGTCGTCCCAGGTCGTGAACAGACCGGCCGGGGTGACATCGCCCGTGGTGGCGACGTTGTCGAACGTGAAGGTTCGCAGCGTGCCTGCGACGTGCGAGGTGACAGCCAGACCGATGTAGACGGGATTGCCCATCGCGATGGTCACGGCGCTGCCCAGTTGCGTCCATTCGACGCCGTCCGGGGAAATGTAACCGCTGAACGAGTCGCCCTTACGCTCGATCTTCACCCAGTAAGGGGCGTTGACGCGAGTGGGGCTGTCGTCGTTGGACGAAGCTCCGGCTGTGGTCAGACGCCGCTGGAAGCTGGCGCCGTTACCACCGGCTGCAGTGGTGGTGCTGGGGCCGGTGATCGGCATGAAGGCGTGGGTCGAATCGGCATTGAGGCTCTGGCGGATCATGACACCGCCCTTGGCCCATTCGCTGGTACCGGTGCCGACCGTGACCACGCGGGCGACCATGGTACCGTCGCCGTTAAGAGTCTTATAGGCATAATGGAATTCGTCGGCGTTGTTCCAGATGTCGGCGCCGGCGCCCGTCAGGGAGTACGTGCCGGTCGCATCATCATAGGTGATCCCGCCCGTGGGGGCTGCACGACCCTGGAACCGGATCGCCAGGTCGGTCAGCTTGCCGCCGGCGGTCAGATCGGCCGGGGTGGGCATGGCGGTCGACGTGATGTACGGCGCCACGCGATTGTTGTAGGTCAAAGTGGTTTGGCCTTCGAGGATCGAAGCGTACGCGACGGTCGAGAAGCTCCAGACCGGGCCAGGCACGGTGCCGCCGGCCATGTCGATCTCATCGACGCGCCAGTAATAAGTGGAGAACGCGTCAAGAGCGACTTCCGGAGTGAACGTGACGTCGGACAGGATGCCGGCCTTGGTGGCGACATCGCCGGCGGTCACGGCGGCTTTGTCCTTGCCCAGGTACAGGACATGGCCGATCGCGTTCTGGCCGGCGACCCACTTGAGCGTCGGCTTGACGGGGACGTCTTTGCCGCCATCGGCGGGAGTCGGAGCATGGGCCTCCAGCGGCATCACGGTGAAGCTCCAGGTGAAGCCCGGATACTTGTTGCCGGCGGCGTCGATTTCATCGACGCGCCAATAGTAGGTCTTGCCCGGCTCCAGGGGGTCGAAATGATAGTACATCGCGACACCCGGAAGAGCGGGTTTCTGATCCGCCGCGGTCAGCTCCGGGGTCGTCCCGAAGTAGATCTCATGGGCCACCGCGGTCAGGCCGGGGGTCCACTCGAAGGTCGCGCTCAGCACATCCACGGCTTTGTCGGCCGGTTTGGGCTTGGAGGCCATCAGCAGGGGTTCCGGGCTGCGGATGAACGCAGTGCAATACTGACCTGCGATGACCGTGGGGGCCTCACCGATCCCCGGACCGGCCCAGGCCACGCCCATGCTGTCGCCACCGCCGCCTTCTTTCATCAGGGCTTCGATGTAGTACTTTTGACCCTCCTGCAACGCGATGGGAACAGACTTGAGCAGCGCCGCATTGGTGGAACCGGGGCTTCCGGTCCAGGCTCTGGCGCCGGTCCAGCCGGTGACCTCCGCGATCTTGACCGCGTTGGCGGCATCGGCATCGGTGCTTAGCCAAAGCTGGCAGTTGTCATCGCCGGCGATCCAGAAGGTGTATTCGCCGGTCTGGGGGGGGGTCAGATACGCCCGGGCTCGCAACCCGTAATTGTCGCGCCAATCGACACGGCTCATCAGCTCATCCCGCCACTCCGACTCATTCGGGTTGTTCGGGAAATTCGGGCTGGTTCTCAAGTTGCCATCAACACTGGTGCCTGAGATATCGAACCAGTACTCGAACAGGACTTTGCCCTGTCCTAGCTGTGCGCCCGCACTGCCGGCGAGGGCCAGCGTCAGGCACAGGGCAGTCACACACACACACTTGCGATACATAACGTCCTCCTAGAGAAGTTTTTCACCACATTCGCTCAGAATACGGTTCCAAGCGTCAACAGACACCGCCCACCGGAAATCTTGTAAAACCGGCGCTGGCACGCCGCAGAACGGTGGAATCCGAACTCGACTGATCACCTCCTTCCTGCCAGTCATTGGCCGAACGTGGACTCTGGTGGGATGAATCTGAAGCGCAGAGGGACCGTGTTTCACACAGATCGTCCCGAATACGCACTCACCCAGGTCTCCGATCTTGCATTCACAGCCTCACAACAAGAATGCCGGTCCGACAGACGCAAAAAACCTACCGACCAATTTCGCGTCGGTGCAGACGGTCAGAGCTTCAACCAACTTGCAACTGTCAACTATATCCTGAAAGGATATTTCATGCAAGTTTTTTATGTATGTGCCCTATTGCCGATGTCGTAAATTCCGTTTCCCGTCACGGGGCAGGGGCGCCGGTCACCTACGGCGGGTATTTTTTAGATCGTCTGGTTTGACGCTGGGGTTTAGAGAGACGGAGGTTCTGTTCTTCGCCCGGCCTGCGCCAGATAGACAGCCACATGCGGCAGCAGGAGGCGATCCATCGCCTCGGACGGCGCGAGCCAGCCGGCCCAGACGATTTCTCGCCCTCCGACCCGAAGCGCCGGGGCGATGTTTACGCGGGTTTCCCAGATGTCCACCGTATCTTGGCGGGATTCAAAAGGGATCATGCCATGCCATGCGAGACGCAGGGACTGCGGCGGCAGTGACAAACCCAGTTCCTCCTGGAATTCCCGTCGAGCTGCCTGTTCAGAAGTTTCCCCCGATCGAACGAATCCACCCGGTAGCGACAGGCAGTTCCGATAACTGGTGCGGATCAGCAGGACTTTGCCCTCATGCCACAGGGCCACCGCGGCACCGTTGGTCTTTGGTCTACGAACAAACCACCAGGCTCTCTGGCCGACATAGGCGAAACGGTAACCCGTGCGGATGAAAACATCGATGTGCTTCTGCAACATATTCATTTTCATTGCGGTATTCAGGATGGATTTTCGCATTGTGCCGCTTTTGAGTTTTATAACGGATGTAACGGTTCGGGTCGATTTGTCCAGAAAACGAT
>JAGPGT010000014.1 GCA_018055905.1 Phycisphaerae bacterium
TGGCGTCGGCTCAAGGAACGCCACGGCGGCCTCCGCCATGAAGACGCGGCCTGCGCGTACCTCAAAGACGCCTACCCCATCCTCGCGCAGACCATCCGCAAACACCGGTACACGGCCATTGTGGACCCCGACGACATGCCGCGGACCTTCGAGGAGAAGCTGGTCTACTACGCCGACAAACGGGTCATGCACGACAAGATCGTGCCCCTGCAGGAGAGGCTCGACGAGGCGCACAAGCGAAATGCGGCCAAACGCAAAGCTGCCGGCATCGATTCCGCGGAGATCGCGCGCATCGATGCGGCGATCTTCGCCTTGGAAAAGGATCTGTTCGACCTCATCGAGCTCGATCCGAACGCCGTGACCGCGGAGTTCATCGACAACTACAGACCCGCCATCAAACCGCAAGAGTAACTTCGAAATTCGAACACCGAAATTCGAGCTTCTCCTGGGTCTTGCCCTACCGTCCCAGCACGTCCTTGATCGCCGGCGCGAAGTACAGGCCGAAATTGGAGAGCGTCGGGCAGACCCGGGAATCGACAATCCGCACGCGGACCTTCGAGGCCGTCACCGGGTCGAACCGAAGAAGCCGCTTGTAGCCGACCGTCGTGCCGCGGGCGAACTCCCGCCATCCGGCCTCGCCAGGGACTTCGAGCACGAACTCCGCAATCCGCTGGCCGATCGCGATGTGTTCCGCTAATTCCGCCACGTTAAACGTACATTCCTTGCCCAGATCAAACTCGACCGTCGCGGACATGGTCCAATCGTCGGTCGTCCAGTAAGTCTCAGGATCGCCATCGGTGATCCGGGCTGCCGCAAAGACGGGGTTGTTGCCTTTGATGTTCGAGGCCACCGCCTTGGCGCCTGCGGCAAGGTTCTCGTCGAAGATGGCGTCCAGCACTTTGCGGAACTCTCGGAGGCGCTGTACGTCGTTCTCATGGATCAGACCCCGCCTGTCCGGCGGCAGATTCAGCAGCAGCACGCTGTTGTAGCCCACAGACTTGAAGTAGATATCCAGCAGATGCTCGACGGACTTGACCCTGTTGTCCTCCTTGGCATGGTAGAACCAGCCCGGGCGAATCGAGACGTCGGTCTCGGCGGGGTACCAGACCAGCCGATCGCCCTTGCCCAGAGCCTGGAGGCTGCCCAGGTCTTTGGCGGTACAGTTGACAATACCAAAGAGCGAGCCGTTGCTGTTGACGACACTCCACTCGCTCTCGCGGGCGTATCCGCTCTCGTTGCCCACCCAGCGAATGTCCGGGCCGTTGAAGATCACGGCGTTGGGCTGCAACTGGCGGACGATCGCGTAATAACCGGCCCAGTCATATTCCATATCCTTGGCGTTCTCGCCTTTGGCACCGTCGAACCAAACCTCGGTAACCTCGCCGTAGTGGCTCAACAACTCGCGAAGCTGATTCTTATAGAACCTGTTGTAGCCTTCGGTGTCGCCGTAAGTGGGTTCGTGCCGATCCCAGGGAGACAAATACAATCCCAACTTCAGCCCTGCCTCCCGACAGGCCTGGGCCAATTCGCCGACGATATCGCCCTTGCCGTTCTTGTAGGGGCTGTTTTTGATCGAATGTTCGGTGTACCGGCTAGGCCAGAGGCAAAAGCCGTCGTGGTGCTTGGCCGTGAGAATGACCATCTTCATGCCGGCGTCTTTGCAGGTCTGCACCCACTGGCGCACGTCGAGCTGGGTCGGGTTGAAGATCGAGGGGCTCTCGGAACCGTCGCCCCACTCCTTGTCGGTGAAGGCGTTCACCGTATAGTGGATGAACGCGATGAACTCGAGCTTTTGCCAGGCCAGTTGCTGCGGCGACGGCCGCACGTTGGCGGCCCGTTCGATCAGCGACCGGACCGGGTCGTCCGCGACAACTGTGGCATCGACCTCGTCGTACACGCGGACATAGTCCACGACGAAATAGTCGGGCAGGTTGGCCTTGCGGATGTCCCCGCCCCACTCGCCGATCTCTTCGGTGAGCTTGATATACTGCGGCACTTGGGACACCCCGCCCGCGCGGGTCCGCCAGGTCTCTTTACCGTCGACGTAAAACACGTACTCTTCGGGTGTCCAGTGCAAACCGAAGGTATGGAAACCCTCGCTGACACCGGGAAAATCGAATTTGACGCCGTCGGAACGATGTTCTTTGCCATAGCCGTCCCAGTGGAGGTTCTGCGTGAGGCGATCTTCGCGCCAAGGTTTTTCCATGATGTCGATTTCGGTGCCGTCGCGACCCGCGTCGCCGATCTGGTTCACACTGTCGCAATGAAGCCAGAAGGCAGGCCAATGTCCCTGCTCCTGGGGGAATTTGCACCGGCAGACCCAGTAGCCGTAGCGATGCTCGAACTTGCCTCGCGTGCGGACCGCACCGCAGGTGTACCGATCGCCGTGCTGCTTCGTGCGGAGGATCAGATTGCCCTGGCCGTCGAGATAAGAATCCTCTTTGACCCAGAACCCGTCCCGGCGCTTCCAGTCGCCCATCACGTCCCACTTGGACGCGTCCACCTGGCTGCCCTCGAACTCATCGCTCCAGACGAGCTTCCAGACCTTCCCGTCAGAAGGTTGCGGAAGGAACTCCTTGTCGTCGGCCCCTGCTGCTTGGGAGAACCCCGGCAGCAACGTCGCGCCCAGAGCCCATCCGACCCACAAAAACACCCCTCGGGGAAAAAACGAGATCTTCATGACTGCTCCTCAAAACAAGACTCGAAACCCGCACCTGGCCCTCCTGCAACCCCTCCGGACCGGCCTGCGACGGCGTTTACGCCGCTACACCCTGCGACACTTTCGTCGGCCGTCGGGTGGCCTGGAGACCCGAGGCGACCGTCATCGAGATCATCGCCAAATACGTGATGAGAGTGAACCAGTGGCCCCACTGGGCGGTTTGCACGTGGGCGGCTTTGATCAGTACGGTACCGATCGCAAACGACTGGAGGAACATCTTGATCTTGCCGGCCCTGACCGCCGCAAAGTTGACGCCACGGGCCTCCGCGATGTGGCGAAGTATCGTGACATAGGCCTCTCGCACAACGAGGATCGTCAGGACGCCCCAATGAACAACGGCCAGCCTCACAGGCCCCCAGTCAAAGAGCGTCGGCATCCCGCGGATCGCAAAACACGCGAACGCTCCGCAGACCAGGACCTTGTCAACCAACGGATCGATCATTCGGCCGAACTTCGTCGTCGCGTTGAATCGGCGGGCGATATGGCCGTCGATGATATCGGAGAACCCCGCGATGACGAACAAAACGAAGGCGACATCCAGGAACAACGAACGTTTGGCGGCCTCGATCTGAGGAGAATACAGGATCATCCCCAGGAAAATCACCGTCAGCCCCAGTCGCATGAATGTCAGGATGTTCGGCACATGTTTCCACATGGCCGAGAGTTTACAGAGACCCCTGGAACGCTTCAATATCAAAGTTGCTCGACGAGCAAATCGTAGTTCTGTACGCCGACAACCCGTCCGTGGATGAACTGGCCGGGTTCGGCGGTACAGCCCTGGATGACGCACGCGCTATCGATGTCGAGAGCCTGTCCGTAGAAGCGTCCCCGACCGGTGGGCCGCGATCGTCGTTTCCCCCCGCCCGCGGGGGCCGGGTCTCGCGAATCGACCAGACAAACCACGGCGTTTCCGATCCGATCCCGGTTCCGGGCGAAAGCGATCTCCTGCTGGGCCAGCATCAGCCGGTCAAAACGGGCTTGCTTGACTTCGTCGGGGATCTGGTCGGGCATTTCGGCCGCAGGCGTCCCGGCCTCGGGAAAGTATGTGAACGCGCCCAGCGCGTCGAACCGGGCCCAACGGATGAACTGGAGTAACTCGTCGAAATCGGCCTGCGTCTCGCCCGGAAAACCCACAATCACCGTCGTTCTCAGAACAATATCGGACATCGCGGCCCGCAGCCTCTCGATGAGTCGGCGTAGATCATCCTTCGTATCGGGCCGGCGCATCGCTTTGAGCACACGATCGCAGGCATGCTGGATAGGGATGTCCAGGTAGTGGACAACCTTGGAGCCGTCGGCGAGTGTCCGGATCAGTCTGTCGTCGATGCCCGTGGGATAGGCGTACAACAGACGAACCCACGCCAGATTGGGAATCTCCTCCATCTGCCGAAGCAGCGAGGCCAGAGCGCCGGAGAGCTTGAGGTCCCGTCCGTACATGGTGGTGTCCTGCCCGATGAGGTTCAATTCCACCGCGCCGGAGTCCGCCAGTTCCCTCGCCTCCTCCAGCACCTTCTCCGGCGGCTTGCTGCGAAACGGGCCGCGAATGGCGGGGATGGTGCAGAACGAACATCGATGACTGCACCCTTCGCTGATCCGCAAGTACGCCGAGTGGACGGGTCCGATGCGTAGCCGTACCCGGTCGTCGGCAATACCATTGGAAGGTGGGCCGTGGAAGACGAGCGGCCCGTCGCTGGCCAGGGTGTCCCGGATCACCTTGACGATCGAATCCCGATACTCCAGGCCCACCACCGCGTCGACCCCGCGGGCCTCGTCCAGTAGCGGCGCGCCGAATCTCTGGGAAAGACAGCCGGTCACGATCACTTTTTTTATATTTCCACTCTTTTTATTCTCAATAGCGGCCTCGACCGCTTCGAGCGATTCGAGCCTGGCCGGCTCGATAAATCCACAGGTGTTGACCACAACGACGTCGGCCCGTTCGGGCTCGGCGGCCAGCAGGAATCCCGCCTGCACGATCTCCGCAAGCATGCGTTCGCTGTCCACCATGTTCTTGGGACATCCCAGGGCTATGAAACCCACGGTCACCGGCTTGTTTTTCGTTCTTGTCATAGCGTAGTACCATAGCACGAAGAAGCGTTTCGTTCACGATATTAATCTAGGCAAAACTCCCGACCCGCATTTTTGTTAATCCGATGAAAATGACCTTGACGATAAGAATGTGAATCGGTGCAATAGAATCTTTCTGGCTGCCGTCTACCTGCGCGGAAAGGAGACGCGAAAGGGTAGACCGGAAGAGATGGAATGTCGGAGTTCGCAGTTGAAACGACTGGTGAAGGCCTATGAGGATTAACCGCCACAGGATCAGCCGCAAGGTGTTCGTGGCCTTCATTGGTTTGGGGGCGATCGGACTGGCCGGCTGCCATGACTGGCCCGATGAACGCGTGACCGCGATCGAGGCCCAGAACATCCTGCGCGAACTCAACAAGATCGAAACCGCCAAAGAACCCAACATCCCTCTGGGGGACATTTACCGGCAACCGCCCAAGAAGGTCAAGCAGATGGTCGGCGGGGAAGAAGAGTGGAAGCTCTTTTATTTCTGCAGGTACCACACGGCGGAAAAGCTCCAAACGATCATCCGAGAGCAGTTTTCCAGCAGAATCTTCGACGCCAAGGGCGAGAAATTCCAGACTGTTCCGAACTTCGCGGTGACCGGCAACCCCGCAACCAACCAAATCGTCGTGCGGGCCCTGACCGAACAGGACGTCGACGCCATCCTCGAAGTCATCCAGGAGATCGACGTGCCGCCGATCCAGGTTCGGATCGACTGCATGGTCTCGGAGGTCTACGCGGACCTCACGGTGGACCGCGAGGTTTCGATGCTCATCGAGAACCTTTTCGGCGAATCGGTCGCCCTCGGAGGCCAGGAGAACAACAACAACCTGGCGTTTCCCGGCGCCTCGTTGCGAAGCGCGCCCCGGGAGAAGTTCGGATTGAATATCGGCATCAGTCGGGGAGGATCAGGACACAAGTTCGAAGCCCTCGTCGACATTCTGGTGTCTCGCGGCTATATGAAGATCCTCATGAATCCCTCGCTGGAGGTTCTCAACGGACAAACTGCCAAGATCCAGGCCAAAGAGCATATCCCCCTCCAACGGATCACGATTCAGTCCGGCGGTTTCGGCGGCGAAACGATCCTGCGGACGCAGACGGAATTCTACGACATCATCGATTCCCTCCAGATCACGCCGTACGTGTATGCAGACGGCTCGATCGGTCTGAAGACCACTGCCCAACTGGCAGCCTATCTGACCCCGGAGGGCATCACGCAGGTTCCGATTGTGACCGAGCGCATCATCACCAACGATGAAAACCGCATCCGGCACGGCGAGAGCCTCATCATCGGCGGTATCCGCAAGTCGGAAAAGCGGGACGTCGTCCGCGGCGTGCCCGTCTTGAAGGACATCCCCATCCTGGGACTTCTGTTCTCAGGTCGGGATTTCGAGGAACGCGCCAAAGAAATCATTTTCATCTTGACCCCGACGATCTCCTCCGGCGGCGTCCCCAATCGCGAGGTCGTGGACATGCTCAGGGAAAAGCATCGATCCCCCTTGACCCAAGGGCTTTATGAGCAGGTGATGGACCCCTTGGGCATCAGAGCCCGCGAAGAGGAACAGCAACGACGTCTCGAGGAAGCACGGGAGGCCCAGAAGGAATCCGAAGCGGCCCGAACGGCCGCCCGTCTGGAGGCCATGGAGACCAGTCAGCAGGTCGAAAATCTCGAAGCCGAACTTGAACGCGCTAGACTTCAGATGATGCAGTTGAGCACCAAGGCCGAGCAGGTGGCTGCCGAGGCGCAGCAGGCCAAGAGCGAAGCTGAACTGGCTGCGAAAGCCAAGAACGAGGCGGAGGCGCTGAGGACCAAGGCCGAGGCCGAAGCCCAGCAAGCCAGAGCCGAGGCTGAACGCATCCGAGCTGAAGCGGAAAAGGGAAGAACCCCCAAACCGCCCGAGCAGCCCCCCGCCCCGCAGCCGCAAATGCCCGGACCCGAAGGGAATCCCACGGAAAAGCCCAAGGAAGAGGGAAAGGAGCCGGGGCCGCCGGCGATGCCTCCGCAGGCGAATCCGCCAGTGCCCCCCACACAGAATCCTGACGAAAGGTGAGGATTCCGGACTCCAACAAGAGCTGAAATGTGGGCCGTTCCTACGGTCGCACGCGACCGTAGTGAGTTGTGCCCGTGACGTAATCGGCGACTTACGAACACTGGCAGCTTGTATGGAGAATCACCTATGGACAACACGGGCAACACAGGACTTCCCCCCGCAAACGGAAAACCGCCCATGCCCCAGCCGACCGCCGCTGCCGGCACCCCCTCGGCGCCGGAGACCAAGCCTGCAACTGGACCGGCTCCCGTCTCCCGGGCTCCCTTGAACCTCGGTGGAACCGGCGCCCCGGCGGCGTCCCCAGTGCCCCCGGCCGCCACGACGCCGGCAGCCCCCCCGGCGGTTTCGCCGAAACCCCCGGTTGCGGGCCCCAAACCGGTCGCCCCGCGGCCGCCGGCCCCGACGGGCAACGGAGATCGCATCACCGGTTGCAAGACCTTCTTTACGAAGCTCCACCCCGGCGCGATCGATTTCCTGGACGAACAGATCAACCAGTGGCTCAAAGACAACCCCAGCGTGGTCATCAAGTTGACGAATACGACAACCGGCGAAGTGCAAGGCAAAAAGACCGAAGCCAACATCCTGATGACGGTTTGGTATCACGGCCATGCCGCCAAAACGACGACCCATATGGGCTGACAACCGGCATTGAGCATTCTATTCGCCATTTTGCGGCACAACGAACCACCGCTCAGGTTGTCGCAAGGGCGGCGCTTCCCGCAGAAGCCCCGCGGCAGACAACGGTAAATTATCGGGATAAAAGCACTTGACATTGCACGACAATTCCGTTAGTTACGTGAAGTTTCGCGGTTGGTTTCTGCATTGAAAGAACGGTCGAACGTGTTTTGGAGGTAGTTGTGGCTAAGCAGTTGGCGCGGGAACTCATCAACGCGGGGGTGCACTTCGGACACGGCGTAAGCCGGTGGAATCCGAAGATGGCCCCCTTCATCTTCGCAAAACGGGGCAACATCCACGTGATTGACGTCAGGAAAACCCTCAAGGGCATCTTGATCGCCAAGAAGCTGCTTGCGGAGATCGTTGCCTCGGGGGGTGACGTGGTTTTCGTGGGCACCAAACGACAGGCCCAAAAGGCTGTCGAGGCCGCGGCCACCCGGTGCGGCATGCACTTCGTGTCCGAACGCTGGCTGGGCGGTATGCTCACCAATTTCCGGACCATCCGTTCTCGTTTGCAGAGGCTCGAGCAACTTGAAGCCATGGAGCAGGACGGCACGATGGAATCCGAAAGCAAGAAGCAGGCCTCGCGGTTCAAGCGTGAAATGCGAAAGATCCGCACCAACCTCGACGGCGTTCGGAAAATGACCCGGCTTCCCGCAATCATCGTCGTCGTGGACGCCAAGAAGGAATACTTGGCCCTGCGTGAAGCGAAAAAGTTGAACATTCCCACCATCGGCATCCTGGACACCGATTCGGATCCGGATACGGTGGACGTGGCCATTCCAGCCAACGATGACTCCATCCGTGCCATTGAGATCATCCTCAACGAGCTGGCCGACGCGGTCGCCATCGGCAAAACGATGGTTTCCGCTCGTCAGCAAGAGATGACACCACGACCGCCGCGGCGGGTTCGTTCCCGCCGGCCCACCCTGGCCCGCGCCGACGGAAGCGATGTTGTCGCCAGCGAAGAGGCGGTCGAAGGCGAAGAACCGCAGCCCGTGGAAGAAGGACCTGCCCAGCCGGAGGTTCAACCGCAGGCGTAAATCACATACGCGGTTTTGATGTGAGCACTTAGAATACAACGATTAACGCAGAAACAGACGCGGCGTATCGAGAGTAGTCAAGACAAAGGTTGGAGGACTTCGTCACTCATGGCACATGGGGCAATTACCGTGCGTCCGAAGCCCTCAAGTGAAGCTTGTCTGCGTGAAGGACAACTAGGAGACCGGTGAAATGGCGGAAATTACGGCAGCAACCGTAGTCAAGTTGCGAAAGATATCAGGCCAAAGCATGGGCGAATGCAAGAAGGCCCTCGAAGAGGCTAATGGCGACATGGACAAGGCCACGGAAATTCTTCGAAAGAAGGGGCTGGCCACTCTCGCCAAACGGGCCGAACGAGAAACCACCGAAGGCGCGGTCGTCCTCTGGCAAAGCCCCGACGGAAAGACCGCCGCGATGGCGACTCTTTGCTGCGAAACGGACTTCGTATCCAAAAGCGATGATTTCGTGGCCATGGCCAAGGATCTTCGCGAGTACATCGCGGCCGCAGCGGCCCAGCCCGGCGCGGCCACCGTCCTCCAAACCGTCCTCAACGGCAAGGCCTTCCAAGAGGTCCTGACCGATGTCGTCAGCAAGACCGGCGAAAAAATGCAAGTCGGCGACTACGCCCGATTCACACTCGCCGGCCCGGGCCTAATCGGCGCCTATGTCCACTTCAACAAAAAAGTCGGCAGTATGATCCTGATTGAGACCGACAGCGACAAGACCGCGGAATCCCCCGCCGTCAAAACGGCAGCGGCGGATTTCGCCATGCACATCACGGCCAGCAAGCCGATCGCGTTGGACCCGTCCAGCATCGACCCCGCGATCATTGCGAAAGAGAAGGCCATTTACGCCGATCAGGTCAAGGACAAACCGGCCAACGTGGTCGAACGCATCGTGGAGGGAAAACTCAAGAAGTTCTACAGCGATTCCTGCCTGGTTCTGCAGCCGTTTGTGAAGGATGACACCAAGAGCGTCGAGCAAGTCCTCACCGAGGCGGCCAAACAGGCCGGCGGAAAGGCCACCATCAAGCAGTTCGTCCGATTTGAAGTCGGCTAAGGAGAGTCGCAACCCGACGGGCAGTCGCCGCCGGGCTTCGGAGCCATGGGAGAAAGCAAATATAAACGTGTTCTGCTCAAGCTTTCCGGCGAGAGTTTCTGCCGTCCTGGGGAGTTTGGCATCGACGGCGCCTCGTTGGTCTCTCTGGCGGAACGGATCGCCGAGGTCTCCAAGCTCGGTCCGCAGGTGGCGATCGTTGTGGGCGCAGGCAACTTCATCCGCGGCCAGACCTTCTCTCAGAAGAGCCAGATCCCCCGAAATACCGCCGATTACATGGGCATGCTGTCCACGATCATCAACGCCTGTGCCCTGCAGGAAACGCTGGAAAAGCTCGGCCGGCCCACGCGGGTCATGAGCGCGATTGAGGTCGCCGCCATGTGCGAGCCGTTCATTCGTCGTCGTGCCTTGCGACACTTTGAACAGGGAAGGGTCGTGATTCTGGCCGGCGGTACGGGCAATCCCTTTTTCACCACCGACACCTGCGCCGCGCTGCGGGCCTCCGAGCTCGACGCGGAGTTGTTAATCAAGGCCACGAAGGTCGAAGGGGTCTACAGTGACGATCCCCAAAAGAACCCGAAGGCAACGCTGCATCAGATGCTGTCGTATGATGACGTGCTCAGGCAGGGCCTGCGAATCATGGACCACGCGGCCATCAGCCTGTGCCGGGACAACCGCATCCCGATCATCGTGCTGAACATCTTCCAGAAGGGCAACATCACCAAGGCCCTCTGCGGCCAGCCCGTGGGAACCTTGATTACCGCAGGATGAGGGATGATTGTCTCTTGACGCAGGTATGCCTGTGCCGGAAAATTGTCCTCAGTCAACAATCGATAACCAAAGACAGGGGTTTTAGGCAATGGCGATGCAAGCTGTCGTTTCCGAGAGCAAGATCAAAATGCAGAAGGCTGTTGAAGTACTTCAGGACGACCTGAAAGCCTTTCGCGGCGGCCGAGCCACTCCGGCCTTGGTCGAACATCTCAAGGTGGAGTACTACGGCAGCCCCACTCCCTTGAAAGCTCTGGCCACCATCTCGGCGCCCGAGGCCGACATGCTCATGATCAAACCGTTCGACCCCGCGTCCGTCAAAGACATCGAGAAAGCGATCAAGAGCAGCGACTTGAGCATCGCACCCATCGTCGAGGGCAAATTCATCCGCCTGAACATCCCGCCGCTGAGCGAAGAGCGGCGAAGACACCTGGTTCAGCAGGCCAAACAGGCCGGCGAGCAGACCAAGGTCAGCATTCGCAACATCCGGCGGGACGCCAACAAGACCCTCGAAAAGCAGGAGAAAGAAAGCCAGATCACCGAGGATGAGCTGAACGCCGCCAAGAAGCAGATCGACGATATCACCAAGGAGTTCTCGGACAAGGTCGATGCGTTGGTCACGAACAAGTCCAATGAGATCATGAAGGATTGACCGGTTTCACGAGCGCACGGGTCGCCGGACTCGACGCATCCCCCTGAAGTTGATCCCTGTGTGGACAGGGTCTGCGCGTGCGGAGTTCGTTGTGAACCCAGGACCAGCCCTGACGTACCACTGACCGAGAAGTTCTTGGCCGTGAGGATCATTCCTTGGGGACGAATCCGCACGGAAGAACTGCACGAAAGTCCGCGAACACGTGTGACGGAGACCAAGCCCATGCAGCGAAAACACGCGAGAAGATGGCCCTGGGCAGTGGCAGGCACGTTGATGACCATGATCTTGATCGTGTTGCTCATCCCAGTGGGCCTGTCGTCCCGACGATTCGCATCCTGGCTGGCGTCCAAGATCAGCGCCGGAACCGGAGGCCAGGCAGACATCGGGAATCTCTCCGTCGGCTGGTTCCGCGGAATCGAGGTGGCGGATTTCCGCTTCCGAGCGCCCGATGGCTGGGCCCAGGTCAAGATCGACCGGATTACGACCCAGCCGAACTACGCGAGTCTCTTCGGCGGCGCCCCCGGTCTTGACCGCACGGTAATTGAGAAGCCACAGATCGAGATCGACCTCCGAAGCCTCCCTGCGACCGAGGACGAGGAACCGTTGCCGTTCGGGATGAACGACCTTGCCAGACTCAACGACGTGGTCGTCCGCGACGGCAGCATTCAACTGACCGACGCCGGCGGAAAGACCGTCCGACTCGCCAGTCTCGATTCGACCCTGAACATGCGGCCGCCCGGTCGTGCGTCCCAATTCGAAGTCAGCACGGTCGTCGCGCAGGCCCAGGCTTCAGGAAGCATGAAGGCTTCCGGGCGGATCACGCCCGATACGCAGCAGGGCTGGAGCCTGCGAGGCACCACAGGGAACATCACGATCGAGGTCAACGACCTCGATCTGAACTCGGTGGCCCCCTTCCTTGCGATGGCCGGAGTGCAGGTACAAGCGCAGGGCACCCTCTCGGCCGACATCCAGGGAGCGGTCCAGAACGGGCAGATCGACAGCCTCAACGTCAGCATCGTCGGCCAAAACCTCGACATCAGCGGCCAGGTCCTCCAAGGCGATCGCGTGCAGACGTCGCAGTTAAATGCGCAAGCCGGGATGACGCGATCCAAGGAAGTCCTCAACATCGAACGTCTGAACCTCCAGACGGACTGGGCCGCCGTCTCGGCCACAGGCAAGCTCCCCACGACCGTGCAGTCCCTGGCTCACCTGCTGGAAAGCGGTTCGGCCTATGACCTCAAGGGCAAGTTCGACGTCAACCTTGCGACAGTCCTGTCCCAAATGCCCAAGACCATCGGGGTGCAGGAAGGCATGAAGATCACCGGAGGCCGGGCCACAGGGACCATCGGCACGACCACCGAAAAGGGACGCGCCACCCTCGTGGCCGAGGCGCAGGTCGCCGATCTGGCGGGCGTTCTCAACCAGGAAAAAGTGGCCCTCAGTAAACCCGTGCAGGTTGCGTTGCGACTTTCCACCGATCTGAGGGGCGTTTCCAGACTTGAAAGCCTCAACGTCACCGCTCCCTTCGCCCAACTGACGGCCCAGGGGGACCTGGAGAAAATCCAATACAAAGGCCAGGTGGACCTTGCGTCGCTCCAGTCCGAACTGGGGCCGTTCGTGAATCTCGGCGCGCACAAGATCGCCGGCCAGGTCGCCAGCGAGGGACAAATCTCCGTTCACGATGGACTCATCGGCGCCTCCGGTTCGCTGTCGGCACAGCAGATCGCCCTCACGACGCCCGACGGGAACAGCGTATCCGAACCCCGGCTAAACCTCAGCTTCGCCATGGGCGTCAATCAACAGCAGCAGACCCTGACGGTGGACAGCTTCTCGGCCACCGCCGGCTTCGGCTCAATCAGCGTCGCGAAGACCGCCATCCCTTATGGACCGGACACTGATGCCCCGCTGAACGCAACCGTTATCGCGAAGGATATGAATCTCGGGGAGCTCAAGCCCTATGCTGTGCTGTTCGCGTCCTTCCCCCAGGACCTGGGGTTGGATGGGCTGGTCCAATCCCAACTGACCGTAACCCGCGAGAAAGGCGTTTATCGCATCGAAACGAACGCCACGCAGATCCAGGGTCTCACACTGACCTCGCCGGAGAAGGAGACATTCCGTCAGTCTCTGATCACGGCACAGTTCGACGCGTACATCGACCCGGCCGCTAAGACGATCAACATCGCGCAATTGCAGGTGACCGGCCCACAACTCAGCATCCGAAAGGGCACGCTCCAAAGGACCCTTGAGGGCAACGAGGTAAATCTGCAAGTTCAGCTCAACACCCAGGTGGACCTGGAGGCCGTCGGCCAGGCCGCGTCGGTGTTTATGCCTGGAACGGTGAGCTTGACCGGACAAAGACAGGTCTCCCTCGATTTCGCGAGCACGTATCCCTTTGACGATCCGAACGCCTTGCTGGCCAATCTCAATGGCAAGACCTCCCTGGGATTCGACAGTGCGGAATACAAAGGGTTGGCCTTCGGTCCGACGCAAATCGACATACAAATCGAACAGGGGATGATGCACATCCGCCCGTTCACGACGACGGTCAACAACGGTAAGCTCAACTTCGTTGGACAAGTTGATCTTTCCAAGACACCCCTTCTTTTAAAGACCACCGCCCCCCTGCAGGTGGCGCAGGGCATCCAAGTCACAGACAAGATGACCGGCAGTTTTCTACAGTACGTCAATCCCATCTTCGCCGACGCAGTCAACGTCCGCGGCGTCCTGGACTTCGAAACACGATCCATGACGATTCCCCTGACGTCCGGCCATGGGCGGACGGCCCAGCTCGACGGCACCATCGGCCTGCGGGAACTTCGTCTTGAGGCCTCCCTCCTGAATCGGATTCTCAACGCCGTCAAAACATCGCCCGTCCGCGATCAGACACTGACGATCCGGCCTACGAAGATCGCACTGCACAATGGAGCGATACGGTACGACGATATGCAAATTGACTTGGGTGACAACCCGATCAACTTCCGCGGCACCATCGGTCTGGATGGGATCCTGGACATGAGAGTTCTTCTTCCGTATACTTTCGAAGGCCGTACCGTGCGGATTGGGGAGGAGGGGAGAACCGGGAACCGAATCTCTGTGCCGTTGACAGGGACTCTGACTTCCCCCCAGATCAACCTGGCGGGTCTCTTGCAGGACCAAATCCTGGGGGGCTTGGACGAACTGCTGAAGAAGTTGAAAAAATGAGAAGTTTCAAAGACCTTCTGATGACGCCTGCCGCGAACCTCGGCCGAGCCGGACGGTTCGTGGTGTTTCAGTATAAACTGTGGGCTCATTGCCTCAGGCTGCTGAAGAAGAACCGAGCCGAGCAACTGGCCGCCGCGTTATCCTACTACACGGTCTTCGGCATGGTCCCTCTGGCGATCGTGGGCGTATTGATCTTCAACTCGTTTCCCGCCTATCGCCAGACGGGCGAACAGGTCAAAAAACTCGTCTATGATCAGCTTCGACTCACCCAAATCGAATACCCCAACCCGGACAACCCCGAAGAGAACGTCGTCCTGACGGAGTACCTGGATCGAATCATTCAGCGATTCTTCGAGGGCCTCAATAAGGGCTCGCTCGGCTTGGTCAGCGCGATCCTGGTGATCTGGGCGGCCCTGCGCCTGCTGTCGCTGATCGAGACCGCCTTCAATCACATGTGGCACGTACCCAGGGGGCGCCGGTTCCTCCAGCAGGTGATCAACTACTGGGCGCTGCTGACGCTGGGCCCGTTGCTGCTGGCGGTGGGACTCTACGCCACGACGCGGTTCGCCCTCCTCAAGACCATCGAGTCCGGCCCCCTGGCATCGCTGGGACCGCTGATCTCCTTCCTCGTGTCGGCGACCGGCCTGTTCCTGCTCTACCTGGTGATGCCGAACGCCAAAGTCAAGGCCGGTCCCGCTTTGTGGGGGGCGGCCGTAGCGGCGTTGGTGTGGAACTTGGCCAAATGGGGTTTCGGTGTCTACATCATGCAGTTGATCCCCTACAGCGCCCTCTACGGCGTGCTCGGCCTGATCCCGCTGGCGGTGTTCTGGATCTACGTCACCTGGATGATCGTCCTGTTTGGACTGCAACTGACCTTTGCGGTCCAACATTTCGTGACGCTCGAATCGGCCGAGAGACTTCTGGCCAAAGAGACGGATATGCGGTTCATCGCCAACGAGATGACCGCCATCACAATGGCCAGGGAGATCGCTGTCGCGTTTGAAACAGATCAGGGTCCCCTCTCGACGGACGCCATCTGCAGCCGCCTCGACATCCCCGGCGAATTCGGCCAGAGACTTCTCGATGAACTGGTCCATCGCGGTCTGTTGGGCAGGACCGCCGACCCGAATCCCGGTTATGTGCTCGTCCGGGATCCCGCCCACATTCGGCTGTCCGAGATCGCAGAGGCGGTGGCCGCTGGGGCACTTGCCCAACCCAAGCCCGAAACGCACGCGGACCTGCACCGGATAGCCCAGGCCCAACACAACTTGTTAATGCAATACAGCCTTCGGGATATTCTGAACAGCGTTCCTGGGACCTGTCGGGAGAAGGAACTATCCGTGCCGCAAACGCAACTACAACAGAGCTCTCCGCCGGAAGACCCGCTGCAATAGAAGCGGGCCCTTCGGTCACAGCTTCGCGATCTGCACTGCGATAAAACACAGACCGAAACCAACCATCGCGGCCGCACAGACGGCCAGTACGATCCGCTGTCCTTTCGGGCCCAAAACCGAGGTTCCTTTGAAACTCGCCCAGGAGAGGATCGTCAGCCAGATCAGATCGACCGACCAGTGCGCCAACGCGAAAAGGACAAACGCCCAGGCGCCAAATCCTCCGGCCTGGGTGATCATCGCCAGGCCGACCGTGGCCCACCAGATCAGAAAGTACGGATTACTTCCCGAAAGAAAAACGCCCGCGGCAAAGGATCCCCCGCGATGAACGGCCTGGACCGACAAATCGCCGGAACGTCCAAGTCCCCGCACCATCTGAACGGCCATGAAGATCATCACCGCTCCCCCCACCAAACCGATGCCGATCTCCACCTGGGGGATTTGGAGGAACCGGCCGACACCGAAGATCAGCAAAATCATCAAAGGAAATTCGACGGCGCCGTGGCCCAACGCCATGAGCGTCCCGGCGAAACGGTTGCGAGCCCCCCTCGCGATGGCGACCGCCGTCACCGGACCGGGCGACAACGCCCCGGACAAAGAGATCCCGAGGACTTTGAGCAGGAATAGGAGCAGTTCCATAGGGAGCTCGCCTATTCCCCGATGATCTTGACCAGAACACGTTTCTCGCGTTTACCGTCGAATTCGCCGTAAAAGATCTGTTCCCAAGGCCCGAAATCGAGCCGGCCCTGCGTGATCGCAACCACGACCTCCCGGCCCATGACCGTTCGCTTGAGGTGCGCGTCGGCGTTGTCCTCGGCGGTGTTGTGCCGATACTGGTTGTACGGCTTCTCCGGAGCCAGTCTCTCCAGCCAGGTCTCGAAATCTTGGTGGAGACCCGACTCGTCGTCATTAATGAAGACGCTGGCGGTGATGTGCATCGCATTGCACAGCAGGAGCCCTTCCTGGACGCCGCTTTCGCGGAGACATTGCTCCACTTGCGGCGTGATATTGATGAACTGGCGTCTCTGAGGCGTGCGGAACCAGAGTTCCTTTCGGTAGCTCTTCATGAACGGTCCTTTCCTGACCCCGATGCAGCGAGAACCAACTGACGATACACATTCTCAATGACATCGACCATTGTATTGGGGGCAAACTTCGTTTTGACGGATTCCTGAGCGGTGCGACCGAGACGTTCGCGGAGGGCCTTGTCCCGGATCAACTCGGCGCAGGCCTCGATAAGTTGTGGAACGCTCTTGGGTTCGATCAGCCGACCGGTGTCGGGATTCACCACCTCGCGGGCGCCGTCCACGTCGAACGAGATCGCCGGTCTTCCGCACAGCATCGCCTGGGGTAACGTGCGTGCCAGACCCTCGCGGAGCGAACAATGGACCAGGATCTCCGAAGACTGGATCGCCAGCGGGATCTGGTCCGGCGGCATCAGGCCTGTGAATCGGAACCGATCGGCCAAGCCCAGATTGCGGATCTGCTGCTTGTAGGCGTCCATCAAATTACCGTCCCCAACGAACAGCCAGATCACGTTGGGGAAGCGTCTAGCGAGAACCTGGGCAGACTCGATGATATAATCGTGACCCTTGAGCATGAAGAGCCTCGCGACCGTCACCAGGACGATCGCGTCGGCCGGAATGTCGTACTTTCGCCGGAACGCCGCCCGTTCGGCCTCCGGGATCAGGGTCATGAATCTCTCCTCGTCGATGGCCGAGTACGCGGTGACATAGGGCTTGTCCACGCCGATGCCGGCGGCCTTGCTCTGTTCGGTCATCGCGTCGGCGACGCTGATGAAATAGTCGGTGCGCCGAGCGGTGGCCCTCTCGATGGCGATGTAGAATCGGTTGACCCACGGGTTCTGATAGCGGTGGAACGACAGACCGTGGATGCCGTGAACAATGGCCGGACGATTGGAAGCCCATCGACCTTTTAGCGATGCCGCCGCGAATCGGCCCACGATCCCGGCCTTGGCGCTGTGCGTGTGGACGATGTCCGGCTGCAATTCGCAGAGCAGCCGCTTGATCTTGCGATAGCTAATCGCGTCCTTCACCGGTTCGATGGCCCGTCGCATCTCGTCAACCACGATCGTGCGGTACTTCTGACCCTTCGTCTGGTCAAAGAGTTGCCCCTCGGGTCCCAGAGCCGGACCGGTGATCAGTGTGACGTCGTGGCCCCGCTCGGCCAGGAGCCTGCACGTAATCAGGGTGTTCTCCTGGGCCCCGCCGAGAATCAGTCGCGTGATAATATGGACTACTCGCATACGTCCCCTTGCATTCCAGGGCCGTCTGAGTTCACGGGCGGTTCGTTCGTTCCCCGCCGTTTCCCGACGCGTTTGCACCGCCAGGTCGCGGTGTGCAGGTCCTCCGAAATCTCGGGCCAGGCATCGCCGTAGCGTGCGATCACTTCCAAGGCGTCGTCAAATCGACCCGACCGCGTATATACGTAAACCAGCAGGGCATACGAAGGCAAATGGTCCGGCTGCTCGGCCAGAAGTCCAGCCAGCAGTTCGCTGGCCCGTCCCCAGTCCTTTCTGTGGAAGCATCGAACCGCCCGGCGGAAGGCGAGCGGCTGCCGGAGAAACTGAGCCTGACGGACCAGGTACCACACAACCGGGAAAATCGCGAGAAGAAAAAACCGCGGCTGCCCGGTCATCACGGACGGGACACATGAGAGCATCAGGAAGGCAAAGAACTGGCGAGTCAGCGAGGGAGGATCCACATAAAGCGCAGGGCCCTTCGCGGGCGAGTCGATCACATTCTCGGCGGCCTCCTGTCTTTGGCGAATCTGCTCCAACAGCGTATCGAGAGCCTGCCCGGATCTGCGATGCCTCCAAAACTCGATGCGGCTGCCCTCCGGCGCAATGGTCAGACACACAGTCTTGACCTTGAAGAAGAACGACACCAACAGCGAGCCAAAGGCGAGGAATCCGCCCAACAGAACGACCCCGGCGGCGACATCCCAAACCGACGGCTCTCGCTCCTGCACCGGTCCGAGGATCATTGTCGGAACCACCGATGTCAGGAGGGACAACAACAGGATCAACAGCGACAGGATCAACCGCTGGGCCTTGAAGCGTCTGTTCTCGGTGATGGTGATGAGCTCGACCGGGATTTGCAGCTCCGGCCCTCTCCTGCCGCGCAGGTCGCGACAGACCAAGACGGTGCCCTCCAGGCTCAGGCTCAGCGGCCTGGAGTTGCTGATCGAACAAACTGACAATTGAATGGGTTGCAAAGCGACCTCGTCCCTTCCTCGCCGTCTTGTAGCGGCAGTCACCTGGACCGGCCGCGATCGTCGCAACACGGCCGGCATTTTCCATTGTAGACACACCGCCGCAGAAGGCAACCCGAATTCGACCCAGGTGACACCGCTATGCCCGAAAACCAGGGGATCAGTCGCCGCAGTCGATACCCCAAGGCCTGAGCACCTGGCGAAGGGCCTGGGGTCCCTGCATCCAGGACAGGAAGACCCCATAGTTCGTATAGGGCACGCCGACGGAGTCCAGGTCGCGGATGCGGGCCAGAAGCTTCTGGGCGGCGATCATGCAACCGCCGCAATGGACAACCAGCTTGTAGGACTGGAGTTGCTGATTTTCCTGGAACTCCCGCCCGAAGTTGTGTTCGACAACGACGTCGGGCCAGTGCTTCTTGATGAAGTTGGGGATCTGGACCGTCCCGATGTCCTCCGCGATCCGCGAGTGGTTACAGGCCTCGACGATCAGGATCTTGTCGCCGGGTCGGAGATCCTTGAGAACCCGAATGCCCTCGACGAACTTGCTCAGCCGCCCCCGACTGACATAGTTGATCATCATGATCGAGAACGTGGTCAGCAGGATGTCGTCGGGCGTCCAGGTGTGCATCAGGTCCATCGCCTGGGAGTCGGTAATAATCGCTTTGGGCCGCCGGTTGAGGTTGCCCAGAAACGTCTCCCACCGTCGTCGCTCGCTCGCGTCACCTTTGCGGGCCTTGCCCAGATCCATGCGATAGGAAACCGGATACGCCCAGTTCCGCGTGATATACTCCTCCGCCATCGCCTGGGGCCGCAGGTACCGCCCCGGCGGCGTCTCGTCGTCCATCGGAATGTTCAGCACATAGAACTCGTCTGGCTCCACGAACGGCAACAGTTCCATCTTGGCGTTCCTGGAGACGAAGTTGGCGAGGATGAAGTGCAGCAGAGGCTGACGGAAATCCGCGTCAACCGCTCTCAAAGACATCTTCTGATGGAACCTCAACAGCGGCAGCTTCGCCTCCACTGCAGGGATCCGTCCCTCGGCCAAAGGCCCGAAGAGATTGTACAAAACGAGGATCTGTTTGTCGAGCTCGCGGGCGTGATCGAGGATCTCGCTTTCCGTCGAGAAATCTCGCGTCTCGGGATCGATCACGAGCAAAACGAGGTCGCACTCCTTCAGATCGGCCATGACTTTCGCCCGCTTTTTGGTGCCCAGTTCGCCTGCTTCGTCGAATCCTGCGGTATCGAACAGTTTGACCGGGCCCATGCCGTGGATCTCCTGCAAAGTGATCTTCGTGTCGGCCGTCGTTCCCGGCGTCGAATCCACAATCGACGTCTGCTGTTGAGTCAACAGATTCATCACACTGCTTTTGCCGGAGTTCATCTTTCCAAATATGCCGATATGATCACGTTCTACGAGCATCGAACATCATCTCCTACGAACCAAGACCACCCTGGACACCCCAAAGACTCGGGACCACCACCCTGAGATACAATGCTGCCCCCCCATGAGGAACGACCCCTGGGATGCTTTATTCTAAACAAAGGCATCCCCCTTGGCAAGGGTTCACGTTACCCCAGGAAACCCGCGAGGAGTAACTGATCGGCCATATCCGCTTTTCACAAACTGCCAGGGGGATTTCCCCTTCGCCGACCAGTGTGATATAATGAGGTGTTTGTGCCGGCCCGCTTGGAAGCGGGGGCGCACCGAAGTGTGGGGTTTATGCGGGGTTGGAGTCCGAATCGAGGAATCGGTTCATTTGAAATATGGTCGATCACACGGAAAAGGTCATTCGCATTGAGGGCGCCTCCGAGCACAACCTCAAGAACATCAGCTTGAGCATCCCTCGCGACAAGTTCGTCGTCATCACGGGTATCAGCGGTTCGGGCAAAAGTTCGCTGGCGTTCGACACGATCTACGCCGAGGGTCGCCGCAAGTATGTCGAATCGCTCAGCGCCTACGCCAGGCAGTTTCTCGAACAAATGCAGAAACCCGCGGTCAACGAGATCTCAGGGTTGCCTCCCACCATCGCTATCGAGCAACGAAGCGCCAGCAGCAATCCGCGATCGACGGTCGCCACCACGACGGAGATCTACGACTACTTCCGGCTGCTTTTTGCACGGGTGGGCCAGCCGCATTGTTGGGTCTGCGGTCGCGAAATCACCAGCCAGCATTCCACCCAGATCGTCGAATCGATCCTGGGTCGGCCCGAGGGTACCAAGATCCAGGTCTGCGCCCCATTGATTCGCGGCCAGAAAGGCGAACACAAAGAGATCTTCGCCAACATCCAGCGGGACGGTTTCGTCCGTGTCCGTGTGGACGGCGGCATCTACGACCTTCAGAATGTCCCGCCCCTGGCAAAGACCAAAAAACACGACATCGCCGCGGTGGTGGACCGTCTGATCATCCGGGAAGGCGTCCGTACCCGTCTGGCGGACTCTGTAGAAACCGCCCTGAAACTCGCGGACGGCCTACTTCTGATGCTCATCCAGGAGCCTGTCGGTGACAAGGCCGACGAGAACGACGGAAAGTGGGAGGAAGTCATCTACAGCGAGAAATTCGCCTGTCCCGATCACCCTGAGGCCAGCTTGGAGGAGCTTTCGCCCAGACTGTTTAGTTTCAACAGCCCCTACGGCGCCTGCAAGAGCTGCGACGGATTGGGCACCATCCTCGAATTCGATCCGGACCTGATCGTGCCCGACAAGAGCGTTTCGCTCGAAAACGGTGCGATTGACGCCTGGCGACGCAGCGGCAAACGTATGAACATCTACTATAACCGCCTGATCAAGCGGTTCTGCCGGGACATCGGCATCAGCAAGGCCGTCCCGTACGAGGAGATCCCCGAGGAGATCCGCCATCTGCTCCTGTACGGCACAACTCCGGCCGACGAAGAAAAATACGGGGTCTGGTTCGAGGGCGTGATCCCAAACCTGGATCGGCGATGGAAGAGCACGACCAGCGAATACGTGAAGACCCGCCTGCACGGTTACCTTTCCGAACAGCCTTGCCAGACCTGCAAAGGCGCCAGGCTCCGGCCCGAGGCCATCGCCGTCACCGTGGGCGGCAAGAACATCCAGGAACTGAGCCACATGAGCGTCGAGCGGGCCCAACAGTTTTTCGGTCAGCTCCAACTCAATCCCGAGCAAACCCTTATCGCCGCCCAGATCCTCAAAGAGATCAAGGCTCGCCTGCAATTCATGCTCGACGTCGGCCTGGGCTATTTGACGCTCGACCGCATGAGCAGCACCTTGGCCGGCGGCGAGGCCCAGCGCATTCGTCTAGCCACTCAGGTCGGAAGCGGCCTGGTCGGCTGCTGCTACGTGCTGGATGAACCCACGATCGGCCTGCACAAGCGGGACAACGACCGCCTCCTGCGCATCCTCCAGACGCTCAGCAAGATCGGCAACACGGTAATTGTCGTCGAACATGACGAAGACATCATGCGGGCTGCGGACCACATCATCGACATCGGCCCGGGGGCCGGCGCCCACGGCGGTCAAGTCATCGCCCAAGGCACCTACGACGAGATCGTCCACTGCTCGACCTCGCTCACCGGCGATTACCTCAGCGGCCGAAAGACCATCGCGGTCCCGCCGAAACGACGGCCGTACTCACTCAAGAAGTGTATCGAGGTCAAGGGTGCCACCGAACACAATCTCAAAAACGTGGACGTGAAATTCCCACTGGGTGTCTTCGTCTGCGTCACCGGGGTCTCCGGCTCGGGCAAAAGCACTTTGGTCAACCACATCCTCCTGCGGGGCCTCAAGCGTCATCTGTACCAGTCCCGCGAAAAGCCCGGCGCACATAAGAACATCCTGGGTGTCTCCCAGATCGACAAGGTGATCGAGATCGACCAATCTCCGATCGGAAAGACCCCCCGAAGCAATCCCGCGACTTACACCGGCGCCTTCGACCTGATCCGCAAACTCTTCTCGATGACCCGCGAAGCCAAGATCCGCGGTTATACGCCCGGACGATTCAGCTTCAACGTCAAAGGGGGACGCTGTGAATCCTGCCGAGGCCAGGGCACCAAGGTGATCGAAATGCATTTTCTGCCCGACGTGTACGTGACGTGCCAGGACTGCAAAGGAACGCGCTACAACCCCGAGACCCTCCAGATCACCTACAAGGGAAAAAACATCGCGGACGTGCTCGACATGCGAATCGAAGAGTCGGTGGATTTCTTCTCCAATTTCCCCACGATTTCGCGGGTGGTCAAGACGCTCGCCGACGTCGGCCTGGGATACGTGCAACTCGGCCAGTCCTCCACCACACTCTCCGGCGGCGAGGCCCAGCGGGTGAAGCTCGCTGCCGAACTGGGCAAAGTATCGACCGGCCATACGCTCTATCTTCTCGACGAACCCACCACCGGCCTACACTTCGCGGATATCCACAACCTTCTGGGCGTCCTGCAGAGACTGGTCGACATGGGCAACACCGTCGTCGTGATCGAACACAACCTTGATGTCATCAAGACGGCCGACTATATAATAGACCTCGGCCCCGAAGGCGGAAACGCAGGCGGAACCATCGTGGCCGCCGGACCGCCGGAAGAAATCGTAAAGGTCGCCGGAAGCTACACCGGCCGATTTTTGAAAGACAAACTGAAGTAAGAGGACAGGAGCTATCGGTCCTATGGGTCCTGTCTGCCGTTCACCGGTAAGGAGGCAGAACAACTTTGGCCGCAAGACAGACCATCCAGCCCCGGCAGTGGGAGTTTGCATTAAGCAACATCGAGGATCTCCGGCAACTCTGTCGGCAATTGGAGGTTTGTGTCGATGCCGTCGAAGACGTCTCGGTCTTGGCCAGGCCCGTCCCGTTCGGCCCCCTGCGGATCCCCAATTCGCTGGCCGTGCATCCGATGGAGGGCTGCGACGGCGATGCCCAGGGCCGACCGGACGATCTCACTGTCCGACGGTATGAACGATTCGCAGCGGGCGGCGCAGGTCTCATTTGGGCGGAAGCCATCGCGGTCGTCGAAGAGGCCAGAGCCAATCCCCGACAGCTCTGGCTCCACCCAGGCAGCAAAGAGGCGTTCAAGGCCTTGGTCCGCCGGGCGAGAGACAAAGCCGCTTTGGCGAACGGCTCTGCGTACAGGCCGGTACTCGTGGCACAACTGACCCATTCGGGCCGCTACAGCAAACCCGGCCCCGTCCCCCGACCGATCATCGCCCAACGAGACCCCTACCGCGATCCGATGACACCGCAGCCCAGGCCGGACATCAATCGCAAGAGCAGCCTTCCCGACGACTACCCGATTGTGACGGACGAATACCTCGACCGTCTCCAGGACGCCTACGTCGAAGCGGCATGCATCGCGTATGAAGCCGGCTTCGATGCGGTGGACGTTAAATCCTGTCACGGCTACTTGATCAACGAACTGTTCAGTTGTCACAATCGACCGGGCAAATACGGCGGCTCGTTCGAGAACCGCACGCGGTTCTTCCTGAACGTGATCGACCGCATCCGCGAAAAACTCGCAGACAAAATCCAGGTCGTTACGCGAATGGGCGTCTACGATGCCATCCCCTACCCTTATGGCTGGGGCGTGGATAAAGACAACTACACCAAGCCGGACTTGACCGAACCGATGAAGCTGATCGATCTGCTGCGTCAACGAGGCGTCAGGCTCATCGACATCACGGTCGCCAATCCTTACTACAACCCGCACGTGGGCCGACCGTTCAACGAACCCATCGTCGGCGGATATCCCGAGCCGGAACACCCTCTTGTCGGCGTTGCCCGTCTGATCCACCTCACCGGCCAAATCCAAAAGGCATTCCCCGACATAGCGTTCGTCGGCACCGGCTATAGCTGGTTGCGGACGCTCTTGGCAAACGTCGGGGCCGCCAATAAGCAAAAAGGCCTTGTGACGTTGGTCGGCGCAGGTCGCATGGGGTTCGCGTATCCCGACTTCGCAAGAGATATCCTCCGCGAGGGAAAGATGTACCCGGAGAAAGTGTGTGTCGCCTGCAGTGCCTGCACGCAGATCATGCGCGACGGCGGCCGGACGGGGTGCGTCGTACGGGACAACGAAGTCTACGGTCCGATCTTTCGCCTGGGTCGCATGAGGGACAGGGACAACCTGCTCCGCCTGGCCGGGGCTTGCCGCAAGTGCCAGGAGCCGATGTGCCAGTTGGGTTGCCCCGCCGGAATTGAGATCCCGCGGTTCATTACCCTGTTCCTTGAAGGCAAGGAACGCGAGGCGTATGAGACCATCCGCAAATCGAACATCTTTCCGGAGGTGTGCGCCTGGCTGTGCCCGGTCGAACAGCAGTGCCAGGGCAACTGCCTGCAAAGATTCATCGGTGACGGTCCCCTGCCCATCGCGGACATCCAGCGGTACCTCGCCTCCCAGGCGAATAAAAACGGTTGGTCCAGGCTGCGAATCCCCGAAAAGGCGACCGGCAAGAAAGTCGCAATCGTTGGGGCCGGACCTGCGGGTCTGGCCTGCGCCGCCAGGCTTCTCGAATCCGGGCACACCGTGACGATTTTCGACAGGAACACCGCCTTCGGGGGCATGATCGAATCGGCGATCCCCGCCGACAGGCAGGCCACGGCGTTGCAGAGCGAGATCGCCGCGATCTTCGCCGACGTGCCGAATGACCGGATGCTCCTGGCGCTCGGCAAGGAACTCGATCCTCGGCACAACCTCGATACAATCCTGGCTCAGGGCTTCGACGCCGTCTTCATCGGGATGGGCCTGCCGAGATCGACGAGCGTGACCAAGACACCATTGTCCGGCCTGTGGAACGCGATGGATTTCCTGTTTGCGGCCAAACACGGTGATGGGTTGAACCTCGCCGGCAAGTCCGTGGCCGTGATCGGCGGCGGCAACACCGCAATGGACGTGGCCGTTACGGCCGTCAAGGCCAACGCAAAAGACGTGTACGTAATCTACCGCCGGTCTTTCAAGGAGATGCCCGCCTGGGGTGCCGAGCGGGAGCGGGCAATCGCCGCCGGGGTCCACTTCCAGGTATTGACTCAGCCGCTGGAGTACCTTTCGCGCAACGGCGTACTCACCGGCATCAAGCTTTGTCCCACGCGGCTGGGCAACCCCGATCGCAGTGGCCGACGAAGTCCGCAGCCGCTGGAATCCAGCGCGTACAATTTGGACATGGACCTTGTCGTCGAAGCAATCGGCCAAACGACGCCGGAGGGCATTGAGAAAATTCTGCCGGGCGTCGAGTTCGATCGTGGCCTGATCCGCACAAACCGCGGGACCTTCGCGACGTCGCGAGCGGGTGTCTTTGCTGGCGGCGACCTGACCCGCGGCCCAGCGACCGTTGTAGCCGCCGTGACCGACGGCATGAACGCCGCCAACGAAATCGATCGGTTTTTGCAACAGAAACCAGCGACATAGGCCCTCTCGGTCTCATCCGTCCCCTCGGTCCTATGTCCTATTGAGAAAGAGAGCTACATCATGGCAGATCGGCCTGTCGCCATCGTCACCGGGGCCAGCCGGGGCATCGGCCGCAGCGTCGCGTTGGAACTGGCCACCTTGGGCTACAACCTGGTCGTCAATCGCGCCCAGGATGAAAAACCGGAAGTGCTGGAGGAGGCCGGAGCGTTTGGAGCCCAGTGCGAATTCGTCCCCGGCAGCATCGCGGAATCCGCGACTCGACAGCGAATCGTCGAAGCGACCCGGAACCGCTTCGGGCGATGCGACATGCTCGTCAATAACGCCGGGACCGGCCCGGCCAAGCGACTGGATATCCTCGAAGCCACCGAAGAGAGCTTCGACCGTGTCCTGAACATCAATCTCAAGGGCCCCTACTTCCTCACGCAACTTATCGCCAATTGGATGATCGAGCAGCGAAGGGAGCATCCCGACCGGTCGTACCGCATCGTCAACATCGGCTCGATCTCCGCCTACACGAGTTCCCCGTCGCGAGGCGAATACTGCATCAGCAAGGCGGGCATTGCGATGATGACCAAGCTCTATGCAGACCGACTGGCAGAATACGACATCGGAGTCTTCGAAATCAGTCCCGGCATCATCGAGACGGACATGACCCGCGTCGTGAAGGAGAAGTACGACCGCCTGATCGCCGAGGGGTTGACCCCGATCCGACGCTGGGGCAAGCCCGGCGACGTGGCCAAAGCCGTCGGCGCGATCGCCGAAGGCCGGCTCGACTTCTCGACCGGAAGCGTCATCAACGTCGATGGCGGCTTCCACCTCAGGAGGCTATAGCACACGAGAATCGAATCGGATCCCACCTGTCCCATAAATCTTAGAGATCCTATTCGCTTTCCCCTGTGCCAGGGATATGGGAGAACACGCATGGACATGAAAACAACACTCGTCACACTGATCCGTGACGGTTTCATTCTTGTTTTCAACCAGGACAAGCTCGACATCGTCAAGACCGCCCAAGCCCTCGTCGAGGCCGGGATCAATAACATGGAGGTCACGTGCCGGATCAAAAAACCGCTGGAGAAGCTCTCTCGGCTCCGCAAGGAAATGCCCGATTTTGTGGCGGGCTCAGCCAGTCTGATCGACTGGCCCGACATGCTGGCGGTCTATAACCGTGCTCACCAGGACGATCCCCTGCCCACGTTGCAGCAGGTCGCCGATGCGGGAGCCTGTTACCTCGTCTCCGCGGTGAATTTCAGCGATGACGGCTACAAACGATTCGGGGGCAACCTGGTGATGATCCCCGGTTGTGGCAGCGCCACAGAGGTAGTGAGCCAGTTCGGCAAAGGCGCGAATCTGTGCAAAGTCTTCCCCGCCAAAGAACTGGGCGGTCCGGCGTTCATTGAGGCGATCGATCCGGCCTTGCACAAGATGATCAGCCTGGTTCCTACCGGCGGCACGACCGCAGCCAACATTCCCGACTACGTAAACGCCGGCGTGCTCGTCCTGGGCGGTTCGTTCAGCATGATCGAAAAAAACACGATGAAAAAGATCGTGGACGAGCAAGATTACCAGTTACTTGCCCAAGAACTCGCGACCGTCAAGCGTTTGATCGACGAATCGCGGGCGAAAAAGTATCCAGGTCTGAACTTCGCGAAGACCTCGCTGGAAGAAATCGTCCGCAAGACCGGACGCAATTTCAATGTCGATTGAACCTTTCAGGAACTACCCATGAACGGCCCGCTGCTCGTTTTCCTTCTCCTGGCAACCGTGCAGGCCGAACGGCCGCAGGTGCAGACGCTCAATACGAAAGACACCGGCTACCGTGGCATCTGGTACATGAACCAGCCACTGCCGAACGAATACCGGTTCAAATACAGCGGCGGACTGGGCACCTACTGCGACTTTCACAAACCCTTTGCCGTCTACTGCGAGAAGGTCAACAAAACCTTTTTCTGCTACGGCGGAACCGTCGAAGGCTCGCACCTGCAGCACGATTTGGCCAAGAGCAACGACGGCGCCGACGTGCCTGGCGTTCTATTGCACATGGTCTCCTACTACGATCACGCCACCGGCAAGGTCCCACGCCCGACGATCCTGCTGGACAAACGGACCCAGGACGCCCATGACAACCCGGTCCTCTCCGTCGATGATCAAGGTTATGTCTGGATCTTCTCCCCTTCACACGGCACCGGACGCCCTTCCTATATCCATCGGAGCAAGGAACCCTACAGCATCGATGAATTCGAACGGATTCCGGCGACGAAGATCGAGGACGGCAACGACGTGCCAATGACGAACTTCTCCTATATACAAGCCTGGTTCGTCCCCAAACAGGGCTTCGTCGCTTTTTTCACGCGATATAATTACCCGGCCGCACGCACCGCGTGTTTCATGACCAGCCCCGACGGCATTCGCTGGTCCCCATGGCAGAGGCTCGCTGCGATCGACGAGGGGCATTATCAGATCAGCACAGTCAACGAGAGCAAGGCCGGGACGGCCCTGAACTATCATCCCAAAGGCAAAGGGCTCAACTGGCGGACGAACCTCTACTACCTGGAAACGACGGATTTCGGCCGATCCTGGCACGCCGCAGACGGACGCGAACTGACGCTGCCTTTGACGACCCCGGAAAATGAGGCTCTCGTCCGCGATTACCAGAAGGAGGGGCTTCTCGTCTACATCAAGGACATCCGCTTCGACGAGGCGAGTCGGCCGGTGATACTGTTCATCACGAGCAAAGGGTACCGTTCCGGGCCGGAGGATGGTCCCCGCACGTGGATGACCGCCCATTGGACTGCAATCCGCTGGGATATCCGTCCCATCACAACTTCCGACAGCAATTACGACATGGGCTCACTGTACCTTGAAAGCGACGGAATCTGGCGAATCATCGCGCCGACCGAGCCGGGTCCACAGCCCTACAATCCCGGTGGAGAAGTGGTTGTATGGATCAGCAGCGATCAGGGCGCAACCTGGCGGAAGACGAAACAGCTCACCCACGGCAGTCCCTTCAACCACACATACGTCCGTCGTCCGGTGAACGCCCATGACGGCTTCTATGCCTTCTGGGCGGATGGGCACGGCCGAGAGCCTTCCGCGTCCTCGCTCTATTTCTGCACCAAGGGCGGCGATGTGTTCCGCCTGCCCTCGCTCATGACCGAAGAATTCGCGACCCCCCAGAGACTGAACTGAGGTGATCCCGTGGAGACCAGACAAATCGCCGGCCGGGAGGTGACGTTTCGTCGTTACAACACGATCATCATCGGCGCAGGGGCGGCCGGAATGAACTGCGCCGTACACCTATGCGAATTCATGAAACAAAAAGGCATCGCCGCTCCTGAGGATCGAATCGCCATCATCACCCGCGGCCTGAAGCTCGGGGCCTCGCGGATGAGCGGTTCGGACAAGCAAACCTATTACAAACTGGGCACCAGTCCGAACGTGCCCGACTGTGCAGAGGCCTTCGCGGCGACGCTGACCGCCGCGGGCTGCTGCCACGGCGATCTGGCTCTGATCGAGGGAATCAATTCGCTCCGCGAGTTCTACCACCTGGTGCGAGCCGGAGTCGCCTTCCCGACCGACGCGATGGGCGTTTTCATCGGCTACAAAACCGACCACGACCCCGCCGAACGGGCCACCAGCGCAGGACCCAAGACCAGCCGATTCATGAGCGAGTGCCTGCAACGGGAGGTCGAAGGCTACGGTGTCCGGACGTTCGACAACCAGGAGGTGGCGCATCTGCTCACCATCGGCACCGGCCATGTCAAGCAGATCGTCGGCGTGGTCACCTTCGACAGACTGCAATCTGTGGGCTCGCATCACGCGGTCAACGTGTTCCTTGCGGCCAACGTCGTGCTCGCCGCCGGCGGTCCCGGTGAATTGTACAAAACCAGCGTCTACCCCGCCGGACAAGTCGGCCTCCACGGCTTGGCCTTCAAGGCAGGCCTGGTCGCGGAGAACCTCACCGAATCCCAATTCGGGTTGGCCAGCACGAAGTTCCGCTGGAACGTCTCGGGGACCTACATGCAGGTAATTCCTCGGATCTTCAGCGCGAACGCCGAAGGAAAAGACGAAAGGGATTTCCTGGCGGACTTCTTCCCCACCATGAAGAGCATGGCCACGAACATCTTTCTCAAGGGCTATCAATGGCCCTTCGACCCGCAGAAGATCGAAGGTCTCAAGTCGTCGCTGATCGACGTCCTGGTCTTCAACGAGAACCGCAAGGGCCGGCGGGTCTTCCTGGACTTTCGTCGAAATCCGATGGGCAACAAGGGCATGAGTCCGTTCAACCTCGACGAACTCGAACCGGAGGCCTTCCACTACCTCCGGAATGCAGGGGCCCTCCAGTACACACCCATCGAACGGCTGGCCCACATGAATCCACCGGCCATCGAGATCTACAAAGAAAACGGCATCGACTTGCATAACGAGCCGTTGGAGATCGGGGTCTGCGCCCAACACAACAACGGCGGGTTCGCCGTGAACACGTGGTGGGAGTCCAGCATCAAGCATACCTTCGTGATCGGCGAGATGGCGGGCACTCATGGTGTGAAACGTCCGGGCGGTTCGGCCCTGAACGCCGGACAGGTCGGCGGCCTGCGGGCCGCGGAGTACATCGTTAACGCCTACGGATGCGAAGTCCCTGACTATGCCCGGGATGCCGAGAGCATCGATGTCCAGATCGCGGAACTCCTGGCCACATTCGAATCGTGGAGCCATTCGTCGGGACGATCGCCTCATGCGATCCTTGAGCAGGTCCAGGAACGAATGACCACGTCGGCCGCCCACATTCGCCGGGAGAAGGACGCCCAAGAAAGCTTCAGGGACGCCCTGTTGCTGTACCGGGAGATCCAGGAGAAGGGCTTGGCCGTCAAAGAACCACGGTCTCTCATTGCCGCCATCCAAGCAGAACACCTGGCCCTGTCCAGTGTCGCTTATCTCAAGGCCCTCATCGACCTGCTCACCCTTGGCGGCGGCTCGCGGGGCTCCTACCTGGTCCTGAGCGAGCACGGCATCCCGATCCATCCGGATGTCCTCGACCCTACCGGCAAACCCGTGGCATTCAAGCCGGAGAATCAGGAACTAAGGCATAAGATCCTGAGAATCCAGTATGATGAGGCCTCGCCCGACCTGTTCCAGAGCCGGGTCGTGGCGTGCCGAACCGTACCGAACGAACGGAAGTCCTTCGAGCCGGCCTGGCAGGACTACCGCGAGGGAAAAATCTATGAGAAGAAAGTGTGAAGGGTGAAATTTGAAGTGTAAAGTGTGGCGATGTCCATTCTTCAAACTTGAAACTGC
>JAGPGT010000184.1:0-1917 GCA_018055905.1 Phycisphaerae bacterium
GAGCAGGCAAG
Source organism: Phycisphaerae bacterium (assembly GCA_018055905.1). Taxonomy (GTDB): domain Bacteria; phylum Planctomycetota; class Phycisphaerae; order Sedimentisphaerales; family Anaerobacaceae; genus PLanc-01. The sequence continues at coordinate 12 of JAGPGT010000184.1, forward strand.
GCTCGTCGGGAGGCTGCTGGAGACCGAGTTGGCTCCGAAGCTCAAGGTCGAGGAGGCGGACGTGGACCGCGCCATGAAGAGCCGTCCCAATTTGACCCGCGACCAGGCGAGGATGATGGCGATGCAGGCGCAGGCCAACCAGCTTCGGGATCAGTACTACGCGCAGGTGGCCGCGAAACGCAAGATCACCAAGGTGTCCGAGAACGTGGCCAAGACCGCCCAGATCCATCAACGGCTTTTGACCCAGCCGCGTCAGCCGCGGGGGCCGACCCAGTACTGGATTCTGAACAGCCAGCTCAACACGGATTTGTCCGACGAAGAGCGCAACCTGGTTCTGGCTACCTTCGACGGGGGACAGTTCACCTTGAAGGACTGGTTCCAATTGCTCTGCGATTTTCCGCCTCCGCGGAGGCCCCAGGATCTGGGCAAACCCGAGGGCGTTGAGCGACTTCTGGACATGGGGCTCCGCGGCCCGGTGCTGGCCGCCGAGGCCAGATCTCGCGGATACGACCAGGACCCTGCGCTGAAAAGTGAGCTGCGCAGACTCGAGGACGACCGGCTTCTGTATCGAACGCAGGAGGAATGGATCCAGCATATCCCCGAGCCCACGCCTGAGCAGGTCAAGGCGCGTTTCGATGAAAATCCCTGGCAGTTCGCGACGAATCCGTCGTTGAAGGCCGACCAGATCTGGTGTCCGGACAAGGAAACCGCGCAGAAGATCAGGACCTTGCTTGATCAGGGCACCGACTTTCAGACCCTTCGACAAGAGTATTCTCTGCAGAAGGATGTGAGTCCTTACCATCTTTCGCCGGGAAGCGAAGGGGTGTTCTGGGCCCATTTCGCCAAGGCGGAGCCCAACCAGCTGATCGGTCCGATTCCCGGGTTTTACGAGGCCGGCGCCAAGTGGCGGTTGGTCAAGGTTCTCGAATTCACGCCTGCCCGGACGCAGGACTACTCTGAGGAACTCGCAGCTTCTGCCAAATGGATGCTTTTCGGCCAGCAACGGCGACAGGCGCTGAGCGAGAGGGAAAAAAGACTGCTCGAGAAGTATCCGCACGAGATTTTCTTCGACCGGATCCGGGATCTGGATCCCGTGGAGATCTTGCTGAATCAGCAGGATCGGTGACCGATGGTCTTCACCCTGCACCGGTATATGTTCCGCGAGGTTCTGCGGATCTTCGTCCTGGCGACGGTCGCGTTGACGCTGATCCTGAGCTTGGGCATGATCCTGCAGCCGGTACAGAAATTCGGAGTCGGTCCGCGGCAAGCGGTCACCATCCTGTTCATCTTCATGCCGGTGACGCTGACGTTCGTATTGCCCATGGCGGCGCTGTTCGCCTCCGCCTTGGCGTACGGGCGGTTCGCCGGCGACAATGAGATCGACGCCTGTCGGGCCAGCGGGATCGGCGCGATGACGCTGATCTATCCCGGCCTGGTGCTGGCGGTTCTCGTGGCCATCGCCAATCTGGTACTGAGTTTCCACGTCATGCCGTACTTCGTACGCATGGCGGAGGCGTCGCTGAAATCCGACGCCAAGCAGATCCTGTTTCGCAATCTCCAGCGAAGAGGCTATTACTCGATTCGCAGCGGGTCCGGTTCCTTTCTGATCTATGCCGATCATGCGGATCTCGAACAGGACACGCTGTACGGGATCGTCATTGTACAGACGTCCAAGACACAGGACGTTCGCAAGACGACCACGGCGGACGAGGCTCGGGTGAAATTCGATTCTCAAAAGCGTTTCAACGAGGTTCGACTGACCGTGCGGAACTGCCGCCAGATGGGGTCGGGCAATGAACCGTGGGAGGGAACCGTGGGTTTGCTTCCGGTGACGATGGAGTTTGAGTCGCTCATGCCGGACGACATCAAGTTCAAGAGACTCGACCAGATGAAGCGGATTCAAGCC
>JAGPGT010000184.1:2017-7378 GCA_018055905.1 Phycisphaerae bacterium
GGGCACCTCCTCAGCGCTTTCGGCGCCAGTTGTGTTCCGGCCGCCGTGTTGATTATCTCCATCGTCAGCGGCAAGCACCTCACGCAGAACGGGGCGGTGGGCAGCTTGACCGGCATAGGGATCATGTGGGGCGGGCTGGTGTTCTTGGCCCTCTTGGCGGCCGGTATCTATCGAAAGCTACAGCGGGGTTGAGATCTATGAAGATCCTCGATCGATACATCGCGAAGAACTTTCTGGTCGGCTACGTCATCGCGTTTTGCGTATTGATCGGATTGCGGGTGATCATCGAGCTATTCGTCAATCTCGACGAGTTTGCGGAGAACGCGGACAAGCTCGGCGCCGTGGAACTGATAAAGCACATTGCGTTGTTCTATGCCTTCCGTACCACACTGTATTTTCGCGACACCGCGGGCGTCATCACCGTGGTGGCCGCCGCGTTTTCACTGGGCCGGATGGTGCGGAACAACGAACTGGTCGCGATGATCGCCTCGGGCGTCAGCGCCAAGCGGATCGTCGGGCCGATCCTGGCGTTGGTGATCTTCTTCACTGCCCTGGCGGTGGCCGACCAGGAGCTACTCATCCCGGCGATCAGCGACAAACTCGTCCAGGACGAGGACGACGTGGAGGGCAAGCAAGCCTATGCGGTGTGGTTCTTTGCCGACGGAAACGGTTCGCTGCTGTGCTCTCCGAAGTACGACGCCACAACCGCGACTCTGGATCGGCCCACGATCCTGACCCGTCGCACCCTGCCGTCCCAACCTGGGGTCTGGGAAGTGACCGGACGGCTCTCAGCCGACTCGGCGGTTTTCAATCCCGCCGCCAACCGCTGGGATCTGATCAACGGTCTGTACATCAGCACGGATCCCAACCAGGCCCCCCAGTCGTGGTCCTTCTATCAGGCCGAAGCTCTGCTCCCCAAGGACATCGTTCTACGGCGCAACGCCGGTTACGATTCGCTCCTGAGCTCCCGCCAACTGGCGACCCTGGCCGCCCAGAAGACCAAGGTCAAGGACATCGCCCAGCTCGTGAGTCAGAGGCACTTCCGCATTACGGACCCCTTGATCAACCTGACGATGCTTATGGTGAGCCTGCCGGTGCTGATCTGCCGCGACCCGCAGATGATGAAGTCCGCTATTCTGGTCAGCTTCATCCTGACCGCCGGTTGTTTCGTGACGACCTTCGTCTGCAAGATGCTCGCCACCGAGGTCGTCTTCGGTACCCGCGTCATGCCGGAACTCTGGGCTTGGCTGCCCATCTTCATCTTCCTGCCCATCGCTATCATTGAAATCGATTCGATGAAAACGTAAAAAAGCGAATAGTGTGAAAATAGGAAGTCGGCGATATCGCAGTCGCCGCCTTCCGCTCCGGCTTCACACTTCGATGAGGACTTCCCCTCTGTGACAGAAAGGTTGGACTGCGGATCTCGGGCCACCGTGATGTACGTGGAGTGAGGGCGGAATTGAGGGGTTGGCGACTCAACGTGTCGATGCCGGGGAGCAACGGTCGACGCGAGTGATCTGGCTTGTCGGTTTTGTGGCAATCCTCTATAGTGCGTTTCGAAGTCCGTGGGGACGACGCGTGCGTCGCCTTGGTTCATAGTGTCATGAAGTGATTACAGGGATGCCGATGTTGCCGTTTTCCGATCCAGTGCTGATCTTCGCCAGCGTGATGGCGATGATCCTGGTGGCGCCGTTGTTTGCGAGGAAGGTCCGTCTGCCCGAGATCGTCGGGTTGATCGCCGCCGGAACGCTGGTCGGCCCTCACGGCCTGGGGATTCTCGCGCGCGACCAGACGGTGCAACTGCTCGGCACAGTCGGGCTGCTGTACATCATGTTCCTGGCGGGACTGGAGATCGACCTGCATCAGGTGCGCCGCAATCGCACGCACACGATCCTCTTCGGACTCCTGACCTTCAGCCTCCCGTTGGCGATGGGTATCGCCTTGGGGGTCTGGGTGTTCGGGATGACCCTGCCGGTGGCGATCTTATTGGCCAGCATGTTTTCTTCGCACACGTTGGTCACCTTCCCGGCGGTCGGCAAGTTGGGACTGGCCAAATCGCGTTGCGTGACGGCTACCGTCGGCGGCACCATCATCACCGATACGCTGGCGCTGGTGGTGCTGGCGGTGATCGCCAGCGCCAGCCAGGGCGATCTGAACACCTGGTTCTGGGTGCGGCTTGCGGTCTCGATCCTTGTCTACGTCGGCGCGGTCGTGGTTCTGGTTCCGCGACTGGGACGGTGGTTCTTCCGCGAGATCCTGGCGGACGAGAACACGGAATTTGTTTTCGTTCTGGCGGTCGCCTTGCTGAGTTCCTACTTGGCGCACGCAGCGGGCCTGGAACCGATCATCGGGGCATTCCTGGCCGGACTGGCGCTCAACAGCCTGATTCCCGAGAAGAGCATCCTGATGACGAGGATCCACTTCACCGGGAATGCCATCTTCATTCCTTTTTTCCTCCTATCCGTCGGGATGCTGGTCGACGTAAGCCTCCTGTTCACGGGAACCGAAGCGTGGGTCCTGTCCGCAGGGATGATCGTGGTCGCGCTGGCGGCGAAGTTCCTCGCGGCGTGGCTCTCTCAGAAGTCCCTGGGATACGTGCGGAACGAAGGGCTGCTGATCTTCGGCCTGAGCGTCAACCAAGCGGCGGCCACCCTGGCGGCGGTCCTGGTGGGTTACAATCTTGGGCTCTTCTCCGAAGCGGTGATCACCGGAACCATTATGATGATCGCGGTGACGTGTTTGGTCGGGTCCATCGTGACTGAGCGGGCGGGCAAGAGGGTTGCCCTGCGGGAGGAGCTGGCCGCCTTCGACGCCTCCGCCGCGCCGCACAGAGCGTTGATACCCCTTGAAGACCGCCCGGGCGCCAAGGAGCTGCTGGATATCGCATTGCTCCTCCGGGAGAAGAACTCCCACGAACCGCTCTACCCTTTGCGGGTGGTTCCGGAGAGCGCCGCGGCGGCGCAGGACGTGGCTCTGGCGGAAAAGATCCTGGCCCACATCGTGGTGCGAGCGATGTCGGCGGGGGTTCCGGTGACTCCGCTGACCAACGTGGACGTGAATGTTCCTTCCGGCGTTCTGCGGGCCGTCCGGGACAATCGGATCTCCATGATCCTGCTGGGCTGGGATGGGCGGGTGAGTTCCCGAACGCGGATCTTCGGACGCACGATCGACCCGATCGTCGAACGCAGCCTCCCGCTGGTCATGGTCAACCGGGTCCAGAGGCCGGTGAGCACGGCCAAGCGGATTCTGCTGGTTCTGCCTCCTTTCGCGGAACGCCAGCCGGGGTTCGAGTCCATCACCACCGCAGCCAAGACGCTGGCCAACCAGGCGGGGACCTCCCTGCTGATTCTCTGTTCCGCCGAGACACTCCTGGCGGCAGGAAACTTCATCAAGAAAACGCCGCCGTCGGTGTCGGTCTCCTTCGAGACCCTCGCCTCCTGGAAGGGCGTTGCGACGCACATCGCCTCGATCATCGAAGAGACCGATTGGCTGATCCTCATGGGGGCCCGCAAGGGCGAACTCGCATGGCAGCCGAGCTTGGATCGGCTGCCGGGCCGGTTGGCGAAGGAATTCCCGGAGATTCCCTTCTCGGTCCTGATCCCACCTGCCGAGCGATGGGACAGCCAGCAGGCGGCCGACAAGATTGCCGATTCCGCGTATATTTTCTCGACCTTTACGCGGGATCGGACCCGACTGCAAATGAACGTCGCCACCACCGAAGAAGCGGTCCGCGAGCTTCTCGGCGGCTACTTCGGCCACCAGACCGCCAACACCCAGGCGGTTACTACGCTGCTGCATTCCATCAGCCAGGAAGAGCCGGTGGAGTTGACCGGCGACGTGGTCTTGCTGCACACTCATGTGCCGAACGTGACCGAATCGGTCATCTTTCTGGGCGTGTCGAAGAATCCCCTGGATGTGCCGCTGGCTTCCGGCCCGCCACACATCCTGATCATTTTGCTGGACCCGATCGGACAAGATCCCGCCAAGCATCTCCAGGCGTTGGCGGACATCGCGCGAATCATGCGGCTGCCCGACATGGTGCAGGTGCTTCGTGCCGCCCAGGATTTCGACAGTCTCATGTCCGAAATCGCGGTCCGGTCGCTGGGCAAGTAGCGTCGTTTGTTGTTGAAGTCACGCCTTTCCTGCGACCGCCTGCCGCACTTCGCGGTTGATCCGGACGCTGCACCAATGCTTACCGCACATCGAGCAATAGTCGGCGGTCTGGAGCTGTGCCATGCCCATTTCCTGACAAGCCTCTTTGTGCATGCGGTCGGCGGTCTTGGGATCGAGCGAGGTGCCGATGTGCGTGGGCCAGTCCAGGTTGCCTCTCGCGATGCTCAGCCTGCGATCCCGGTCGGCGGCTCCCTTGAGCCCTCGGGCCACGTCACCCGCATGGGCCGCGATCTTGGCGGCTACGACCCCTGCGCGGACATCGTCGGTATTCGGAAGGCCCAGGTGCTCTCGCGGTGTGACATAGCACAGGAACGAGGCCCCATAGTAGGCAGCGGCGCAGCCTCCGATCGCGGAGGTGATGTGGTCGTAGCCCGGCGCGATGTCGGTCACGAGCGGTCCGAGCACGTAGAACGGTGCCCAGTGGCAGAGCTTCTGCTGGATCTCCATGTTGTACTGGATCTGGTTGAAGGGCACATGGCCCGGCCCCTCGACCATGACCTGGCAGCCGCGCTCCCAGGCCCGCTGGGTCAGTTCCCCGAGCGTTCGCAACTCTGCGAGTTGGGCCTCGTCGGTGGCGTCTGCGATCGCGCCGGGTCGCAGGCCGTCGCCCAGCGAGAAGCATACGTCGTGCTGAGCCATGATGTCGCAGAGGTCGTCGAACATCTCGTAGAGGGGGTTTTGGCGTTTGTAGTGGACCATCCACTTGGCCAGCAGGGCCCCGCCCCGACTGACGATCCCCATCACTCGCTTTTCGAGCAGAGGCAGATGCTCTCGCAGCAGTCCGGCGTGAATCGTGAAGAAGTCCACGCCCTGTTTGGCCTGCTTCTCCACCGTCTTGAGGATCAGTTCCGGCGTGACGTCCTCGACCTCGCGGCCCTCGATCACCTGGTAGATCGGGACCGTTCCAAACGGAACTGGACAATGGGCCAGCAATTCCACCCGAATCGAGTCGAGGTCTCCGCCCGTGCTCAGGTCCATTATCGCATCGGCCCCGACCTCCAGGGCTGCATTCATCTTCTCGATCTCCGCTGGCACGGAGCATCGGATGCTGCTGGTACCAATGTTGGCGTTGACCTTGGTCGTGAGGATCCGACCGATCCCCACGGCTTTCAGATTGGACTTCAAATGGGCCTTGTTGGCCGCGATCACCAGCCGGCCCGCGGCCACTTCCTCGCGGACGGTCTGCAC
>JAGPGT010000015.1 GCA_018055905.1 Phycisphaerae bacterium
GGGCGGTGATCCTGACCGGCAAGCACAGCCACATCAACGGCCTGATCGACAACCGCGTGACGTTCGACGGCTCGCAGCAGACGTTCCCCAAGCTGTTCCATTTCTACAACGACATCGACAAGTGGGAGCCGTACGACTTGCAGAGCGATCCGGACGAGCTGAAGAACCTCTATCCCGATGCTCAGTACGCGGATGTCGTGCAGGAGTTGATGGCCGAATTGAAGCGTCTGCGGGCCCACTACAAGGACACGACCGGCGCAGCGGTTTGAGAAGGAGAGCCTTGTCGTATGGGAAGCGACGCTCACCCAGCCGAGAATCAGCCTCTGGACGATCTGACGATCACCGTGGTACACGACAACTACCCCTGCGTCGAAGGGCTCAAGACCGCGTGGGGTTTTGCGGTCCACATCGCAGGGGCCCAGCGGAACATCCTCTTCGACACCGGCAGCGACGGGCCGCTGCTGCTGGAGAATCTGGACAAGCTCCACATCGATCCGGCGGCCATCGATGTATTGGTTCTCTCACACGTGCATGGCGACCACGCCGGCGGTTTGACGGGACTGCTTCAGGCAAATCCCCGTGTCGAGGTGTACCTGTCTGCGTCGTTTCCCGATCGGGTCAAAGACCTCGTGCGAAGAACCGGGGTCGGCGTTGTCGAGGTTGAAGGTCCGCAGGAGATCTGTGAGAACGTCTGCACAACCGGTGTTCTCGGGCGGAGGGTTCGGGAACAAGCTCTGGCCATCCGCACGTCGCGGGGACTGGTCGTTTTGACAGGCTGCGCCCACCCCGGCGTGGTTTCAATGGTCGAGGCGGCCCGGAAAGTGTATGGCGACGATTTGCTGCTGGTGATGGGTGGGTTCCATCTGGAGTGGGCGTTATCGGGTAAAGTCGAGCGGATCATCGCTGCATTTCAAGAGGCGGGCGTTCGATACGTTGCACCGACCCATTGCTCGGGCGAAAAGGCGCGAAGCCGATTCGAGAAGAGCTTCCCGGGAGGATTCATTCCGGTGGGGGTGGGCCGGGTTGTTTCGCTTACCGACCTGGGGTAGGACGAGCGGACGGTCAATAGAAAGGCCGGGGTTCCTCATCGAAGAAGACCCCGGCCTCAAGTCGTCGATCCATTTCCGTCGCGGCTGCGTCGGACTCCTGTATCGGTCCTGATGTTAATTCTGACGCTGCGTCTGCATGAAAGTTCCCATCAGTTCCTGCAGGTGCTGCTTGGGAAGGGCGACCTGGACGGAGAGTCTGCCGTTGGCGGCGCTGCCGGCGATGGCAATGTTGCTCTGGCTCTTAGCGGGTGGAATGGCGATGGGCATGGGCGCGATTGTCGTGCCCATTTGGATCAGCCGAAGGAGATTGTAGGTCACGAAGAACTGGGCCTTCTCGGAACCGGGGATCAGTTGTGTGGCGGCCTGGATTTCGCTTGGAACCCCGGCGGTCGAAGACGCGCTCCTCACCTGGTCGATCAGCTCCTTCATGGCGGTCGAAGGATCCGCGCCGAGCGTGTACACCAGGAGGTTGTTCACTGTGGCAATGCGGAGATTCATGCCCTGGCCGTACATGGAGGCGATCATTTGACCTTCGGGGGAATTCGGATCGGTGGGGGTGAGAATGAACGTCAGGGCGTCAATGGGAACGTCCTTGTAAGTCTCGACTTTTCGCTGAAGCTGCGCGTCGAGTTTGATTCCCATCTGCTGGTAAATACCCGCGACCAGGCCGCTGTTGAGAATCGAGGGGATCTGATCCAACATCCGCGAGAAGGCCTGTGCATCCTTTAATCCGACCACATAGCGAAACGCAAAGGGCGGCTTACTCTTGGTATCTAGGGACATCGATGCGGCCAGTGTGCCGCCGAGAGCGTTGGTGCTGTCCGTGGCGAACTTGCGGATCTTCTGGATTTCCGGATCATTGGCCGGTTTGCCCGCCATCTGAGCCAGTAGGTTGATACCCCAGTTGTTGAGCTGGTTCCAGGAGGCCGGGTCCACCGCCGCCAGGAAACTCATCACCGCGCCGTTCTGGAGATATCGCGTAAAAGTGCGATCCATTGGGGTGGAACTGGCCGTGAAGATCTTGGCCATCTCCGTCTGCGGCAACGTGGCCACCGCAAGCTCCAGGCGAAGGGCGGTGGCGGTGGGCTCGAGCGACAGGCTGGCCGACTGGGTTTCTTTCATGAACGTCCCGAGGACGCCGGAGTACATGTCCATGATCGAGCCCATGTTGGCGGCCATCGGCGGGGCCTGCCCCATGTTCTTGAGCTGGTCCATCATCTGTTTGACTTCCTGGATCTTGGCCTCGATCATCGGCCCGAACGTCTTTTGGACGGCCTGGATGTTGGCGTACAGCCAGACGGGCGAGCTCTGAGCCCGCTTGGCCTCCTCGGCGCCGAGACGCTGGGCCAGAGAGCTTGCGCCTTTGGGGATCCAGGTCTTGGTCTCGACCAGGGCTTGGCGATTTCCCACGGTGGTCACCAGTGCGTAATTGCCGACGTTGATGACGACGAGTTCTTGGTTGTCTTTTGGTCCGATCAACGAAAGACCCGTCGCATCAGGCGCCGTGACGTTCGGATTGTTCTTGGCGAACGCCTGGTAGTCGCTCATCGGGACCAGAATGCCGATTCGGGTGGGATGGGGGGCGTCGCCGCCGGGCAGGGGACCAAACAGGGCGAAGTCGCCGGACATGTTGATCCCGGTGGGTTCGGGGCCTCCCAGAAGCTGGGCGAGCTGCATCTGCGCCAGCATGGACACGCCAAAGGGGGCCAGACCGGTGAGGAATTGATCCAGTTGGCCCATTGTCGTGTTGAGCTTGTTGATCCGCACGCAGAACAGCGACTCGGCGGGCACAAGCTGCAAGGGGTCGTTTGCCGCCGACTGGGCGGCTGACGCGTCGGAGGCGGAGAATACCAGTCCCATCGCACACACCAAGATCACGTTTCGGATTCGATTCATTGCTCTGCCTCCTACGAAGGGGTATCTGCTGTTTTTTTGCTCACGATCGATACTGCGACGGACGCACATCCGTCTGGGCGGCGAGCGTCGCCCGTCCTCGGCCGCGGAGGATTCATACCGAATCGCTACGGCCAGCCGGTCATCCTAGACCGCCCGCGAGGAACCGTCAATGGCTTTTGTGCACAGTGTTTCTCAACCCACGATCAGTTCGCTCAAGGGGCGCTTGGGCACGTGGTGGACGCCGTTGTTCTCTCGCCAGTACTTGATGCTTCCGTCGGGACCGACGTCGTCGACGACTACCTTTTCTTTGGGTTTGCCCAGCGCCAGGACCAGCAGGATCTCGTATCGCGGGGAGATCTCCAGGACCTTTCGAAGCTCATCCCGCTTGATCAGGCCGATCATGCAGCCGGCCAAGCCCTGTTCGCGGGCCCCCAGCAGGATGCTCTGAGCGGCGATCCCGTGGTCGCAGCCGAAGTTGGTATTGATCTGGGTGTCTCCGAGAACGACGATGTAGGCGGAAGGGCGTTCGCCCTCGGCAGGCCCGGGCCATTCTTTTAGATACCCTGCCCAGGCCAGAGTCGCGAAAATCCGGGCGTTGCGGGCGGGTTCGCACGAAAGAATATACTTAAGCGGTTGCAGATTTGCGGCCGACGCGGAATACCTCGCCAGCTCGATCAGTCCTTCGAGCGTCTTTCGCTCGATGGCGAAGTCCTGCTGAAACCGCCGACAGCTCCGGTTGCTGATGATAAGGTCTCGTATCACGCGGTTCTCCCTTCGGGATTACGGTTGTTGGTGAATCCTGACAGTCACTCGATCTCCTTGGGCGAGCGTCATGCTCTTGTCCAATTCGATCGCGACCCGACCGTCGCTCACAAGGGTCTTGCCACTGACGGTCTTGTCGTTGCTCTGGATCTCGACGCGTGCGGCCTTCCACGTCGGGGGGATCGCGAAGGCGAGCGTCTTGAGAGTCAAGCGGCCCCAACGAAGCTCGATCGTCTCCTGCTGCGTGGTGTCCTTGCGGGTCTGGCTGAAGGAGCCCCAGCCTTCGGCCGCGGTGAACGCGGCGCGGTAGTTCTCAGGCGTTATGCGTGGGGCGAAACCGATGTGCCCCTTGGGACCATGGTATTCGAATCCCGCCAGAGCGGTGTAGACGCCCCAACTGGCCATCGCGCGGGCGTAATGATCGCCGCATTCGACCTCGTTGTAAGGATTGTGTTTGGCGGGGTGATAACGGTCCTCGACCCCGCGGCAAATGGCCAGGGCTTCCGTGAGCATGTTCTCCCAGACCATGTGGCCCGCGACCTGGTACTCGATGCCGGTCCAGATCTCTTCGCGGTATCGCACGCCTTTTTTGAGATAGGGGCTCTTGGGCCAGGTGCAGGTGAACAAGCCTGGTTCACCGGGCAGGGCGAACCACCGCTCGGGCGGATGGGCCTCGTTCTGCGGTCCGACGTCCGGGGCCCAGTTGTATTTCCAGACAGAGGCCAAAGCCTGCGAGACGTTCTTCTGCGGATAGAGGTACCCCAGTCCGAGTTGGTGAGCCCAGCCTTGTCCGAAGAGCTGGTCGGAGAGACAGCCTTTCTCATATTGATCTTGGGGATGCTTCTGCAAGTCGACAATCTGGATGAAGTACTCTCCGTCCCAGAGCCGCTCGACGCTGAGTTTGCTTCCACTTTCGAAGATCCGCCGGCACCGCTGGGCAAACGGGATGTCGTTGATCTCCTTGGCCATCTCCTCGCCCGCGCGAAGGGCGGCCAGATAGAGCGAGCCGACGAAGGTGTTCGGGCCCTCGAAGTTGATGTCGTAGGTGTTGTGCTGGCTGTTCTCGATCAGGCCGTCGTCGTTGCCGTCCTGGGAGATCGAGAATTCCAGGGCCTTCTTGATCCGCGGCCAGTTGCGGCGGAGGAACGAATCGTCCGCAGAGCACTGGTGCTCGCGATAGGCCTTGAGCACGGTGCCGCACTGGCCGTCGGCGGCGTAGGCCCGGTTGCTGCGGAATCCGACGAGCCCTCGCTCGGTGTCGAAGCCTTCGCCGAAGTCCTGCATCTCGCGTGCGCTTCGTTCGAGTTCAGGGAACAATCTCGCCGGTGCGTGAGCATAATTCCACACATGTGTGCAGGTCCCTTCGCAGCAGCCGACGCCTTCCCAGGCCCAGAACCGCCCGCTTTGCCACCATTGGCAAGTCCCTGTTGCCAGATTACACACGGTCGAATGCAGCCGGAACAAAAGCCAGCGGGGCAGCGTGCTGTCTTCATAGAAGGTCTTGCACCACGATTTCGTGTCGTTGGTCAGGCGGTCGTGGTTGTCGAGCACGTAGTGAGCCGCCTCCGCCGCGTCCTTGAATCGGTTCGTGTACTCGTGTCCCTGCGGATGATTGGGGAAGTGCCATGCCAGGACGAAGGTGAACGTGTGTTCCTGGCCTGGGGCCAGGTTGACCGGTCTTGTCATGGCCGCCATGCTTCGCTTCTCGGCGGCCGGATACGTGGTTTCCTGGGCGGCGTAAAGCCCTCGGGCCCACGGGAAATCAAAATGGATGCTCGGTGGATTGTTCGGGTTCCCGGACAAGGGATCGGCAAGGGCCAACACGAGCGAGCCGTAATCCGGCAGTTTGTCGAACGGCCCCAAGTCCGCTTCATAAGATTCGTCCGCCAGTTCGATCTGATCGATGTTGATGTGTCCCCAGGCGCCGGAGTTGCGGTCGACGATCTGAATCGTCGCGGCCTGGCCCTGGAGGTTCTCGACGTTCCAGGAACGCCATTGGAGTTTCTCGTTGTCCTTGCCGGTAGCGGTTTGTACGACCTTGTCGTCGACGAGCAGATTGATGCAGGTCTGGTCCGCGTGGCTGCCGCCGCCGATGAGGAAGTTGATGTACCTGCGGGAGATCTCGAAAGCGGGGGAGGTGAGCGTGCCGTGAGGTCGGTCGCCGCCCAGGAAGGTGTTCACAAGGCCCTCGCCGAGAAAGCCGCTGACTCGCTGCTGATTGGCCAGCGTGCCGCGAGCGGGACCAGTGCCGAACGCTTCTCCGGTGACTTTCCAGTGGCCGTAGTCTAGGGCTTCGAAGTCATTGAGCACGATCTTCGGCCGGGGCGCCTGCCCCTGTTCCTGGGGCGTCTCCTTTGCCGTGTGCACGATCAGTCCGCGACCTCTGTCCTGCACCAAGCGGCTTTCCCTCGTCGCGCAGACGGCCTTGGCCGAATCGAAGAGCACCGCGTTCTGAAGCCAGCTCAGGACGCCGGCCTCACAGATCCGATCCCCCGTGTTCTTGAGCGTGATGTGAAAGACTGTTGCCGGAAGGGCGGAGTCCTTGGCGTTCAACGGGATGAACGGAGAGAACGCCTCCATCCGGACTTGGAGCGGGAAGTCGTCGGCCTGGTAGCGAACCACGGCGATGGGATATTCTCCGATGAATTCGACGCGGCCGAAATCTTTGTTTAGAGGCCGCAGGGTCACCTTGCCTTCGGACACGATTCCAACGGCAAAGCCCGAGTCCACCGGCGAATCGGGTCGGTAGGTGCGGTAGTTGTCCCGGCCGTAGCCGCTGAAGACGTGCTTGTTGAAGATCTGCCAGAGACCCAACGTGCCGTCGCCGCGAAGGTAGAGCTGCCCGGTCGCGATGCCGCCGATGGGCATGCCGATGGTCTCCAGTTCCTCGCCGGACCAGACAGCCGGTTCGCCTCGTTGGAAGAGCTTCGTCTCGAAGCCCTGCGGCAGGCTCTTGTCCGCCGGCACGAAGTGCGAGATCTTCGCGGTTTCCTGCGCGGCGAGACCGCCCGCCAACGCCATCATCCCCACGATTGCCGCGATTTGCATCGTTCTGCATCTTCTCATGGTCGACTCCGCCTCAAAAGGTTTCTATCGATCGCTGCCCTCAACGAGTCCCAGTCGCACCGCCAGCAAGGTCGGCTCGACGATGTGTAGGTTGTTCAGGAGGGGCTCGGTGTACTTGATGTCCCCAAACTCCGCCTCGTCGAAATGGTGCTGTTTGCCGACGTGATTGTTCCAGTCCACGCCTTCGGTGAGGAACCCCGTATCCCGCTGGTGGTGCTTGGCGATGGCCCGCAGGATCGTCAGGCCGTCCTGTTTATACGACTCATTACGCGTGTCCTCGTAGGCTTCGAAGTAGGCCAGAGCCGCCTCGGCGTTTTCCCAGAGATAAGCGGTGTCCCAGCTCTTCTCCATGTAGAGCAGACCCTGGGTTTGGACGCCGTTGCGGTCCTCGGCCATCTTGAACTGATCGAGACCCGCGAGGCACTTGTCGTATGCGAAGGTTCGAATGGAGTCGTCCTGCAGGAGTTTGGCAGCCTCACGCAGTGTGCGGAACGCAACCGCATACGCGACGCACTCGTGCTCGTCGTAGGTGTCGTGATTGATGCTGCCGAAAAACCCTCCGGCGTTCATGAAGACCTGCAGGCTTCTGCGGATTTCCTGCGTATAATCGGCCAGTCTCCGCCGGGTGAGGGCGGTGTGGAGCTGCACGATGAACAGCCCGTCGCCGCTCTTTTCGAAGAGAATGTCGCCGTCGCCGTAGGCGTTCTGGGGATGGTGCTCGCCGTTGGGCCGGCACCGTCGGGGATACCAGCCGTTGGCGGTGGGACGGACGTTCCTGTGAATCCAGTCGGCCGTTTTGACCGCGACGTTCTGCATCTTCGCCTTGCGAGGGCCGTCGAGCAGGTCGCTGAAGATCAGCAGTTGGTACGCGATCTTGGCCATCGAGCCTGCGCAGAACCAGTTGTCCTTGTGCTGATAGTTCAGGCAGAACCGGTCGGTCATGGTCTCGCGGTAGCCTGTGATGAAGCCGGTGTTGTAGTCGATGAAGCCGGCTTCGAGCACGTGGTCAAGAAGTCGCAGGGCCTTCTCCTGCAGGGTTGGGTTTTTGTCGTACAGGCCGAAGGCATACAGTTCGTACGCCCCGCCGACGGCGTTGGCCGCCCAGCCGGGACCTTCGAGGTTGCCGAAGTCGTGCCAGCCCATGATATTGCCGTCCTTGTCCACGAAGCTGGACTTGCAGCACAGATTGCCCTTGTACTCGACCAGGGTTCGCTCGACGGTGAAGCGGACCGAGTCCCTCGCGGAATCCAGGATCGTATAATTGGGGTCTTCCGGCAGACTAAAAGGAGCCCCCAACGCGCGATGCCGCGTTGGGGACCTCCTTGCTCGTTGCCGTGCTTTCCAGCTTCACGTAGTCCAGGCCGAACATGTAACTCTTGACCGCCTTCTCATTGGCTCCGATGATTTCAACCTTCAGCACGTGTCTGCCCTGGGCCAGTTCGTGTGTGCCCAAGTCGATCGGACCTGTCGCGATCACACCGTTGTTGTAGAGGTCGATCGGGCCGCCGAGCTTCGTGTCGTCGAGTGAGAGCTGCACAATCCCATAATCGATCGCTTTGGTCAATTGCACAGTGAGCCGATACGTTCCGGCCTTTTCCACCGGTAGTGCCAGCTCCAACGTGTTCCCGGGTTTGCCCTCGGTCCACCAAAGTTGCGCCTCGTTGCTCCAGGCCTCGCCCCAGCCGGACATGTCCTGGATGGAGGTGTTGCCGCCTGTCTTGGCGAGGATCGCCAGGGTTTCGCCTTCGATGGCGCCCTTGATCTTGAAGACCTCGATGGGCGTCCAGTATCCCTTTCGCTGATCGACCGCAACGGGCTCATACGGGTCTTTCTGTCCCGCGGCCTGGTACCAATAGACGGTTGATGCGTACAACGTGGGCCTGCTGTTGGGGTAGTACTTTTCGATGGCTGCTTCGAACGACGTCTGGAAGGGCACGTTGTCGGTGATGTGCCAGCGGTTGACGGAGATGTGGCCCCGGTTGTTCATGCTGATGGTCTGGTTGTGGTAGCAGTTCTGAAAGAGCGTCGGGTTGCACCAGGCGTAGCCGAAATAGTCCTCGGAGCCGGTGCCGAAGGTGGAGGGAAATTTCTCGCCGTCGACGAAGAACTTCTCGTCGCCTTCGCCCCACCAGCCGCCGCGGGGGTTCCAGACGTGCAGCATGACGCCGCAGAAGCGGCCCCGGCCTTCGGTCTTGAGCATCGTCCAGTCGATCTTGCGTCGCTCGGGGTCGTCAGGCAGAAAAGCGTCCCGATGCCACTTGGCGTGGAACCGCCCGAGGGTTTCGATGGGCTTGGTCAATGGGGCATGGGTAATGATGAACTGGATTGTCCGGGGTTTGTCGCCATCGTTGGTAACCTTGATATGCGCTCCGTTTTGGAAGGGCATGTACCAGCGGCTATAGAACCCCGAGTCGGTGACGCCCAGCGGGAACGATTCGTACTTGTTTACGCCGGGGGCGGTGCCGAAGAAGTCGCCCAAGGGGGCCCACACGCTCGGCTGGGATTCGCCGTCCCAGTACAGGTGCAGCGTCAACTCGCGAAGAGTGTCCAAGTCGCCCTCAGGGACCGCCAGGTTCGCGTCGATCCCGGTAATCGCCCGCTGGCCTTCGAACTGCGCGACGGTGACGGTTTGGCCCGGCGCGACCTTCACCTGTTTGGTGAGCCTCTCCTGTCCTCGCCGTCGAGTCTCCAGGCCGTTGCCTCGGGGGGACAGTACCGTGTTGGCTCGCTCCAGCGCGTGCAGTTCCTCCTCCGACAGATCCCGTGTGAAGGTCGGCAGGAGGGTGTCCTTGGGGTAGGTCGTGTACGTGAAATGATAATAGGCCCCCCAGTCGCCGGTGGCGGTGATCTTACAGGACTTCTGGAAGGGAATGGGGACGTAGCAATTCTGCCCCCGGGCGGTCTCGTGCACGAGCATGGGGAACACGAACGGCGAGTTCTCGCGGTTGAAGTAGCCGATGAAAGGCAGGTCCACCGCGGGTTCGGGTTGTCCGTCGAGGTAGATCTTCACGTGGCCGTCCTTCGCCAGGGCCGACCAGATCCGCCAGATGACCGCAGGGCCTTCGATCTCCGCGAAGACCAGTTCGTCGCCCTCCCTGCGGATGATGCCGTCGCCGTCGGCGTTGGCGTCCCACTTGATGTACCGGCCCGTTGCCTCGTCGTATTTGCTGGCTCGATCCCAGCTCGACCATTGGAGGCATTTTTCCCCAGGGGCAGGCAGCGTGGCGGGATACTCCAGATCCGTCAGCCGATTGACCAGGTCGATGTAGGTCAGCTTCAGGGGACTTGTGGTTTGTGCGGTCGCGCCGAGCGACAGCATCAGAACGCATCCGATCAGAATCCAGGTGAAGCGGGCTGGCTTTTGGAAAGTGGTGTCCATGCAGTGCCTCCTTTCATGGTTTTAGGTCGCGACATCCGGCGAGCACAGCGCAGAACGGCCTGTGCCGGTGAAGGTATTCTAATGATGAAGGCTCTCTGCCGCCAGCAAGTTTCCCTGAGGGGAGACTCGTCGGCAGGAGAGAGCCTTGAGTCTGTCGCGATATGTCGGAGGGGGTCACCCGCCGTACTTGACCGTACAGCCGTAAGGGGGGGTAGCGGGCGTGCTGACCTTCTTACCTTCCAACAATTCGGAGATGGCTTTGTCCACGTAGTTGACCGTTCCGACCCCTGGCTCCGTCTTGCCCAACGGTGCGTTGTCGATCGCGCCCTCGTAGGCGATGGCGCCGGTCTGGTCGATCACGAACATGTGCGGTGTGGTTCTCGCTCCATACAGTTTGCCGACCAGGCCGGACCGATCGTCCAGGATCGGAAACGGCAGCTTGTGCTTCTGGGCCCATTGGCGGTTGGCTTCAGGCGTCGTGTTGTGCGTGCTGTTGATCGCCAGCCAGACGACCTCCTTGTTCTTGTACTTCTCGGCCAGGTTCACCATGGTTGGGGTGGTTTCGTAGTGATAGCGTGAGAAGGGGCAGTCGGGATTGATCCACTCCAGCACCACGACTCGCCCTTTGTAGCGGGACAATCGGAAGTTTCTCCCGTCAAAACTGTCCAACGCGAAATCGGGGGCCTGTTTGTTCGGGTTCGGTTGACCTTCCGCTTGCGTCCGCGCCGGTCGGGTGCGCGCGGGTCGGGACAATTGCTGTTGCTGTTGTTCGAGCCGTCGCAGCTTGCTCTGGAATTCGTCCTGGAATTTGCCGATCAACGTTTGGATGTGACCGGCGGTTTCTTGGGCCCCTTCTTGGGTCGCCACTTTGTGAAGGGCCTGCAGTTGGGTGATCAGCTCTTGGTGAGCGGCCTTGAGCTCGTCGATCTGTTGCTGGAGTCGGGCGTATTCCTGCCTTTGTACCGCAGGAGGTTGCGGCGCCTCGCCTTGGGGGCCCGTCGACGAGGCAGCGGCCGGTCGACGAGCGGGCGATGGGCCTGGGCCTTCCGCTGCGGTCTGCGCCCAAGTCGTCGCCGCCAGTGCCAGGATGGTTCCCCACGCAATCATCGAAATCGCGATCCGATTCATTTCGTCGTCCTCCTAAAACCAACGTTGACTGTTCTGCGATTCGCCCGGCACAAGGGATGAACCGGGCAACGCCTAAATCACCCCATGGCCCGGCGGGTGAGTGTACCTATTGCTACTGGCGCAGGCTACCGGAAGTTCGAAGAAGGGGTTCGCGATTCTCGCTCACTTGGCGGCCAGGGTGTTTCCCACCTCGGTCAAAAACCGCGAGATTTCCTGGATCGCCAGGGAGGGTTGATCGATATGATCTTCGATCATCGCCACCAGCCTGGATCCGATAATAACCCCCTCGGCCCCGGCGTCCCTGATGGTTTTGGCATGTTCGGGCTTGCTGACGCCGAACCCTACGCAGATGGGTATGTTCGTCAGACTCTTGAGCCGTCGCACGAGCCCCTCGGCGGCGCTGGAAAGGGCTTCGCGACTTCCGGTGACGCCCAGCAGCGAGACGGCGTAAATAAAACCCGTCGTCTGAGCGGCGATTCGTTTCATGCGATCCGTCGAGGTGTTCGGCGTGACCATGAAGACCGAGTCGAGACCTGCATTTTTCAGCGGCGTGAGGATTTCGTCCGCGTCGTCGATGCTCAGGTCCGCCACCAGCACGCTGTTGACTCCGGCGTCGCGGAAATCCTTGAAGAACCGCTCCCGGCCGTACTGCTGGATCAGATTGTAGTACATCAGCAGGCCGATCGGGACGTCCTTATGGCGTTTGACTTGGCGGATGAACTCACAGGCCTTGTGCGTGTTCATGCCGCTTCGCATCGCGCGCACATCGGCCTTTTGAATCGTGGGGCCGTCGGCGATGGGATCGGAGAACGGGATGCCCAACTCCAAGACATCGGCGCCGGCGTCGATCGCCGCTTTCACAAGGGTCAGACTCGTGTCGAAGTCGGGATCGCCGATGACAAAGAAGGGGATCAGGGCCGCGCGGCCCTGGCTCTTGAGATTCGAGAAGACTTCTTGATACCTTTTCATTGAAGACTCCGTGGAACGGGAAACGACGTTTGAACGGGAGCGAGAGGACTTCGAGGAGCCAGGGGAGCTACTCCGTTCTTCGCGAGTTTTTCAGAGGCCGGTGTTTCTCCACGATTCCGACGTCTTTGTCCCCCCGGCCGGAGAGATTCACAACGACTACGGTCTCGGGGGGCAGCTGGCCTTTGAGGCTCACGACGTGGGCGAGGGCATGCGTGCTCTCCAGGGCCGGGAGGATGCCTTCGATGCGGGTCAGCAGGCCGAACGTCTCCAGCACGTCTTCGTCGTCGGCCGGGACGTACTGCGCGCGACCGATGTCCTTGAGACGCGAGTGCTCGGGTCCCACGCCGGGATAGTCGAGTCCCGCGCTGATGGACTCCGTGTCGACGATCTGGCCGTCGTCGTCCTGGAGGAGATAGGATTTGGCCCCGTGCAGGACGCCGGGCCGGCCGGCGGTCAGACTGGCCGCGTGCCTGCCGGTGGCGATGCCTTTGCCGCCCGCTTCGACGCCGATGAGCTGGACGTCCTTGTCGTCCAGGAAGCCTGCGAAGATGCCGATGGCGTTGCTGCCTCCGCCGACGCAGGCGACGACCTTGTCGGGCAACCGTCCGATCTGGTCGAGGCACTGCCGACGGGCTTCCTTGCCGATGCAGCTCTGGAAGTGTTTGACGATCGTCGGGTACGGATGCGGGCCGGCCGCGGTGCCGAACAGATAGAACGTGTCGGAGACGTGCGAGGTCCAGTACCGCAGGGCATCGTTGATCGCGTCCTTGAGCGTGCTCGTCCCGCCTTCGACCGAGACGA
Source organism: Phycisphaerae bacterium (assembly GCA_018055905.1). GTDB lineage: Bacteria > Planctomycetota > Phycisphaerae > Sedimentisphaerales > Anaerobacaceae > PLanc-01. Next base: position 13,051 of record JAGPGT010000015.1, read on the forward strand.
CCTCCGCGCCGCAGAGCTTCATCTTGTGGACGTTGACGCTTTGGCGCTCGACGTCGACGGCGCCCATGAAGATCTTGGTCTCCATGCCCAGCAGCGCGCCGATCATCGCGGTGGCCAAGCCATGCTGGCCTGCGCCGGTCTCGGCGATCAGCTTGGTCTTGCCCATGTACTTGGCGAGCAGACCCTGGCCCAGCGTGTTGTTGACCTTGTGCGCGCCGCCGTGGAGCAGGTCCTCGCGTTTGAGATAGACCTGGAAGCCCACGTGCTCGCTCAACCGCTTGGCGTGATACAGCGGCGTCGGTCGGCCGGCGTAGTTGCGATACAATTGATCGAGCTCGGCGACGAACTCCCGATCCACCGAGAAGCGGTCGAAGGCCGCCTCCAGTTCTTCGAGCACCGGAATGAGCACTTCCGGGACGTAATAGCCGCCATAGTCGCCGAATCTGCCTGTATGTTTCATACTCTTCCCCCTCCCCTCACGCTCTCAAGTGTCGAATGTTGTCGAACAACGCTTTGAGTTTCTTGTGGTCCTTCTTGCCGGGTGCGGCCTCCACGCCGGTGCAGACGTCGATTCCATAGACGCCCAAGCCGACGGCGGTCGCCGCGTTCTCGGGAGTGATCCCGCCGGCCAGGAAGATCCGTTTGGCGACGTGGCCGATGATATTCCAGTCGAAGGCCAGACCTGTGCCGCCGTAGCGGTCGGGGTTGTAGGTGTCCAGCAGGACCGCGTCGGTGAAGTAGTTGTCCACCCGCTGGAGGTCCGCGACGTCCTTGACCCGCAGGGCCTTCATCGTCTTGACGCTGTCGTACGCCAGCCACTTGCAGAACTCGGTGGTTTCGTCGCCGTGCAATTGAATCCAGTCGAGCTGGCACAGGCCGGCGATCTCGCGGATCTCCTCCAGCGTGCTGTTGACGAAGACGCCGGAGACGTCGATGAAGGCCGGAAGACGCCGGATGATTTGGGCGGCCTTGGCCGGCTCGATGTAGCGGGGGCTTTTCGAATAGAAGTTGAACCCCAACAGATCGGCTCCCAGGTCCATGGCCGCTACGGCGTCTTCGTAGTTGGTGATCCCACAAATCTTGACCTTGGTTATCATCATATTCTCATCTCGATTCGGAGGCTAGGCCCGGTTGGAAACCTCGACCAGCCTCTCCAAACACTCTAACGCTTTCCCTTGATCGATAGAAGCCTCGGCCAGGGGAAGGGCCTGGGCGAAGCTGTCCGCCAGGCCGGAAACGACGATCCCGGCGGCGGCGTTGAGTACCACGATATCCCGGCGGGGGCCTCTCGCCCGGCCGGCCAGCACGTTGCGGATAACGGTTGCGTTGGCGACGGCGTCCCCGCTGCCCAGGGCCTCCAGCGGAGCCAGGGCGATTCCGTACTCGGTCGGGTCCAGTTCGAAGGACGTGACCCAACCGTCGCGAAGCTCGACGATCCGCGTCTTGCCCAGCAAGGTGATTTCGTCCATGCCTTGGCCGTGGACGACCATCGCCCGCCTGGTGCCGAGCCTTTTCAAGCTCTCGACGATTCGCTCGAGCAGCAGGGGGTCGGAGACGCCCATCACCTGGGCCTTGACGCCTGCGGGATTGGCCAGGGGGCCCAGGATGTTGAACGCGGTCCGAAAGTCCAGGCTCTTTCGAATCGGCTGTACGAACTTCATCGCAGGGTGGTACTTCGGCGCGAACATGAAGCCCATGTGCGCCTCGCGGATACACTGCGCGACGACGTCGGGCCCCGGATCGATGTTGACGCCGAGCTGTTCGAGCACGTCGGCCGAACCGCACCGGCTCGTGATGCCGCGGTTGCCATGCTTGGCGACGTAGGCGCCGGCGCCGGCGACGACGAAGGCCGAGGCGGTGGAGATATTGAACGTTTTGACGCCTGCGCCGCCGGTGCCGCAGGTGTCGATCATGTGATCCAAATCGACTTTCACCCGAACCGCATGGTTGCGAAGCGATTGCGCCAGGCCCGCGATTTCGTCCGACGTCGCCTTCTTCATTCTCATCATCGCCAGGAACGCCGCGATCTGGACCTCCGTCACCTGGCCCTCGAAGATCGTGTCTTGCAGATCCTTGGCTTGGTCGAAGGTCAGATCCCCGCCGTTGAGAATGATTTCGAGATACTGCGTGATGGTCGCCATGTTCAACTCCCTACCGGTTGTTTGCGTTGGGCCGCGATCTGGAGAACGTTTTGGATGATCTTGCCGCCCGCGGGCGTCAGGATGCTCTCGGGGTGGAACTGAACGCCGAAGATGGGCAGTTCCTTGTGTTGAATCGCCATGACGAGGCCTTCGAACTGGCCGGTGACTTCGAGGCACTCGGGCAGGCTACGGGCCACAAGGCTGTGATACCGCCCCGCCTGCAGCGGATTCTCGATGCCTTGGAAGAGTCCTTTGCCGTTGTGGGTGATCCGCGAGGGTTTGCCGTGCATGGGTTGCGGCGCGTGGCTGACGATGCCGCCGAAATATTGGACGATGACCTGGTGGCCCAGACAAACGCCGAAGATGGGCAGGCGGTGCTGAAAGGCGTCCACCGCCGCCAGCGAGACCCCGGCGGTGTCGGGATTGCCCGGTCCCGGCGAGATCACCAGCAGATCGGGGTCGAACTCCTCCACCACAGCCCTGAGGTCCGCCAGAGGGGTGTCGGCCCGGTACACCCGGGTCGTGCACTGCCGCTTGGCGAAATCGTCCACGAGGTTGTACGTGAAGGAGTCGAAGTTGTCGATGAATAGGACTCTGCTGCCGGTTGATTCCATGGGTGTTCCCTTCCTGATTCAGAACCGCGAGGTCCAAATCCGAAATCTGATTCTCCGCTATTTCCCGCGAATGGCCCGCAGACACGACCGCGCCTTGTGCTCGGTCTCCTCGAACTCGGTCTTCGGCACGCTGTCGTAGACGATGCCGGCGCCGACGCGGATGTAGGCGGTGCGGTCACGCACCTGGAGGCTGCGGATCGTGATGCAACTGTCGAACTGGCCGTCCACGGTCAGGTACATCACGGCCCCGCCGTAGTAGCCGCGTTTGTTCTTCTCCAGCTTGCGGATGATCTTCATCGCCTCGATCTTGGGGGCGCCGGTCAGCGTCCCCATGTTCATCGTCGCCAAATACGCGCTGAGTGCGTCCAGGTCCGGTCGCAGCGTGCCCTTGACGTTGCTGACCAGGTGCTGGACCGACTCGTATTTCTCCACGGTCAGCAGCTCGGTGACGACCCGACTGCCGGGATGGGCCACGCGGGCGATGTCGTTGCGGGCCAGGTCCACGAGCATCATGTGTTCGGCCAGTTCCTTGCGGTCGAGCTTGAGCTCCGCCTCGTAACGGAAGTCCGTGTCGGCGTCGATCTGACCGTCGATCCGCCCGCGGGGTTTGGTGCCCGCGATCGGGCGGATCTCGACGTATCGCGGCCCGGTCCCGCTGACCCGCAGGTTCAGCTCGGGACTGGAGCCGATCAGGATCGTGTTGCGCGTGTTCAGATAGAACATGTACGGCGAAGGGTTCAGCTCCCGCAGTCGCTTGTAGACGTCCAGCGGCTCGTCGGGACAAGGCTCGGTGAGCGTGCGGCTCAGGACCACCTGGAAGATATCGCCATCCAGGATGTGCCGCTTGGCCTGCTCGACCATGGTCTCGTATTCGGATTGAACCGTGTCGGTCCCCGCATCCGGCAGGGGGGCGTCGTGCCGGCGTCCCTTGGGCGGGTCGAAGCGGGCCATATTGAAGTAGTAATCGAAGCAGCTTTGCGCTTCGTCGATCACGGCCTGTCGGTCGCCGTTGGTGATCATGCAGTTGACCACGACATAACCCTGATTGCTCTGGTGGTCCATCAGAAAGATGTTGTCCGCGAAGTACAGTTCGTAGTCGGGGTTGCCGAGCAGATCCTGGCCGCCGGCGGGCAGCTTCTCGAATTGATCGACGAAATCGTAACTGAGGGCTCCGAGCAGGCCGCAGGTGACGCGGAAAGGCTTGCTGGCCAGGCGGAACGCAAAGGCCACCGCCCGCAGGACGTCCATCTGGTTCGTCGTGCGAAGCCGGGATTGCTCGTCCACCACTCCTTCCTGCCGCTGGATCCGGCCGGTGATGACCTGGGGTCCGAAGTCGATCGATTCGCAGAAGGCGAACCGCTCGGGGTGGGCTGCGAAATAGCTCAGCATCCGCCGGCCCGGCTTGCTCAGGGCCCGGATCGTGAACTCTGCGCCGGTGCCGGTCAGGTACAGGGCCGGTCGCGCGGTCCCGAAGCTCAGGGCGGTGGTGCCCGCCAAGTACTCGCGGGATTCCAGCAAGCAGCAGTCCCTGGCCCGGCCATAGTCGGTGAGCTTGGCGAAGAACTCCAGGGGGTCGTCCACGTCGATCCGCTTGACGATCGGGACGATCTGGCCCGGTTCGGCGTTCTCGATGATCCGGCGATAATCTTCCATAGTCCGTTTTTACCTCATCTTTTGAGCTTTCCTGGACTTTCGGTTGCCTGCGGCCACAAAAAAAAGCAGCCCGTCGTTTCCGACAGGCTGCTTCCAAGATCCAGGTACTTCGTTGTGACTTAGGGCAATATCTTCGCACGCCTGCCGGATTTATCCTGCAGGCCACCAATAACCAAAAAAGCCGAAGAAATTGCTCAAGTTCTTCACCATAATCCATCTATTAGATCGGATGCCGAAGGCTTTGTCAAGAGGAAAATCCTGAAAAAAGTTTCCGGTTTGCAATTTTCCGCGTCAAACCCGAGGATTGCGCCTGCGGCGCCAAACGTCAGACGCCTCCTCGTCACCATTGGGCCTCCTCGAACGGGTGGACGACGCCCTCAGGCTTGGGTTTGGGTCGCGACTTCAGAATCGCCTCGGCCAGCGGCAGGTCGCTGGGTCGCGTGATCTTGAGATTCGAGGAGTCCGACTCCACGATCGAAACCTTGTGCCCGATCGCCTCGACCAGGTACGCGTCGTCGGTAACGACCGATTTGTCCACGTTCGGGAGGTTGGCGTAGGCCTTTTTCAGCAGGGCCACGTCGAACACCTGGGGCGTCTGGGCCTCGAAAAGGTCGGATCGGTCCACCGTCCTGACGATTTCGCCTTTTTTGACTTGTTTGATCGTCGCGGTCACCGGCGCCGCGGGGATGGCCGCGCCGGTCTGGGCGGCCTTGGCGATCACCTCCGTGACGAGCTGATCCGTCGCGCAGCAGCGGCACGCGTCGTGCACCGCCACCAGGTCGATATCGTCTTGGATCAGTTCCAACGCCTGGAGGATCGTCTCGAACCGCTCGGACCCGCCCAGGAAGGTCTTGACCCCGAAGAACGAGAGCTTCGTGCCCCAGTTGATCTTCACCATCTCCTGATCGTCCCGGGAGATCCCCAGGAGAATCTGCTTGACGTCCTGCCGTTCGCAAAACAGCTCGAGGCTTCGCAGAAAAACCGCGCGACCGGCCACTTCGACGAACTGCTTCTTCCTTTTTCCCCCGAACCGGCTCCCCGGTCCGGCCGCACAGATAATCGCTGCGATGGTCTTGGACACCTGACTCTCCTTGCCTAAAGCCCTCGGATTGCCTAGTACTCGATGCCTGCCCTGGCGGGCAGGCCTTTCTCAAAAGGATGCTTGATGGGTTTCATTTCGGTCACCAGATCCGCCATCGCGATCAACTCGACCGTCGCGCCTCGGCCCGTCAGCACCAGTTCGACCCGCGGGTTTTTCCGCTCGATCAGTCTTCTCACATCGGCCACCGCCGCCAGGCCGATCGACACGCAGTAGACGATCTCGTCCAGGATGATGACGTCGTAGCTGCCCTGGGCCGCGGTCTCGGTCAAGTCCGCGAGTGCTTTGGCGGCTGCCGCCTTGGCGCGGACAACGTCCCGCTCCTGGTGAAGCGAACCGAACAGGTCCCAGTCGGCCTCCAGGGCTTGCCAACGAATGGGCAAGCCGGACCGCTCGATCCCCAGTCGCTCGCCCAACTCCAACGAGGCGGGTTTGAGGAATTGATAGATCAGCACGCGGTTGCCGCGACCGGCGGCACGGACCGCCAGCCCGAAGGCCGCGGTCGTCTTGCCCTTGCCGTCGCCCGTGTAGATCTGCACCAGTCCTTTCTCAAGCATCGGTAGCATCTTATCGGGATGGGTCCGCCGCTTCAAGCGGTTGTCTTGTCCGGTTCTGGCATGTGGCACGATAGGCGGTCGCGCCTCGAAAAACCCCGTTTTCAGGCCCGAAAACGCTATCGTGCCACGTGCCACGTGCCATATGTCACAGGGCCGGTGGCAGGATAGGCCGCCGAGGCCGGCCTCACGATCCCGTACCGGCCGCGGCCGGGAGGGTCTTGTCGGCCGTATTCCCGACCGCCGGCAGGCGCCAGATCCACGAACCTGCGAATTGATCCCGCATGGGGCAGATTCCCAACTCGTCTTTGGCCCGATGCACGGTTCGCCAGGCGAATCCGGCGTTCTTGGCTTCGTTCTGGACCTGGGTGCTGGACAAGGGGCCGTCCTTGAGCAACTCTCGCAACCATTCCACGGCCCGACCGCGGGGCGGCGTCTTGTCGCGACCCTGCGAGGACGGTCCTGTGTCCTCGGCGGCCAGGGCGTCGTTGGCGGTCATGGCAACGACCCCGTCCTCCCAGCGGATCGCCGGGGGCGTTCCCTCAATCGTGAACGCCAGTCCCTGGCCCTCGACCGCCAGGTTGTTCTTGCCCGACACCAGCAGCCGGCGGGCGGGGTGGTTCGGATCGCGGGTCAGATGCCAGACCGCGCGGGCCACGCCGGTGAAGGCGCGGCTGCCCATCGCCAGGTCGTCGGCGTGCGCGGTCATGACGCTTTTGCGTCGATGGGCCACCAGCAAGATGGCCGGACCGTACTCTTGGGCCAGTCGGCCGACGGGGTCCAGAAGGGCCCGCACGTCGCTGTCGCGATAGGAGTCGATCTCGTGGCCCAGGAACGAGCCGATGGGATCGACCACGACCAGACGGCATTCGGGCCGGCGGCGCAGGGCCTCCTCCAGACTCGAGACGTCGGCCAACGTGAACGTCGTGGTGTACCAGCGGCCGTCGGGGGTGACTCGACGGACCTCCGACAGCAGGTGCACGGCCGTCACGTCGGCGCCGTGGGCGTCGAGGCGGGGACGAATCGTATCCGACGGATCGTCCTCGGCGCAGATGTAGAGCACCGAGCCCTTCATGCCCTCGCTGCCGTCGGGCCAGGGCCGGCCCGTGGAGACCCGGGCGGCCAGGTCGGTGGTCAGGAACGATTTGCCCTCGCCGGGCCGGCCGACCAGCAGGGTGATGCGACCCAGCGGCAGGCGGCCCGGCCACAGCCAGCGGACCTTCGACGGGGCGACATCGGCGAAACACTGGACGATCGGGCCTTCCGTCGGCGGTCGCACCGGCGCCGGCAGGGGCGGGGTGTTGTCGAACCAGCCGTCGAGATCCACCGCCCGCTGGTTCGGATCGACCCCGGCGAGGTACTGGATCCATTGATCCTTCTTGCCGTCGGGTCCGTCCTCGGGAACCGGCATGATCCGCACGCCGGCCGCCGGTTCCAGCGCCTGCAGGATCGACGCCAGTTCCTTCGCCCACGCCTCGCCCGCGGGGCCGCGGTCGGCCAGGATCGCCACGTTCCGTCCGGCCAGCGGACGCCAGTCGATGCCGGCCAGGCCGGTGGGGCCCCAGGGGCCGGCCACCGCCAGCATTTCCGCGTCACGGACGATCTCGGCGGTCCGCTCGTCGCCGGCGACGAAGACCTTCTCGTCTTTCTCGCTGCGTAGCACGTCGCGCAGGTTGAACAGGGGGCGGGGATCCGGCATCGGTCCGATGTGCCACCGGCCGTCCGGCCCGGGATGGAGCGACACAAAACGCAGCGCGCTTTCGATTTCCCAGTAGACGATCGCGCCGACGAGCCGGTTCTCGCCGTCGCGGTACGTCCAGTGCTCCCGGCACACGCCGAGCTTTTGCTCCAACGACCAGATCGCCGTGGCGCAATCACAAAAGGTTCCCGGTTCTGCGGAGGGCTTGGGGGTTTCCATACGCGTGTCTCCAAATAGGGTTCTCGATTTTCGACCACTTCGCGGAGTGTACCTGATGGAAAAAATAGGTCAACTGTTTTGTTTTTTATTTTAATAACTTTTTTATTTTTATCAACCAATGATCCCCTCCGGGGACGGAATCGCGACGTCGCCGCGGGAGCCCCCCTGCGGATCGTCGAAGCGGCGATCGTGCCACGTGCCACGTGCCAACCCTGGCCTGTCGGTGGCACGTGGCACGTGGCACGTTCGCCTGCGGGGAACGTCCAAGCCCTCCTCGACGGCAAGCGCCCGCGGGGGGGGGGCGGTATTTTCCCTGACCTTCGAGCCGTGAACCGCCGATAATTCTTCCGGAAGGCCAGGCTGCGTCGTTGCACGCACGCGGCCCGACCGGTACGATAACGACGTGCGCAAGATCCAAGGGTCCCGGGAATGATGACAAAGACACAAAACGATCCCAAGCCGCCGCAGATCTCGGTGGTGGCGCCTCTGCTGGATGAGCAGGACAACCTGCCGGCGTTGTACGCGCAGATCACCGGCGCGTTGGCGGGCCGCTACGAGTATGAGCTGATCTTCATCGACGACGGCAGCACCGACCGCAGTTTCGAGATCTTGAAGGGGTTCCAGGCCGCCGACCCGAGGGTCCGCGTCATCCGGTTCCGACGGAACTTCGGACAGACCGCCGCGCTCAGCGCCGGCTTCAAGTATGCCCGCGGCGACGTGGTCGTGGCGCTGGACGCCGACCTGCAAAACGACCCCGCGGACATCCCCAGGCTCGTCGCCAAACTCGACGAGGGCTACGACGTCGTCAGCGGCTGGCGGAAGGTGCGGCATGACGACGCCCTTACGCGTCGGCTGCCCTCGCGCCTGGCCAACGGCCTGATCTCCTCCATCACCGGCGTCCACCTCCACGACTACGGCTGCACGCTCAAGGCCTACCGCCGGGAGATCCTGGCCGAGATGCGGCTCTACGGCGAGATGCACCGGTTCATCCCGGCCCTGGCCAGTTGGAGCGGGGCGAGAATCACCGAGTGCGTGGTCAACCACCGGCCTCGCACCGCGGGCAAGGCCAAGTACGGCCTGGCTCGCACCCTCAAGGTGATCCTGGACCTGATCACCGTCAAGTTCCTCGGCTCGTTTTCCACCAAACCGATCTATATCTTCGGCGGGCTGGGCGGACTTGCCGCTGTGGGCGCGATGCTCTCGGGACTGGCGGTGCTGTATCAGAAGTTCCTCTCGCCGACGCACCTGGCGATGAATCGAAATCCGCTTCTGGTCCTGACCGCCCTGCTGATCACCGCCACGATCCAGTTCATCCTGATGGGCCTGCTGGCCGAGCTGCTCGTCCGCACGTATCACGAGTCGCAGAACCGGCCGACCTATGTTATCCGCGAGATCCTCGAGTCGTCCGATCCACAGAAAGGCAACTGAATGAGCGTAGCGCCCCGAAGGAAGAAACCCGCAGCCGATCGCGTCTCCAACGCCGTCCCGTGGCTGTCGGACCGCCGACGTCGGACCCTCGTGGCCGTGGCGCTGGCGGTTTTCGCAGGCATCCCCTTCGTCCTGGGCAAATATTTCGAGCTCAAGTGCCCGGACCCGTTCGACAGCGGCTCGTATGTGTACTCGGCCAAGCACGTCCTGTCCGGCGCCCGCGTCGGGTACGAGGAAAAACCCAGCGCCCAGGCCGGCACGCTCCTGGTCAACATGCTCGGCGTGACGCTCACCGGGTACAACGAAACCGGCGCCAAGATCCTCCAGGGGCTCTTCCAGGCCGCGGCCCTGGCCTTGATGTTCGTCACGGTCCGTCGCCTCTACGGCCCTCTGGCCGCGGTGATCAGCGTGACCGTCGCGTCGGTCTACCTGTCGGCGCCGCTGATCGCCAAGTTCGGCAACGTCAAAGAACAGTTCATGATCGCCCTGATGATCCTGGGGATCTGCGCGTTCGTCTGGTATCATCTTACGGGTCGCAAAGGGTGGGCGCTGCTGACCGGCGCGTTGCTGGTCGGCGGGCCGATGTTCAAGCAGACGGGCGTCTCGGCCATCGGGGCGGTGGGCCTGTTCACCCTGGCCCAGCCCCTCCTACACCGCTACGGCTGGAAGAAAGCCGGCCGGGACCTCGTTCTGCTGATCGCCGGCGCGGCGATGACTCTGACGCCGATCTGCGCGTGGTACGCGAGCATGGGCTCGCCGCTGTATTACTGGCCGTACTCGTTCGCGCTGGCGCCGGTGTTCAAGCTGGCGGGCGTCCCGATGGAGTATGTCGCCGATACCGGGACGACGCCGGAGTCGGCGCCGAAGGTCCCGCCGGCCGAGCCGACGGACGACAGTCTGATCCTGAGGTTGCTGCCGGGCTATGTCAGCGACAGTTGGCGGATGCTCGACCGCGCCGAACGTGTCGAGGCCCTCCGGCGGGTGCTGCGATACTACGGCCTGCTGATTCTGCCGATCTCTCTGGCCGGCGGGGCGCTGGGGGCCAGGATCGTGGTCTTGCTTCGACGAAGACCTGTCAAGCCTCAGGCCCGGATCGATGACGACCCGGGTCGATTTGTCCTGCTGTTTGCGCTGTGGTGGTTTTTCGATATGGCGTTCGTCTGGATCAGCCCCCATTCGTACGAGCAGTATTATCTGCCGTTGAACGCCTCGGCCGCGGTGCTCGGAGGATATCTTGTGGGGCTCTATGCCCACAAACTCCGCTCGGACGCCGACGGCCCGCGCTGGGTGGTCCTGGGCCTGCTGGGCCTGCTGACGATGATCGTCATGTCGTGGCACATCTTCTTCGGGATCGCCCGGAGCCCGCACAGCGGAGGCGTCTACAAAGACCCGCGGACGGGCCAGCCTTCCCGGACGCGGGGCTACGTCCAGAAGTGGCAGGAGATCGCCGCCGACGGCCAGTACGACTGGCTCGCGGTCGCCAACGCCATCCGCGCCCATTCCGAGCCGAACGATCCGATCTACGTCTGGGGCTGGGTCCCCGGCATCTACGTGCAGGCGCAGCGGATGAGTTCGGCGCCGAAGGCCTTCGAGGGGACGATGCACACGCTGCCGCCGCACCAGCTCGCCGATCGGGTTCGTGAGATCCTCGCGGCATTCGAACGCAAGCCCCCGAAATTCATTGTGGACACCCGCAAGCGTCACTTCCCCTGGACGGTGCCGCCCCTGGAGTTGTGGCCGAGCACGAAGGACGGGCCGGTGCCCGCCGACGACGAGATCGCCAGACGGTTCGATCAGATGTACGCCAAGGCGCTGGCCGAGCAGGTCTCTTTGACGGAGGCCCAACGCTACGAAGCGATGGCGCCGTTGCGTTCATACGTGATGAAGAATTACCGGATCGTGGGATCATATGGTTCGCATGTGCTGTTCAGACGCAAGTAGTCGCACGTCCGGGGGGCGGCAGGGAGGCGCCCGAATCCCTCCTGGAGTGTTCCCTCGTGGCTGCGTTTGCCGATGAATCCCTCAAGGAGCAGCAGGCGTTCTACGACCGCGGCTGGCAGGGCGAGCTGGCCCGGGGGAAGGAACAACGGGGCAACCTCCGGACGAATCTGGACTTCCTGGCCCGGACGAATCTGCTCCAGCCGGGCGATCGCGTCCTGGAGATCGGCTGCGGCATCGGCACGATCGTGGCGGAGCTGTCGAAGCAGGGCTATGACGTCTGCGGCACGGACCTCTCGCAGGTGGCGATCGAGTACGGCCGGAGGAAATATCCCGGCGTGCGTCTGGAGGTGCAGCCCGCGGAGGAACTGGCGTACGAGGACGGCCAGTTCGACGTGGTGCTCAGCTTCGATCTGTTCGAGCACATCGCCCGGATCGACCGGCACGTGGCCGAAGTCCGCCGCGTGCTCAAGCCGGGCGGTTATTATCTGTTTCAGACGCCGAACAAATGGAGCAACGCGGTCTTCGAGACGCTTGCCCACAAGACGCTCCAGTGGCGTCGCGTGCATCCCTCGTTGCATACCCCGGGACAGCTTCGAAGACGTCTGGCCCAACACGGATTTGAAACGCGATTCGTGAAAATGAATCCGGTTAACGAGTTCACCCGAGCGAAGTTCCGTCGGCTCGGGCCGCTCGGCCGGATGATCGAGCGGCTGGACTTTCGCCGCATGCCTTTGGCCTTGCAGACCAATCTCTACGTGGTCGCCCAGAAAGGGGAAAAGAAACGGTGAAGATTCTGATGCTCAATTACGAGTTCCCCCCGATCGGCGGGGGAGGCGGCCAGGCCCATCAGGCTCTGTTGCAGCAGTACGCCGGCCGGGCCGACCTGGAGGTGGAGGTCCTGACCTCGGCGCCGAGTCCCGGTCTGTTCCTCGAGCGCATGGCGAACAACGTGTGGATCTTCAAGATCGGCATTCGCAAGAAGCACCTACATCTATGGCGACGCCGGGAAGTGATCGAGTGGCTCTTCAAGGCCGGCGCGTGCTACCGCGGGATGATCAAGAAAGGCCACTACGACCTGGTCCACGCCTTCTTCGGCTTCCCCACCGGCTGGTTGTGCTGGCGGACCGCCAGGCGAGTGCCCTACCTCCTTTCGCTTCGCGGCTCCGATGTCCCCGGCGTCAACGCCCGGCTGCGCTGGGAATACAAGATCCTCGGTCCGCTGGTGTTCAAGCCCATTTGGAAGAAGGCCTCGGCGCTGGTGGCGTGCAGCGAAGGGCTCAAGAAACGCGCGTTGAAGTTTCTGCCTTCGGCGGAGATCCAGGTGATTCCCAACGGCGTCGATCTGGACCGATTCCATCCGGGCTCGACCCCCGAGGAACTCCACAAACCCGAAACGACGAGCGGCGTGACCCCCGAGGCCCCGCTGACGATCTCTCGTTTCAAACTGGAGGCCAGCGATTTGCGCCTCTTGACGGTGGGCCGGCTTTCGACGACCAAGCGAGTGCCTCTGCTGATCGAGGCCGTATCCCTTCTTCGCGCCCGAGGGCACCGGGTGCACCTGACCATCGCAGGCGGCGGGTCGCTCGAATCCCAATTGCGTCAGTCCCTCAGCGCGCAGGATCTTCGCGAGGCCGTCACCGTCCTGGGCCATTGCCGGGCGGAGGACATGCCCCGGCTCTACCGGCAGCACGACGTCTACGTCGGCGCCAGTATGCAGGAGGGCATGAGCAACGCGATGCTCGAAGCAATGGCCAGCGGCCTGCCCATTGTGACGACCCGCTGCGAAGGCGTGGACGAATTGATCGCGAACAACGGCCTCGTGGTCGAGGAACCGACCGCGGCCGCCCTGGCCGATGCGGTGCAGAACCTCCTCGAGAGGTCCGAGATCCGCAAGGCGATGGCCGTCGCGGCCCGAAAGAAGGCCGAGGGCTTCGGCTGGGATCTTGTCGCCCAATCGTATCTGCAACTCTATGCGAAGATAATATGAAAATTCGGGTTCTCCATGTCATCGATCATCTGGGCTACGGCGGGGCGCCGTTCGTGGTGAAGAACCTCGTCGAACGGATGCCTTCGGATCTCGTGGAGAGCGTCGTGTGCGCGCTTCGCCCCAACCTCAAGCCCTTGCCGATCGATGCGACGGTGGTGACGCTGGAGTCGAAGAAGTACAGCCTGACCCCGATCCGGCTGATCGCGGGTCTGTGCCGGGATCGCCAGATCGACATCGTGCACGCGCATCTGCAGAAGGCGTTCCTCAGCAGTCTCTGGGCTCGGCCGCGGTTCACCGGTCGTCTGGTCCTGCACGAGCATGGCCCGATCTTTCGCGGAGGGACCGGCTGCGTCTATCGCGGGTTTCTTCGGGGATTCGGCTCGCGGGCCGACGCGATCATCGCCAATTCACAGGCGGCCGCGACTGCAATCGCACGAACGATCGGCAATCCGAAGATCCCGGTTGCGGTCGTGCCCAACTTCCTCGACCTGGAGCGATTCGATCCGGATCGGTACGACCGCGAACGAGCCCGGGCTTCGCTCGGGTTGGCAAAAGCCCGGTTCGTCGTGGGTTTCGTGGGCCGGCTCGACCGGCCCAAGGGGGCGGATCTGCTCGTCGAAGCCGCCGCGAAACTGCCTTGTCAGGAGAAGGCGTGGAGCTTCTATTTGGTGGGCGACGGTCCGCAACGCCGAGATCTTCAAGAGCGTGTTCGCCGACTTGGGCTCGAAGGGATTGTCACGCTGGGCGGGTTGCACGAGAACCCGGCGGTCGCGTTACGAGCCTTCGACGTGGTCGTGGTCCCCAGCCGTCGCGAGGCATTCGGCCTGGCGGCCCTCGAGGCGATGCGGATGCGGGTCCCGGTCGTCGTGTCGCCCGTGGGCGGGTTGCCCGAATTGATCCGAGACGGCGACACGGGGATCGTCCTGCCCAGGCTGGACGCCGGGAGCATCGCCGGGGCGATTCAGAGGTTGGCGTCGGACGAAGCGTTGCGGAACCGACTGGCGAACAACGCGTTCGACCACGCCGGCAAGTTCGACGGCCGCGGCGCGGTGGAGCAAGTTGTCGAAATCTATCGGAGGTTGATGCGTGGAACCTGAATACTACCAGGGCGCGGATGCCGCGGTGTATGAACGCGTGCACGGGGAGATCTTCAATCCGATCGAGCAGCAACGCCTGCGGGGCATGCTCCGCCAGGCGTTGGAATCGATTCGGACGGGGACCGGTCAAATCCAAGCCCTCGATTTCGGCTGCGGCTCGGGCAATCTCACGAGGCATCTGATCGAACTCGGGGCGCACACGACCTCGGCCGATCTGTCCGAGGACTTTCTCAAGGACATCCGACGCAAGTTCTCCGCAAGCGGCCTGTCCCAGACGCTCAAACTCAACGGCCGGGATCTGTCCAACGTTCCCGACGCTCAGTTCGACCTGGTCGCCGCCTATTCCGTCCTGCACCATGTGCCCGATTACCTGGCGATCGTGCGGGAGTTGTGCCGGGTGGTCAAGCCCGGCGGCGTGCTCTACCTCGACCACGAAGCCACGGAGACCTATTTTCAGAGGCCGCCGCACTATGGGGAGTTCCTACGCAGGGCCCGTCCTCGCGTGGACTGGCGGCGGTTCCTGCGGCTGGTGCTGGACGTGCGGGGGTACGTCCACATCCTCCGGCGGCTCCGCAATCCGCGCTACAAGAGAGAAGGCGACATCCACGTCTGGCCCGACGACCATATTGAGTGGGACAAGATCGAGGCGATCTTGGCCGCGGAGGGTTTCGAAATCGTCGTCAGGCAGGATTATCTTCTGTACAAGGCGATCTACGACCTTGCGATTTACGAGCAATACAAGGACCGCTGCGCCGACGAGCGGGTCCTGATCGCGAGAAGGAGGACATCGTGAGTCCGGAAACTACCGAGACGTTCTTCGACCATCTGGGCAAAGCTCAAGGCCCGACCCGGCTGGGGATGCGATTTCTTCGGCGGGCGGCCGAACGGATCTTCGCCTTTGCGGACATCCCGTCCGGCGGCAGCGTTCTGGAGATCGGCCCGGGCCGGGGCGAGTTCGCCGAATTGTGCCTGGAGCGAAAGCTCCCCTATGATGCGGTCGAACCGAATCCGACATTGGCCCAGTCGCTGCGGGCCAGGGGGGCGAACGTCGTCTGCGCGAGGGTCCCGCCGTTGCCGGCGATGGATCGCCGGTTCGACGCGGTCGTCATGATCAACGTGATGGAGCACATGAACGGCCTGGAGCAGGCCCTGGATATCTGTTGTCAGATCCGCCAGGTCCTCAAGCCCGGCGGCAAGCTCGTGATCCACTGCCCGGACTACCTGAGCTGGCGGCTGCACTTCTTCAATTGCGATTTCTCGCACAATTACGTGACGACCCGACGGCGGCTCGATCAACTCCTGATCAACGCGGGCTACGCGGATATTCGCAGTCGGTACATGAGCGGCCCGTTCACGGGAGCCGGCGCGGTGGTCGTCTCCTCGATCGCCTCGCGGATGCCGTTCGGCGCGATGGAGGCGTGGTTCCCTCGCTGCTCGGGGTGCGCCAGACTGTACAAACTGCAATTGACTTTTTCCCGGCGGGTCCTGATCCTGGGACACAATCGAACACAGGCGCAATAATGTCCGTTCGTGCGAAACACTTCCTCAAGCTCCTGGCCAAGGGGTCCGTCGCGGCGGCCCTGCTGGCGTGGGTGTTCTCGAAGGTGGATCTCACGGATTTCCGCCAGGCGGTCAGGGACGCTCGCTGGCAGTACCTCATCGGCGTGTGGGGCTCCACTGCGATGTTCTCCTGGGTGCAGTCGGTGGCCCTTCGGTGGATCCTCAAGAAGCAGGACTGCGATGTGAGCGTCAACACGATCTTCGGCGCCACCTGCGTCACGTCCCTCTACGGCCTGGTCGTGCCGGGCTTCGTCAGCACCGGCATCAAATGGTACATCCTCCGGCAAACGACCGGCAAAGGCGCCAACGTGCTCAGCGCGATGCTCTACAACCAGATCGCTCTGACCGTCATGATGATGGGCGTGGGCCTCGTGGGCATGATCGTGGTGAACCCGACGCGGGTTCTGTGGCCCGCCGCGGCGGCCTCCTGGCTTGTGCCGGCGGCCTCCGGCGTTCTTCTGGCGGCCATCGTGCTGGTGAGCGCACTGATTCTGAACGAACGGACCGGCGGGCCGTTGGTCCGCTTGCTGAGGGCGAGCCTCAAGCCGCTGCCGGGCGCTGTGCGGGAGAAGGGCGGAACCCTGCTGGAGCAAATCGCGACGTTCCAGTCCGCGGGCTGGCGGTTTCACCTGGCGATCGCCGCGATCAATCTCGTCGATTCGCTGCTGGTCGGGTTGTTGTGGTATTGGTTTGCTGCACGGGCTGCGTCGGTGGTCGTTCCGACGAGCGTTCTGATCTGGCTGTGCGCGCTGGTCTTCCTGTTGGGCAAGCTTCAGATCACCGTCGCCAATCTCGGCGTACGCGAAGTGACGCTGGTGGCCTTGCTGGCGCCTTATGGCGTTGCCCGCTCTTCGGCTCTGCTGATGTCCATGATCCTTCTGTCCTCCATGGTCTTCCTGGCGGCTCTGGGCCTGGTCTACCAGCTTGTCTGGGCTCTGCGGTCGAGACTCCCCTGGCGGCCAAGCCGTCCGTGCTCCTGAGCTTGATTATCTCCCTCGCTTCTCGTCGGACGGTGTCTTTTCCCGAGGATTTGATCGTGGTAGGATCGCAGAGCATATGCGATGTGCTCCAGAACGCGTGACCGAAACTGGGAAGGTGACATGACTCGGATCTATGATCCTCAAAACGTGTATCGGGTCCGCAAGGAAGATGACGGCGTTCTACTCGGCGAACTGGTCGATCACAAGTGGGCCGAGGAGACGCCGGGCGTCGAGCAGGCGTGCGTCTATGTCGCGTTGTTGAACTCGGCAGGGCAGATCTATATCCAGCACAGGGCCGGGACCAAACGGCTCTGGCCGGATCGCAAGACGATCTCCGCCTCCGGCCACGTCGATCCCGGTGAGACCTTCGAACAGGCGGCCGTGCGGGAAGTGAGGGAGGAATTGGGCATCGAATTGACCGAGGGGGACCTGCGTCCGCTCGGTTCGTTCAGCGGGTTGCCTCATTGCGGCAGGGTCTATGAAGTCCGAAGCGACGCCTCGCCTGCGCCCAGGCCGGCGGAACTGGACGTCGAAAAAAGCGGCTTTCTCCCCATCCGGCAGTTGCGGCGATGGATGTCAGACCCCGAGCTGTTTACGCCTTCGGGAATGCGAGCTTTGGCGATCTGGATTTCCGATCGTGACAAAAAAGAAGGGGAGAGCTGAAGATCAGCCCTCCCCTTGGTGTTCTAGGACTCCGTCGTTTCGGGCCATTACGCCGTGATTTGCCATCGGCTTTGACACAGGAAACCTGCGTCCGGGGCCCGCTCACGACCGAGTTTCGCCATGTGGTGGCTTAAATCGGGCAGGCGCGAGGAACGACCTTGATCGTCACGTTCGCGACATGCACGCCCTTGGTGCCGCCGGGGACCTTGCTCAGGTCGGCATCGGTGATCTTGGCGCAGGCGGTCAGGGTGCCGCCGGGGGCGTCAATGTTCGCCGGGCTAACGCTGCAGGAATAGCTGCCGGGGACCACATCGTTGCCGTCCTTCTTGACCTTGGAGATCGAGCAGGAGAACGTCAGGCAGGTGTTGGTTTCCACGGTCATGTTCGTGCAGCCCGAGTAGGTGTGGATCGAGTCCTGATTCAGCTTGATCTTCAGGGAGCCCTGATCCTTGATGCGAACCCAGTAGCCGACGTCCATCACCACCGGGATGGTCGTGATTTCCTGCGCGATCGGGGCGCACGGCCACTCATGATACTTGATCTCGCCCGCCTGGGCGGCGACGGCCAGCAGAGCCACTGC
>JAGPGT010000185.1:0-4163 GCA_018055905.1 Phycisphaerae bacterium
GTCGGGAGTGGTTCTACAATCACCCCAAAGCGGTGATCCGCGCGACCCGCGGCCTGGTCTTTCTGCGAGAGATGTCCGCCGCCGAATTCCTCAGTTCCTGCCGCGAGTTGCGAAAGTCGGTCGAAGATCGCTGATCCCTATCGATACAGGAGGGAGGCGTTGGCCGAGAAGTTCCGGGCCGCCCTGTCACGTCACGAGGTAGCGATCCGCGACTTCTACGACATCGATTACGCCGTCCGCCGGCTGGACCTGTGACCGAAAGATCCCACCTTGATCGAACTGGTTCGGCAGAAACTGACTGTCCCCGGCAATGACCCGCCCGATGTCTCCGAGGTCCGTCTGGCCATGCAGAGGAGGCGAGGCTGGGGGCTGCTGTGTGGCCCTTTCTGATACGGAAAATCAAGTTGAAACGCCGATTGGCCGATAATACCATGGGGGCGGGTTTGTGACCCATGGTGCTTGTTGTGAGAGCGATATGGCGGAGAAACTGCCGGTTGGCAGCGACAGTCTGGCCGGCAATAACCTTGTACCCGTGTTGGCGAATAGGGCACAGAAGGGTCATTCACGGCAACGAAAATGCAAAACAGACAGGCTTTTAGTGAGGCTGATACAAGAGCCAAGCTCCTCGACTCAGCCATTCACAAGCGTGGCTGGACAGAGGACCTTGTTCGCCGCGAGGAAACCGCCGGGAGCATCGATGTCATCGGCAAGAAGGCACGGCAACACTCGAAGGGTCGAACCGACTACACGTTGCGTGTCATGGTCAATCCCAATACCCAGCCTGTGGCGGTGGCGCTTATCGAAGCCAAGCGGGAAGACCTGCCTCCGACCCACGGCATGGAACAGGGCAAAGCCTACGCCGCCTCGAAGCGGTTGAATGTTCCGTTTGTCTTCTCTTCCAGCGGCCATTTGTTCATCGAGTATGACCGCTTTACCGGCCAGACCAGTTCGCCCCGCCCAATGTCCGAGTTCCCGACGCCGCAGGAACTCCGCGCCCGGTACGAACAGGGCATGGGATTCAGCCTGGAATCGCCGGCTGCCAGACTGCTACTTTCCCACTTAAGAAATGGGGAAAGACGCCCCACCAGATCCCTGTCCGTGTCGCCGGGGTTTGGCCAAACGAGGCGGGAATGTGTCTGCTGTTCTGAGAGTATTCTGGTATAATGGCTCCTGACAACGTATGCCTCGGAAGGAGGTCCTCGGATGGGCGGTATGGAAAGTCATCGCAGGCAAGGCCTGGCTTGGCGGTGTCTGTGCTTTGCGATTTTGTGTGCGACAGGGTGGGCTGACAGTGTCGTGGTGTTCAACGAGATCCAGTATCACCCCGCGGTCGGTGCGCCGGAATGGATCGAGTTGTACAATCAAATGGCTATCGACATCGATCTGTCGGGCTGGTCCTTGGACGGTGCGGTGGAATACACTTTCGTTGAGGGGACCCTGATTCCGGCCGGGTCGTATCTGGTGGTGGCTTCGCAACCTGAGTTGTTCTGTGCCCAAGGGATTCCAGCCTCGCAGGTTCTCGGACCTTTCAAAGGCAAGCTTGACAATGGCGGCGAGACTGTTCGTTTGATCAATAACAGCGGTCGCTTGCTCAATCGTGTGCGGTACGGCACCGACGGCGACTGGCCCACGGCCCCTCGCGGGACCGGCGTGAGTTTGGCGAGAATCAATCCGATGCGGGGGACGGATGATCCCGCAAACTGGACGTGGAGCGATCAGGTCGGCGGGACTCCCGGTACAGCCAACTTCCCCGGCGGCGCGGTTCGCATTCGCCCCCTTCGTTTCAACGAGATCGATGCCGCCGGCGGCAACCAATTTCAAATCGAAATCATTTGTGGTCATTCGGATTTCGTTGCGCTGGGGGACTACCGTCTGGAGATCCGGGGCAAGACCTCAACGTTGCGTCCTCTGCCGCAGACGACTCTCCAGCCCGGTCAGTTTCACGTAGTCGTCATCGACGATCTCAAGGGGGGCCCCAGCGAAGGTGATCTGCTGGTGCTCTGGCAAGGAGATGACTGTATTTCGGACGCCACGACGGTGACGAACCGGCTCCGAGGGCGGTATCCGGACGGCGCGGACACCTGGTGTTTTGAAGAGACTGCGACGTTCGGTCGGCCCAATGTGGTCCAACTCTGCCCGGACGTCGTCCTGAACGAAATCCATTATCATCCGCAGGTCCTGCCGACAACCATCGCGGGACAGAACATCGTGACCCTGGTTCCAGAAATTACGACCGCCAGGATACTGATTCCTCTCAAGGGTCCGCTGGATTCCGGCTGGACCGGGGGGGCCGAGCCGTTCGATGATTCGACTTGGACCGACGCCGCGACGGCGATTGGTTTTGAGACCGGAACTGGTTACGAAACCTACATCCGCGGCGATACACGGCAGCCAATGTATCAGAGACAGGGTTCGGTCTTTATGCGGATTGCATTTGATGTGGCCGATCCAGATCGGTTGGACTCGCTGACGTTGTGGATGCGATATGACGATGGTTTTGTGGCCTATCTCAACGGTCGGGAGATCGCCCGCGCAAACGCGCCGGATGTTTTGACCTGGAATTCCCTTGCGGCGGCTTCTCACGACGACATGGAGGCTGTGATCTTTCAGGAATTCCCGGTCTCCGCCGGCGTCGGACTGCTGAAGCCCGGACGCAACATCCTTGCGATTCACGGGTTGAATGTCGCCCTGAACAGTTCGGACTTTCTCATCCAACCCAGGCTCGACGCCACGGAGAAAACGGCCCAGATGGAGCTGGATTCGAGAACGTGGATCGAATTGCACAACAAGGGGCTCGACGCCGTCGATCTGTCGGGGTGGCGTCTGAGCGAGGGCGTCAGTTACACGATTCCGGAGGGGACGGTCTTGGCTCCAAACGGTTACCTTGTGATCGCCAGAGATATCGAGTACCTCAAGGGGTTGTATCCGGATGTTTCCATGGTCGGCAATTTTGGCGGCCGGCTTTCCCATTCCGGCGAAGCGATTGTCTTGGAAGATGCGGCGGGTAACCCCGTGGATCGGGTCCGCTATTTCGACGGAGGTGCCTGGCCTGTCTATGCCGATGGGGGCGGCTGTACTCTTGAACTGATCGATCCTAGGTCGAATAACGACAACGGTCAGGCTTGGGCCGCCAGCGATGAATCGGCGAAAGTCGGATGGCAGAACTTCTCATACCGTGGGATCGCCGCACGGAGCCCTGTGGGGGACGACGGCCTGTACCGGGAGTTTGTCCTGGGACTTCTCGATCAAGGCGAAATTCTGCTTGATGATCTGCGGGTGATCGAAGATCCCAGCGGCGCTGCGGTTGATCTGCTGCAAAACGGCGACTTTTCGAAGGGAACTCAGGCTTGGCGGATCCTTGGCAATCACCGGCATTCCCGAATCGAACCCGATCCCGAAGACCCCGGCAATCCAGTACTCCATCTGGTTGCGACAGGACCTACGGAACACATGCACAATCATGCGGAGACAACCTTCGCCGACGGGCGATCCGTCCAGAACGGTCGGGAATACGAGATTCGATTCCGGGCCCGCTGGATAGCCGGTTCGCCGTTGTTGCACACGCGTGTGTACTTCAACAGACTGTCGAAGACGACGATTCTACCCACGCCACAGGGGGCCGGGACGCCGGGGCTTCGCAACAGCCGGTGGAAGGCAAATCTGGGGCCTATGTTCAGTGGCCTTCGCCACCAGCCGGCGGTTCCCGTCATTCGGGAACGGGTTCATGTCACTGTACGTGCCCAGGACCCAGATGGCGTAGCCTCGGTCACGCTCTGGTATCGCTTGGACGGAAATGTCTGGCGATCCGTTCTCATGGAGCCCGCGAATGATACTTACACAGCCGACATTCCGCCACAGGCATCGGGGAGCATCGTTCAATTCTATGTAGAGGCGGTCGACGGTCTTGGACAGGGTTCCTGGTGTCCCCCGGCCGGGCCGGGGAGTTTCGCCCAGTATTGTGTTGCGGACGGAAAAGCCCGCACCACCGGGGTTCACAACTATCGTCTCGTGATGCGAAACGAGCAGCGGAACTTTCTCTACGATCCGACCAACCTTATGAGCAACGACCGGATCGGCGCAACGCTGATCTACAACGAGCGGGAGGCCTACTACGACGTGGGCGTACGCCTCAAGAGCAGCGAGCACGGTCGGCCCAAAATGAC
>JAGPGT010000185.1:4263-7316 GCA_018055905.1 Phycisphaerae bacterium
TCTACGATCCGACCAACCTTATGAGCAACGACCGGATCGGCGCAACGCTGATCTACAACGAGCGGGAGGCCTACTACGACGTGGGCGTACGCCTCAAGAGCAGCGAGCACGGTCGGCCCAAAATGACACGTGTCGGTTTTTCCGTCGCATTCAGTCCCGAGTACCCGTTCCGAGGCGTTCACGAAAAGCTCGCCTTCGACCGATCCAATGGTCAGGAGGTCGGTCAGCAGGAAATGCTTCTGCACACCGCGATGAACCATTACGGCGGTTTCTCCAAATACCACGACCTCGGCTACATCATCGCACCCGACGATCAGCACAGCAGCGGCGTCGAGGTACAAATGGCCCGGTATGAGCAATTGTATTGCCAGGAGATGTACGGCGACGCCGGCGGCGACGGCACTTTGTTCGAATATGAGCTGATCTACCCGTTGACGGCCACCGTCGGCAACGATCCCGAGGGCCTCAAGATCCCCCAGGAGGGGGGCGGCGTGGCAGGTCTGAGCGTATCGGATTATCTGGGCGAGGATCGTGAGAAATACCGTTGGCATTTCCTCATCAAGAACCATCGGGACCAGGATAACTACGCTCCGATCATCCGGATGACGCGTGCCCTGGGTTTGAGTGGTTCGGTCTTCGAGCAGGCTGCGGATCAATATCTCGATGTCTCGGAATGGCTGCAGGCTTTTGCCGTCGGATCGACCGCCGGTGTTTCGGACAACTGGGTCAGCGGTTCGAGCCACAATGCGTTGTTTTATCATCGTCCGACCGACGATAAAGTACTGTTCTTTCTGCAAGACTTGGACTATTACAACAGTTCGATGCCTCTGAAATCCAATTCCACGCTCCGCAAGCTCACACAGACGCCGCAATGGGATCGGGTCTTCTATGGATGCGTGTACGATTTCCTCACCACGAGTTTCAATCGTCGGTACATGGCTCGCTGGGCCGCGCACTATGCGACGCTTCTCCCGGAACAGCCTTGGGGGAACTGGCTGAACTACATCGACAATCGTCACACGAATGTCATGACGCAAGTTCTCTCGAGTGTACCTTCACAGGTTCCTTTCGAGGTTCTGGCCGTTTCCGGCCGGACCGTCATCGGACGGGGATGGATCACCGTTCAGCAGATCCGTCTTCTGGAAACCGGTGTTCCTCTCGAAGTCGTTTGGCAGGATTGGACGATGTGGCAGGCGCAGTTGCCGGAGGGAACGAAGGGCGGAACCCTGGGGGCCTACAACACAAGGGGGATGCTGGTGGAAACCGCGGTGATTCCTTAGCCGGGCGGCTCTTGCGGTTCATTCGATCCTGGAGTAACTTAGGTCCATGTACAACAGAATCGCCATTCAGATCATTCGTGTTTTATCTTTCCTGGTGGTTGTCGTTGGCGGTCCGGCCTGCGGCAGGTCCGAATCTCCCTCGCCTGCGACTTGCGGTTCTCCTGGGCGATGGACTCGGATCGAGCAGGAGGGTCGATATGCGTTTCGCGGACAAATCGCCCAGGATCAGGATCTCAGCGGCATCGCATTTATTTCCGACCGTTTCGGCTTGATCGGGGCCGACGAATCCCGGGATGTGCAGATTGTCGAGATTTCGCGGAAGGACAAAATCCTCCGCGCGAGAGAGACGGTATCGCTGGCCCAATCGGGCGACGAGATCGATATCGAAGGCATCGCCGCCGAGGGGAATCACTACTATATCGTCGGTTCCCACGGCATCTCCAAGAAACGAGGGGAAATCCAGGGCAATCGATACAGTCTGTTTCGTCTGGGCGTGGACCCCGCCACCGGAAGACCGACGCGTCCTCTCTCGTTGGAGAGAACGAGCTTGGTCGAGATCCTTCGAACCGATCCCGTTTTGGGCGAATACTTCGGCAAGCCCCTTCAACTTCGGGGTGTGAACATCGAAGGGCTGGCCGTACGCCAGGGACGTTTGTTCATCGGTTTTCGAGGGCCCAATCTGGAGGGCAACGCGTTTGTTCTGGAAGTCGACGCCGACGAGTTGTTCACCGGCAGGTCGCGGCCTTCCTACGTGCTTCACACGCTGCACCTCGGTGCGGGACTCGGCATCCGCGAAATCGTCGCGGCGAAATCGGGGTTCCTGATCATCGGGGGCAACTCCGCCTCCGAACCCTCGGAGAGGTTCACGCAATCCGTCGATTATGACGACGATCGCGAGTTTGTCCTGATCGTGTGGGACGGTGTCGGTTCCGAGGTTCACACGGTGGGGGGGATTCCCGACGTCTCCGGCAAGGCCGAGGCCATGGCGATTCTGGAAGAGACGCAGGACCACATGAGGGTCCTGATCCTGTTCGACGGTCCTCGCCAGGGCCGACCCACTCTCTATCGGCTTTTCTGATTGTGTTGGCTTGGGGGGCGGACTTGACTGTGCTCTTGCGGGCAACTGCCGTAGGGACCGCCAAGGGATGGTGCGTCATGAGTGACAAAGAGGGAACGAAGACTTTGTTTGGAGAGTCGCTCCAGGAGGGGAAAGGGAATGCGTCGGATGTGCAAGCACAGGTCCCGAGTCACGGGCCGACAGTCCACGGCCACATTGTTCGGGTTGCGATGGAGTCCGCTGCGGACACCGAGTTCGATTACCTTGTGCCGGACGAGCTGTGGCCGATCGTGGTCGGGCAGCGGGTCGAGGCGCCATTCGGCAGGCACAACAAAATCAAGAGAGGGTTCTGTGTTCTGGCGGATGTGCCGCAGGAGAAATCGTTCGCCAGCGGCCAAGACGGCGGTCGCCTCAAGTCCGTCGTGCGCAAGCTGGACGAGGAACCGTTGCTCGGGCCCCAACTGATGGATCTGGCGTTCTGGATCAGTGACTACTATGTCTGCCCCTTGGGCCAAGTCTTGACGGCGATGGTGCCGGGGGCGGTTAAGCGGGCTGTGGGGATCAAGAAGCGAAGGTGTGTTTACCTCCGAGAAGGGGGGCAGGAGACACTGAATTCTCTCAAGGGGGCCAAGCAAAAACGGATTGTCGAAATCCTTCAGGAACGAGGTGCGGTTGCGACGGACTCGGCCCTCGAGGTAACAGACCTGCTGGAGGCG
>JAGPGT010000016.1:0-12560 GCA_018055905.1 Phycisphaerae bacterium
CGGCTCCGATCAGTAACGCCGTATCGCTCGTCGAACGAGCCGGCCGCGCCGAGCGCTCCATCGTACGCACCGACCGATAACAACGCCTCACCATAGTCCAAAAGAGCGTCGGGTCTGGTGTGAATGATCCCCGCGCCCAACGCGGTACCTAGGAAGTCAATGACCGCGCCGGTTTCCAAAGTTTCCTTGAAAATCGAAGCCAGCGTCATGGCAAGGTAGGGGTCTCGTTGTCCCGGCGTATGGGCGGCTTTGTCCTTTTCGTACGCAGCGTAAAGGCTCGTCACCGCCCTACCCGGTTGTCCCCGGGCCAATTCGAGCATACCTCGCCATTTGAGAACCTCCGGGTCGTCCCCGCTGCCCTGGATCTGTCCGATCTGACGCACCGCCTCCTCGGCGCGAGCCAAGAGGCCCTCTCGTGCGGGATCCGAAGCCGACATCGAAAGAATCCGTTCGACACAGCCCCGCGCCAACAGAGAACACAACGACAAGCGATTGACCCGTCGAGCGGTCCGGGTCGGGCCGGGGGTGTCCTGCGCATCTGCCAGATAAAGCGCGCCGTCCGCCAGATCGATCATGGCCTGCAGAGCCGCCACATCCCTGTAGATCGAGGCTTTCCTGTAATGGTAGCTGGCCGCCAGGATCGCGTGCTCCGGGTTTTCGGGGTCGAGAGTACCCGCCTGCAGGGCAGAGGCGATCGCCTTTTCGAGTTTCTCTTGCGCGGAATCTGCGTCCAGATAGGCCGCGAAGAACGAAAGGAACTGGGCCTTGGCGGCGTAGGCCTGCGGGTTGCTGGCGAACCGCCGGGTCAGGGCGTCGTACTCGGATTCCAGAGCTTTCATTTGTTCTCTGGCTTCGGAGATTGTCCCCCGCTGGACGACATTGAGTTTTCTCGCCAAGACGTGGATGTGCGCCTCGGGCGAATCGGCCGCGGCGTCCAGGCCCTCGGCCAAGATCTCATCAGCCTGCTTCTCGGCTTGGGTCTGCTCGCTGCGGTTGCCGACCGACGCGGCGATCTTACCCCGCGTCACAAAGACCTGTGACAGGCAGTAGTACACCTGAGGATTGCCCCGGTCCAGTTTCCTGGCCTCCTCCAGATCAGCCTGGGCCTCACGCAGCAGATCGGCGGGAGAAGGAACGGCCCCCATAGCCGCCAGTTCCATCGCTGCCCGCCCTTTGACGAAGTGCAGATGCGGACCGAGAGTTGCCGCGCCGCGGCTCCATCCTCGATCCCGGATCGGACCGAAAGAAGGCTCCCACTCAACCCTGGAGGCCTCCTGCAAACCGGCAGCCTCGATCACATTCAACGTCTTTCGAGCCTGCGTCAGAACCTCTTCCCAATACCCGCTGACGCTCCGCCCTACAACACCCAGACTGTCGACCAGAATGTAGGCGTATTTGAGCCGACCGAGATGAGCCTTGACGTTCTGCGGATCGATCGTGACAATCGCCTCCCAGCACCCCTGGACCTTGTCCCACAGGCCCAATTCCCGATAGACATCCGCCCGTTTGAACAGCAATCCGATCCGCATTTCGGGCGAATCGACCAAACCGTAAGCCTTCTCGTAATTCTCCCTCGCCGTCTGGTAGTCCTTGGCCGTCCAGGCGGCATCGCCGTCGGCGATTAGGGGCGCCGGGTCGCGATTGAGATGCAGGAAGACGAAAACCACCAGCATCACCAGCAACACGAGCACCGTCGTGCCCATTAGCGCCACCTTCTTGTTCAGGCGTCTTCTCGCCATCGGTAATCCCCTTTCCCGACTTCGTCAGGACGCATCCGAACTCCCGCCCTGCCGGAGCCGACGATTCCTTTTACTCCCAGTCCGGCCAATGCTCCTGTTCCAGGACGGGCAACAGCACCGCCAGGATTCGTTCGCCCGCGGTCACCGCTTCCTCCTTCGTAGGAGCGACGCGCGACTGGTTGAAGACCAGCTCGACCTTGCAGAAATACGAGTGTTTGCGGAAGATATTCTTGTTCAGGGCCATACGAGCCTCATCCCGGCTTCCGGCGTATTCTCCATTGACACGGAACAGATACAGCACAGGAAACTGCTGCAAGCCCAAAGACAGGTCCCCTGCCTTCCTGGTGAAACGCAGGTAGCGTCCGGGAACAGCCCGACGGTCGTCGGCCGGTCCGATCTGAAAACTGACGGCGTCGGTGTTCAGACGTTGATAGCCGCCTCCGGTGTAGCACTCCTCCGGCACATGCGGAACACGGTCGGGGAGTCGATAGTAGGTGACGAACAGGAGCACTTGCCTCGTAGGACTGTGTGGGGGTTGGCAGGGATCCTCCAAAACCCATTGGAGGTAGTCTTCGGTTCCCAGGGATTCGAGGATGTCCTGATTCTCGATGGCGTACCGGGCTGTGACGCGGTACGGTAAGAGTGTTCCCACGTCCAACGCTCCGAGCGGTTTCGTCAGCGGCAGCGGCTCTTTTTTGAGATACAGGCCCAGCTTCCGCGTGGCGACGGACATCCCGCCGGCCGCCAGAGCCAGCACAGCAACGCACAAAACGAACGAAGGCTGCACGTACGCCGCAAGAGAAGCCGATCGCTTAGCCATTCGCCCGCCTCCTGACGACGACGCCTTGGACGCCCCCATCGTCGTCTTCGATGAACAGGCTGGCCATGAACCACGCGAGCAGTCCGTACAGGCCGAAGGCCAGCGGCAGCATCGCCAGGCCGAGCATGTCGTGGTAGATCCCCTGCGTGTATTGCTGGCCGACCAGGACGTAGAGAAATCCTGTGAGGGTCACGCGGACGATGTTGCAGCAAATCGAGATCGGCACGGTGCTGGCCAGCAGGACCAATCGTTGCCAGAGAGGCCGCTCGTGCAAATAGGCCATCGCCACGCCCAAAGCCAGAAACGCCATCAACAGACGCATGCCACTGCACGCCTCGGCGACGTCCAGCGCCGGATCGAGACGCCGTCCCTGGTATACAACCTCGATGACCACGCCGCTTGCGGTGGCATCGAGATTCGGGATCAGGTTCAGCAGCGTCGTCGTGATCGTGGCCGAGAGATGCCGCATGGGCATCGTCACACCCACGTAGTACCGCCGGGGCAGAGGAATCGCGAAAATAAAAAACGTGATCGGAAGCCACGTGTAGCGGAGCAGTCGCCATCCTCCCAGGAACAGGACCACCGCCCCCACTGTCGCAATCATCGAAATCGGCCGCAGATAGACGTACCCTGCGGGACTTACAACATTAAACACATAGGCGGTCAGGATCAACAACAACAGCAACAGACCGAAGTAATTCGGGCGGGTCTGATTCGGAAGCAACCGCTGCGGACGACGACCCGCGAGCCGTTCCCACAGCGGATCGCGCGTATGCTCCAGGCTCAGGATTTCGCATCGCTTCTGATGGACGAAGTACAGGCTGAACAAAGGGATCAGGATGCCATGCGACCAGCTTGGATCAGTGAGCCACAGATGGACCATCTCCCCGATCTCCGTGCGAAAAAGGACGCACAGCAGTCCCGCGAGAAGGAGGATCTTCACCCAGACATGGGGTCCCAGCTCGCTCCACCTCCGATCCGCCACGAATGGACCCGCGTCCCGTCCTGGGGTCCGCGAGGAATCCGCCACGGGAGCCATGCTAGAACCAACTCGGCAACTGGAATCCTTTTCCGTAGTCCGCATCGGCGAAGTTCCGGTCGTACACGAACCCGAATCCGTAAGTGGCTCGGAACGCGTTTCGCAGAACCGCGCGCCATCGCGCGGTCGCGTCGGTTCCTACGTTGATCAGATCGTTGGGCTTGATGAAGAAATCGGGTTGCTCGCCCCTGGCGATTCGGTCCAGATCCACCATGACGATCTCCTGCTGCTTCGTGCCGATTCTTCGGGTCACCTCGACACGACGCGGCATCGCCAACGGGCCCAGCCCCCCCGCGGCGGCAATCGCCATCATCAACGTCATCGGCCGGCCCGTCAGGTTGATCACGCCGGTTCTGTTGACGTTGCCCATGATGAAGAATTCACCGATCAGATCCACCGGAACGTGGATCGTGTCGCCGGGCTTGATGACGATGTTGTAACGCGGATCGCCCGCCAGCAGCTTGTCGACCGGGATGCGGATCGAACGAGTCTGCGGACCTGCCTCCCAATCCAGATCGATCGGAGGCGTTGTCGGCAACCCGGGCGCGACAACCGCCGGCGGTTGCACGCCCGAAGGCTTGGCCTGGGAAGACACAGATTGCGTCTGCCCGCGAGGCACCTGCACCCACACGCCGTTACGGAGGACCCATTCCATCTGCGGCGGGTTCTGAGCCGACAGCGGGACTGAAGAGCGAGCTTGCGACGGAACCTGGGCCGTCGAAGGCGGGACGGGAACCGATCCGCTCTTGGCGGGGACCTGTTTCCACTGGGTCCCGTCGTAGATCCACTCCATTCGCGGAGCGCTTTTGGCGTCGACAACAGGGCTGCCCGCAGAAGCGGAATAGGAAGGCCCGAACTCGACCGGCGATTGCACGATGCCCTCAGGCGCGGTTCTGGGTGTTCCTTGCGAGGGGATCGGAACCAGCACGCGGAACCCGCCCGGCAACACCGAGGCTGTCATATCGTTGTTCGCCTGAAGCACTTCGGTCGGGTGTCCGATCACTTTGTCGCTCTGCGGCCAACCCCTCGCCTGAGGCGAGATCAGATCGAGCATCTCCCGTTCGTTCTCGAACTTCAGAGCCGGCTCCGACGGCTCGGCGATTTCCCTCCTGGATGTCACGGAACCGGCCGGGACGGATGGCAGCGGTTGCCCCGCGGAGGAACCGGGCTGGAGGGTCTCCAGTTCGGGCCCCGGTCCCGGCCTAGGTTTCTCCGAGGGACGCTTGTCGCCAAGGCCTTCTCTGCGGGTAACATAGATATGGCTGACGTTATACTGCATCGCCACCTGCGCGGTCGCCAACGCTTCAGTCAATCGGTAATCGTACCGCGGAATAAAGTAGCGACCGGGCGCCGGAACTGCGTTACCCAGGATCGAGAATGCTCGTTGCTGTGAGTTGTACAACATGACCGTGACCGAAGGATTGCGAAGGATGTTGGGCGAAAGAGCCCGACGAATCGCCTCTTCGAGTTGAGGCTCTGTCAGTCCTGCGGCCTGAATGGGTCCGACTTCAGGAATCGAGAGCTTGCCGCTCTCGGTAACAGTGTAGTTGTTGACAACCGCGGCCCCCTCCTGGAGCAGCTCGAAAATCGACACCTGGACGATGTCGCCCGGCTGCAAGACATAGTCCCCCGTCTCGGACACAATGTCCTCCCGTCGGGGCTCCTCTGCGGTTTCCCAAGCCAGAGGAGGTTCCTCCGCCACACCCAGGGAGTCCAGAATGACGCTCACCGCCGGGGTGGGCCGAAACCGACCGATCTGGCTGGGGTCGAGAACCCTGTTGTTGCATCCAGCCAGACCCGTCGCCATCGCCGCGACGACGAACGACAGCCCCGCTCCGCGGACAGTCCTGCAAACATGAATTATCAAGTGTGCGCAATCCATTCCGGGGATTTATCGGTTCTCCGCGGAACTCGCTTAAGCTTTTTGAGGGTCTGAGAATCGAATATCGCACGGAGAGACAACGGCGCCGGACTATCGCATTCTCTCTGAAAACCGCGTCAATCGCACAGGTCTCATAACAACGGTTCGTTCATCACTGGGGGCTCTTCATTCCATATTCCCCGGCGTGTGGCGGTGAGCCAGAGCCCGGGTCATATAGTCGTCGAGCAGTTCAATGTGAAACTCCGCGATCATGTCGTCGACGGAGATCGCCGGGTCTTCGCTCGTGATCAATACGGAACCCAGAAATCCGGGATCGCTGATCGTGACCTTCGGGCCGTATTTGTTCTTCAACTCGCGGAGCCGGGACCAGTTGTAGTCCAGGTGGGCCAGGCGGCAGTCAAGGTTGACGTCGGCGACCGCGTAATCGAAGTAGTTCGTGCTCGACGCGAGGACTTGGCCCAGCGGATTGCGGATTTCACACGGCAGTCCTTGGATCGCCCCTACAAAATGCGCCCGGCAGGAATACGCCCAGTACGCCTGCATCAGGCCCCCGTGGTACATGGAGGAGAACACGATCAGGTCCGGCTTGGCTTTGACGTACTTCAGCCGCAACTCATCGAAGTTCAGATCGAAGCAGATCGCGAAGGCCACTCGTCCGAAGTCGCACTCGAAGACCGGCGCCTCGCGCCCGCACAGGATGCCCGACTCGGTCGTCTCCTCGATCACCACGTGGTTCTTGTTGTAAACGCCCACGACCTGCCCCTGCCGGTCGATCAGAGTACTGGAATTGCGCCAGGTGCCGTCTTCCACCTGCCTGGCGGCCGAGTAGACGATGTAACAACGGTTCTCCGCAGCAACCTCGGCGAAGAAATCGCGGACCTGATCCTTGCGTACGCGGTAGTACTCAAGCAGTCGCTCTCGTGACAGCCCGCCGACGCGGTCGCACGCCTCCGGTACGACGATCAGATCGGGCCGATCCGGCAACACCTGAGAGAATTCGCGTCTCCAGTGGGCGATCACCTGGCCGACGACCGCCTGCGGTTCCGCAGTCCCGGCAACCGACGGCGACCGCGGCCCCAGGGTGGCGATTCGAATGTGTCCCCTCTTTTTGACAACCGGCCTCGGAACCGATGTCCCGGGCTCTGTCGAAAGCCGATTCGACTCGACGGCGGATACAGGTCCCGCCGACAGGAGAAATGCCAAGGATACCGCAAGCACTGCGAGGTTTTGTACGACGTGTGTGTTCATGACCGTGCCTTTCACCATCATCGACAGCCGAACGTCCATGATCCCGGCAAGTCGTCCGCCAGTCAAGACGCGATCTGCTGCGAGGCTTGAGGTATCCCCTGATACGAAACCGGGCGACAGCGGCAGTCGTCAAACTGCCCCTGTCGCCCGGAGGAGGAATCTCGATGGATGTACGTTCTCGGATCAGACGGCGTTGCGACGCCGCAGCCAACCGACAAGACCGGTGCCAAGGCTGGTCAGCATGATCGAAATCGGGGCCGGCACCGTCGCGGGGGTCACAACCGGATCCGGCTCCTGGGCCAGCGTATAGTAGACATCGACGGTGATTTGGGTCGCCTTCAGCCCACTGTAAGACTCATTGCCAACGCGGAAGCCCGCCTGCAGACTGTCGATCGCGCTATCGGTCCAGGCTCCGCCGCCGTTCGGATTCGTATAATACGTCTGGCTGTAGGTGTGCCAGCCATTGTTGGAGCTCGTCACCAGGGTACCCCAGTAGTTCGTGCCGCCGGTGCGGATGCCGAAGTAGCCCTTACGCATGCTGTCGTTATCGAATCGCATCACGGCGTTCACAGTGATGTAGTCGATCGTCGCGCCAAGAGGAAGATCCAGGTCCTGGAAAGTGAACATCGAGACAGCGCCGTTGGTACTACTGTAGATGTACGACGCGTTGCCGTCATGTGTACCGACCTCGCCCACCTTCTGCCAGTCCGGCCCGCTCGACGGCCAATCGCTGAACTCCGAGGAGTATCCGTCCCCGTCTACATACAAAGTCACATAGGCCTGCGAAGAGGCAGTCAGACAACCGATCACCAGCGCCGCTAGAACCAAAGCTCTTTTCATACCTTCTCCATCTCCATCTCGCGTGGCACGGGACACTTCATCGTCAATTGACGGGACCCCGGAACACCCGTGATCCCTGCATCTGTGCCTGGACCTTATGCAACACTTGACGCCACAGAGGAAACCGCCTTGATACGTGTCGTATGGCCCACCCATTTGATACCTCAGATTGTACCCCAATTCCCATCGCATGTCAAGACCCTGATGCCTCTATTGCCGTATTTTCCTATCTACAACAACCCTATGCGATACCAAGGGACAGTAGTCCCCATAATGTCGCCGCTGCCGCGATGCCAGAGCCGGCCTCCCGATGGAGTTCAAGAACTCTCTGTTTTTTCTCCATTGACGCAGGCGGCAGAGAATAAAAGAATTCGCGACAGTTCCTCGCTGAACCGTCGCGGGGAATCGGCGTATAGGAAAAACACCAGGGACATTCGAATGTTTACCGGACAGTGAAGGGATAGGCACATGACGCAACAAGAGACCACAGCGAAACCGAAATACGATATTTCCATCATTCGCCCCGAAATGCGGGCTGAGCAGTTCAAATTGCGCGGCGATGGCTTCGCTCCCGAGCGTCTGGCCGCGATCCGAAAAGGCCTCCGGACATTACACACGTTGGAACTGATGGCCCAGACGATTTACAAGTTCCAGATCACCAAAGAGCGAAGCGAAGTCAACAGCATGCTGATCGCCGCGATGTGCAACGAGATGGGCCACTACCAGGATTTCCAGGTCAAGCTGTATGAATACGGCTTTCGACCGAGCATCCTGAGGCCCGCCTACTGGATGGTGGGCTTCGCTTTCGGCTTCGGTTCTCGCCTGCTGGGCAAGAAAGCCATCTTCAAAACCGGGGTCTGGGTCGAAAGCAAAGCGGTGCACCACTACGCCGAACTGCTGAGGACCATCGAGTGGGACGATGAGACCCGCCAGGTGATTGAGAAAGACCAAGCCGACGAGGATGGGCATATCAGCCGATGGAAAGGTATGCTCGCGGGCACAAAAACAACCGGCGCCAAAGCCTGACCGCTCCTGTGTGTGCTTTCGGTCCTCCCGAGACCGGCGATGCCCTCGCCATCAAACTCTGAGATCCTCCGGCCATTGCTCCTTGTCCTACTGGCCAGGAAGCCGGTGCGAGAAATTGCATCAAGAGGGTTTGTTTTCCGGGTAGGGATGCGACCGAGCGTCCTGAATCTCGACGGTCTTGCCCCCAAGAAAAACTCAGGTGGATTCCAACGAAAATGGAGGTATCGGTCCCACCGGGTGGGAAGAACGCTGGCGCCGGGGAATCCATGCCCCCTGGAAAATGGTGCTGACCTGTTTTTGCATGCCCCGTCGGATGCGATCCTCCGCAGGCTCTGCGGCTCGCGGGACGATTTGCAGAATCTCGGCAGCCAGAGCGCGGTAATCGGCGGCAGCCTTGCTGTGCGGCGCATACCGTAGGACCGGTTCCCCGGCGCTGGGCGCCTCCGCCAACCGCACATTTCGGTGAATCACGGTTTCAAAAACCAAGTCCCCGAAAATGCTTCGCATTTGTTGCTGCACCTGCCGGCTAAACGTGGTCCGCTCCTCGACGAAGGTCAGGAGCAGGCCAATGTTCTCCACCGAACAGGGGTGAAACCATTGCCGCATGATGCCGACGGTGTCGAGCAGGCGACGAAGCCCTTCGAGGGCGTAATAGTGAACCTGGACCGGCACGACGAGATCCGTGCTGGCGACCAGAGCGTTGAGCGTCAGAATGCCCAGCGAAGGCGGGCAATCGATCACACAGACGTCGTAGGCGTCCCGGACGCCGCGAAGCCCTGCGCCCAAAAGCAGCTCTTTGCCCGAGACGGTCGCCAGTTGCAGTTCCGCGCCGGCCAACAGGACATTGCATGGGGCCAGATCCAGGCGGTCGATCGTCGTACGAACCACAACGTCCGCTATCGCCACGCCGGGCTTCGTCAGAACGTCGTATATGGTTCGCGGAAAGGAGTTCGGGTCTCGCCCCAGCCCAAGGGTGGCGTGGGCCTGGGGATCCAGATCGATCAACAGGACCCGTTTTCCTGTTTCCGCCAGAGCCGCCGACAGATTGATCGCCGTCGTCGTCTTACCACAACCGCCTTTTTGATTGACTGTAGCGATGGTCTTCAACGAACTCACCCACCTCTCGATGACTCAGCAAGGCCGTCCGAAGGCCCCCCTGTTCGATCCCTTGTAAAATAGTATACCTCCTAAGCAGGACTTTGTCAATCCAAAATCAGGCAGGAGGGAAGGACTCGGAGAGGCCTTGCTCCAACAGAGGATATCCGACGAAAACAGAGGGAAAGGGGAAAATCGAATCAACACAGACGCTACGAACATTACCGCCGACACAAACCGCCAGGGACCGTCCCGCAAGGAACAGTCCCTGGCTGTCGGCACGAACAAGTCTCAGATGGGGTCGCCAGCACTGGGCGGGACGGTCTCGGGTTTCTCGGGGACGGGCCCCTTCTCATTGGGCGTATTTTTCCTGTCGAGAAACTGTTCCAACATCTGGCGGTTACGTTCCTCCAGAGCCTGTATCCGCTCCTGGAGACGCTCTACCTGCGTCTGAATCCGTTCCACCGCCCGATCCATCCGTTCGGACAGACGTTCCATGTCCGGACCGGGAATCGAGCGGAAGTACTTCTGGTATACCTCCGGGCGGGGCGGCTCGGGTAATCGAAACCTTTTTCCGAGAACAACGTCGTTCTTCACATCTTTGCGAGCGTTTTCTACCGCCTCGCGCGCTCGGTCGCGGTACTTCTTCGGAAGCGCATCGAGTTTATCCGCCGTGGTGCGGTATTCCTCCCCGCCCGCCTGAACGATCACCGTGGCGTTCTCGTCCTTCGGATCGCCTTCGATGATGATCGTGAAGTCTTCATTGTCCGCCCGGTGGCGGAAGACGCGCCTTTCTTTGAAGAAACGATTCACGTCCACGTTGAAGTCGGGGATCTTGTCGAAGGGAACTTCCATCCAGTCCTGCCCGTCAGGGCCGATCTTGAAAATCTTGCCCGGCCGCCAGGTCGTCATCGCTTCCGGCTCCGCCGGATACTTGAGTTGCCGGTTCTCCTGAGCCGCTTGGAGCTTCAACCGCAGGGTTTTGCGTTGACCCAGATGGATCACTTCGAGCGTCACCTCGTCGCCGACGTTTGCGGCCCGAACCCCTTCGATGATCTGTTCCACCCCAACGACCTTCTTGCCCTGGAAGTCGACAATCAGATCGTCACGCACCAGACCAGCCTTGTCCGCCGGGCTGTCGACGATGATGTTTCGAATCCTGACGCCCTGCCCGGCCTCCAAGCCCAGGTGCTTGGTCAGCAACTCAGGCAAGGGAGCGGAATCCAGTTCCACGCCCATCAGAGCCCGCTGGCCCTGAGCAACGCATACCGAACCGACCATCCCCAGAACCACGCATCCGAACAACAACGCATTTCTCTTCATAGGATTTCCTTTCGTCATAAACCGCTGTGATAGGAGGCGGGTTTGACCACGCCCTCACGGTACCCTTCAATGAGCCAATGATTGCCCGCCGGATCGGTGAAACCATACCACTCCACCTCGCGGGTGACCTGGTCGCCAGTTCGCGGCTGCAGCCCTCGCCAACTCTCTCTGAGGCCCTCCGGCTGGACGGGCGTATCCCTTGCCACCAATTCCCGGCCGGCTAGGTCCATCGGAGATTGAAAACCTCCGCCTGGGACCCAATGCCAAGCCAGTCCAAACAGCAGGCCGGCCGCCACCCCGACCGCGAAACGAGACCAACCGCCAAGGCGAATGATCCGCAGTCGGACCGATCTCTTGCTCCGTTGCCAAGCCCGTTCGAAGACCTCTTGGGGGGGCGTTTCCCCACGCTGCACTTCGTGTTCAATGATCTCCCGACCGCATTCCTGCAGCACACGCATCTGCTCCAAAAACTCCCGGGCACGACTGTCCTTCTCCAACTGGCAGTCGAGAGTCCGTCGTTCGGAGGGAGAAATCTCTCCGTCCAGAAGCTTACCGATGAGGATATCCAGTCTGTCGTCTTGGGGGTTCATGTCTTATGCACCTTCTGCTCGTGGTATTCCGCGATCGCCTCGTGATGCGTATTC
This sequence comes from Phycisphaerae bacterium, assembly GCA_018055905.1. Taxonomy (GTDB): domain Bacteria; phylum Planctomycetota; class Phycisphaerae; order Sedimentisphaerales; family Anaerobacaceae; genus PLanc-01. The sequence goes on from JAGPGT010000016.1 coordinate 11,657, forward strand.
CAGTTGCGGGGCAATCCGATCTCGGATCATCCGACGGGCCCGGACCAAGCGGATCTGCATCGTCGTGATCGGGACGTCCAGTACCTCAGCCATCTGCGCGTAGGTCAGTTCCCCGGAATGGGCCAGCATAAAGACCTCGCGATATTTAGCAGGCAACTCTCGAACCGCCTCCAGCACCCGCCCGAATAACTCCTTCTTCGCAACATCCTCCGCAGGATCGATCGCGTATGGGGGTTCGTCCTGCGTAACAAGCTCGGGTTTTCTTCGGCGAGCGGCCTTGATCGCCTCGCGTCGCGCCAGGATCGCCAACCAGGCCCGGAACCGTTCCGGCTCTCGGAGCGTTTGTATCCGGGTAATCACGCGAATGCAGACCTCCTGCATCACATCGTCCAGATCCCGCGGGTCGCCCAGGACGCCGTAGACCAAACTCCGGACCCAGCTCCAGTGTCGACGCAGGAGCGTCTGGAGAGCGTCCTTGTCGCCCCGCTGGGCGGCGTACACCAGCATCACCTCGTTGGATTCGCGATCATTCATGCTCTTCTACCACTATAGATACGTCGGAGGGATCGCTCATACATGACTTTTGCATTTTCTTTGGCAGTTTGGGTTGCCCGCGCAACCACCGGCCTGGAAGGATGCAGGATTTGTGAGTTTTTCCGAGAGTTGGGGCTTGACGCCAGGGACTGGTTCGGCTTAACTGAGCCTCTGAAATGCGCCCGTGGCGTGCTGACAGGAATGGCAACGGAGGCGGAACTGACCTGTGCAGAGGACCCGGACCAGTAAAAATAGCTTTGGCAGTGCTTAAGGAGGCCTTTAGGATGACACGGATTGTTACAACCGCGGCGGCGATTCTGATCTTGACCATTGTCGCAGGATGTCAGAGCAACACAGGGATCAGCCAGCA